>JADGNY010000132.1 GCA_017883235.1 Thermoanaerobaculia bacterium | reverse complement strand
GGTCGTAAACAGTAATCTGATTGCCTGTGACCGAAACGGACGGCGCGAGAAAGCTAATCGCGGTCATGCGCGTGAGCGACAGCACTACCGGCCTTCCAGCGACAGGAGTGGCCGGTTCTGTTGCGAACGCTCCTGCATCCCTGCAGTTCGCCGCCTCGGGCCTGACGACGAACGATCCGGATATGGGCGCGGAGCTGCTCAAATGAATCGTCACGCCGTAGTAGCCGGCTGAGAGAGTCCCGAGCTGGACGAGCCTTTGCCCGCACGGAACGTCGTCGAGAGAGACCGGATCGGCATGAACGGTCGGTTGATCAATGGTGATCTGATTCCCGTCGATGGCGATGGAGGGCGCCAGGATGAAGCCGAGATAGGGCGCTGAGTAGGAAAGCGCAGCGGGCTGACCAGCAACAGGGGAATCGGGCTGAACGGTAACGCCCAGGATACACGGGGCAGCCGAGGCGAGTCCGGAAACCATCAACATGGCGGCGGCGATCTTCAATGCTTTCATGAAATCCCCCATAAAAAACGGCGCGACCTAAGGCCGCGCCGTCCGGTATCACTTCTGTGCAATGCGGAGATACTACAACTTTCCGGCAAACTGCGGCTTGCGCTTCTGGTTGTACTGGATCCTGCCCCGCTGGATCGCCGTCAGAGTCGTCGTGATCGCGTTCGGCGCCGATACGGTTCCGTCTGTTCGCCCTCCAAAAGCAAAAGGGTCTTCAGGCACCCGGCCAATATCACCGAGCAGCGCGCCTGCGACCCTGCGGAGCGACGACGGCGAAGGTGAACGTGCCGACGTCGGTCGTGATACCGAAGTCGATCACCTTCCAGTGAACGACGTATTCGCCTGCCGGGAGTGAGGCAAGTGTCGCGGAAGTCGTCTGGCAGCGCGGCGATGGTGGCGGTCCAACGGGCCCTTCGGTATCGACGTAATCAGAGACCGTAATCTCATTGCCTTTGATCGAAACGGTGGTCGGCGCAATAAAGCCCGGCGCGTACATGCGCGTCAGCGACAGCACGATCGGCCTTCCGGCGACCGGCACGACCGGATCTGTCGCGAACTTCCCTGAATCGCTACAGAGCACTTCTGATCCTGACCAAACGAATTCGTTTCGAGACTCGAGGCGATAAACGCCATTCCCGGCCAGGGTGGCGAGATACTCCCAGTCGATCGTGTACGAACCCGCTGGAAGAACGTCGAGATTGAACTCCTCCGCGTGACAAATGTCGTGCGTAGGCGCGGCACCCGGCAGGAGATAGTTACCGCTGTCGGCCAGCAGCTGCTCGATCTTGATCACCCCGGCGCGGATATCGACGACCGAGGGCGGCCCGAACGCTGGATCGTAGCCGCCTCGCACGTCCTCGAAGTGGAGACGCGCCGTTCCGTCTGCCATGACAGTGACGGCAACCGGAAGCCCTACGCAAACGGAGGAGGGCGCCGGCCGCTGCACGATGAATGCAACGGCCGCAGACTCGTTGAAGATGTTCGTAGGCGCAACGGTCCGTCGACTGAAGGCCACGTCGTATCGTCGCGCAGGAAGGTTGCCGAAGTCGATCAGATGGAGCGCGCACGCACCCAGCGGACCGCTGTCTGCCGTTATGCCCTGCGTCACATGGATTGTGCCGTCGGTCACGTCGGCCACCGGTGCTCCGATGACAGCCTGGCCGAGCGTGCACCAGTTCACGATTAGACGGACAGACGTCCCAGTGATGAGCGGGGCAACAGGGGCGATGACGCTCGGCTGGAGGTAATCGTCGAATGAAACCGGGAGCCCGACGAAGAACTTGTATGTCGTCGTCCGTGTGCCGCCCGGCATCTGATCGTTCCACGTCAGCTCGTACGCGCCGGCCGCCAGCGATCCGAGATCGACGGAATCCGACGCGCAGGCATCGCCACCGCCGAGGCCGTCGTTACGCCGCTCAACAGTGATCGAGTTGCCGGCAATCGCGAACGTCGGTGTGCCGAAGATCGTCGCCGCCGGCCGTGTGTCTCGGAACGCTACAACGACGCTGGTCGCCGTTCCGAGTGAAAAGAGCGGACCGGCGGGACATGGGCCGGGTGTGAGAGTGGCCGCCTCCGCAGAAAGCGCGACCGTACAGATCAGAGCTAACAGCGTTGAAGTCTTCATCCGCCCCCCAAAGGGAGACGGTGCGGCCATTTGGCCGCGCCGTCCTTTGTTCGATGGCACATCACCTTCATCAAATCCCCTCCAAAACAAAACGGCGCGACCTGAGGCCGCGCCGTCCGTTGTCACTTCTGTGCGATTCAGAGATTGTACTACTTTCCCTTGAACGCGGGCTTCCGCTTCTGGTTGTAGGCGCTGAGCCCTTCCTTCGCATCCTCGCTCTGGAAAAGCTGCTGCTGCAGTTCGCGCTCGATTGCCAGCGCCGACTCGAAGGGAACTTCCCATCCGCTCTGCACCGCGCGCTTGATGCGGCCGACGGCGCGTGAGGCCTTGTTCGGCGGGCAGAAGCTCTGCGCGTACTCCATGACGCGGTCCCACCACTTCTTGCCGTCCTGCTCGGCCGGCCAGAGGTAGTTGATCACGCCGAGGCGGAGCGCTTCCTCGAATTCGAAGAGGCCGCCTTCGATCATCAGCTCGATCGACTTCGTCTTCCCGACCAGGCGCGACAGGCGCTGCGTGCCGCCCGTCCCGGGGAGGACGCCGAGGGTCACTTCCGGCAGGCCGCACTTCCCTCCGCCCTGCAGGGCGATGCGGATGTCGGCGGCCATGGCGATTTCCAGACCGCCACCGACGGTGTGGCCGTTCAGCGCGGCGATGACCAGCTTCGGCGTCTGCTCGAGACGGTTCAGGGTTTCGTTCGCGTGGAGGCAGAAGTAGTACTTGAACTGCGGGGTGACCTCCGAGAGCATCTTGATGTTCGCGCCGGCGGAGAAGAACTTATCGCCCGCGCCGCGAAGCACGATCACGTAGACCTCGTCGTCCATGCGCGCAGTGAGGATGCACGTATCGAGCTCCTTGTTCATTTCGTAGGTGTAGGTGTTCGCCGGGGGATCGTTCAGCTCGAGGATCGCCACCCCTTTTTCCACCCGGTAATCGATGAGATTTCCAGCCATGTTGTCTCCTGTTCGGTAAATGCGGCGCGCATTGTACGTGATGCGGGGTCGGGGGCCGGTTGTCGGGGGTCGGGGGTCGGAGAACGAATGCTCCTAGCGGCTGGGTGTCTTTTCTCCGACACCCGACCCCCGACACCCGACCCCCGACACTGGCACTCTAGTTGCTCATCCATACCCTGTTGAAGGAGACACAACCATGAACATCATCGGATGGCTTCTATTCGGCCTCGTAGTGGGCGCGATTGCCAAGTTCCTCATGCCCGGACGCGATCCTGGTGGGTGGATCGTGACGATCCTCCTCGGCATTGCCGGCTCGTTCATCGGAGGCTTCCTCGCTTCGATGCTTGGCCACAGCGAACAGACGGCGGGATGGATCGGCTCGATCATCGGCGCGATCGTCCTGCTCTTCATCTACCGCCTCATCGTCGGCCGGCGCGCGGTCGTCTGACGATCCATCGTCCCCGACTCGCCCCTCAAGGCCCCCGAAACGGGGCCTTTTCTTGTGCCGGAAGGAACTGTTCAACGGCCGGCTGTGTTCTTCGTAGCATGCAACGAACGCCCCCGAAACATTTCGCCGGCTCATTCGTCTCAGATTGAAAGCGGCGGCCACGCCGGCATCCAAACCGGATGGCGCCGCTCCCAACCATTAAAATGACCAGCAACAAAGGAGCATCTACCGATATGAATCCATCCACTAAACGCATTCTGTCGACGATCGCGATCATCATCGCTTCGGTCGCGTTCGGTGTCATCATCAGCGCCGACCTCGGCCTGATGCGGACCTCGAACGCTCAGTCAGCAGCGATCCAGACCACCTCGGGGGGTGTGCCGGCCGTCTCGGTGACCATCCCGTCATTCGCCGACGTCGCCGCACGGGTCATGCCTGCGGTCGTGTCGATCACGTCGACCGAGGTCATCAAGACGAGCGACCTCCGCAATAAGAGTCCCTTCGGAGGTGACCCCTTCGAATTCTTCTTCCCGAACCCAAACGGACAGCGCAGCCCTCACGGGAAGATGCCGGATGAAGACGACGAGCGCAAGCAGGTCGCCGGCGGCTCGGGCTTCATCATTTCACCGGATGGTTACATCGTCACGAACAACCACGTCATCGACGGCGCCAGCAAGGTTCAGGTCCACTGGGGCGCCGACGAGAACGGCAGCGGCGGACACACCAGCGAGGCCAAGATCATCGGCCGCGATCCGGCCACCGACATCGCCCTTCTGAAGATCGAAGCCGGCCAGACACTGCCGAGTCTTCCCCTCGGCGACTCCGACCGCATCCGCAAGGGTGACTGGGCCCTCGCCGTCGGCAACCCGTACCAGTTCGAAAATACGCTGACTGTCGGCGTGATCTCCGCCAAAGGCCGTGCCCTTGGGCTGAGCGACCAGACCCGTTCCTTCGAGAATTTCATTCAGACCGACGCCGCCATCAACTTCGGCAACTCCGGCGGCCCGCTGATGAACATCAACGGTGAGGTCATCGGAATCAACACCGCCATCCGCGGCGGCGGCGCGCAGGGCCTCGGCTTTGCCACTCCGATCAATACGGCCAAGCGCCTCCTGCCGCAGCTCCGCCAGGGCAAGGTGACGCGCGGCTACCTAGGCATGGGCATCCTCGACCTCTCCGAAGACGCTCGCGCGGGCTTCGAGCTTCCGCCCGACACGCGCGGCGCGCTCGTCCAGACGGTCGAAGAAGGAAAACCGGCAGCGAAGGCGGGCATCCAGCCGGGCGATGTCATCATCGAAGCCGACAAACACCCGATAACCAGCAACCGCGCCCTCATCGACTACATCTCCTACCAGCCGGTGGGCAGCAAGATCGACCTGACGGTCATTCGCGACGGCAAGCACCGCAACTTGACCGCCTCGACGATCGAGCGAACACTCGAAACCGACAAGACGGATACACCGAAGACCGAAGAGGTCGCCCCTGCCCGCAACAAGCTGGGCATGTCGGTTCAGGAGCTGACGCCGCAACTGCGCCAGACGTACGGCCAATCCGACACCATCGCCGGTGTGGTCGTGACGAGCGTCAAGGAAGTGTCGGCGGCCGGCGACGTCCTCAGCGAGGGCGAGGTGATCAGCGAAGTGCAGGGCGAGAAGGTTACGAATCTCGCGCAGTTCCGCGCGGCGATCGATCGTCTCAAGCCCGGCCAGACGGCGCGGATCTACGTGACGTCAGCGGGCCGCGGCGGCGCCGCGATCTCGGGGTATCGCTTCATCCACGTACCCCAGTAAACACACGTCGAACATGTTCGACGAAAAGCCGGCGAGCAATCGCCGGCTTTTTTGTTGGACAATCGCCCTCGTGCAAGACCTCATGCGCCGCGCGCTGGAGCTCGCCGCGCGCGGCCGCTACTCCGTCAGCCCGAATCCGATGGTCGGTTGCCTCATCGTGCGCGACGGCGCCGTCATCGCCGAAGGATGGCATCAGAGAGCAGGGGAAGCGCACGCGGAGATCGAAGCGCTACGCAACGTCGACGCCCGCGGCGCGACGATGATCGTCACGCTCGAGCCTTGTGCGCACCACGGCCGGACACCGCCCTGTACCGACGCCATCATCGCCGCCGGCGTCTCCCGCGTCGTCGTGGCCATGCGCGACCCGCACTCGGCCGCCGCCGGTGGCGTCGAGAAACTGCGCGAGGCCGGCATCGAAGTCGTCACTGGGGTTCTCGAAGACGAGGCGCGAAAACTCAACGAGACCTTCGTTCACGCCGTCACGCACCGCCGCCCCTTCGTGCTGCTGAAGGCCGGCATGACGCTCGACGGCAAACTGGCCACGGTCACGGGCGAAAGCAAATGGATCACCTCCGAGGCCGCGCGCCAAAAGAGCCTGGAGCTGCGCGAGGAGTACGACGCCATCCTCGCCGGCGGCGGCACCGTACGCATCGACAACCCTCACCTCACCCGCCGCCTCGGCTGGAACACCGCACGCGCCGGCTGGACGCGCATCATCCTCGACCGCCGCCGCATCGTGCCGCCGGACGCGCATGTCCTCACCGACGGCGGTGCGACGATTCACGTCGTCGATGATGCCAACCTCGACGCTCTTCTCGCTGACTTGTACGAACGCGGCATCCATTCGGTGATCGTCGAAGGGGGCTCACAAGTGCTCTCGGAATTCATCAGCCGAGGGCTGTGGCAGAAGATGGTCGTCTTCATCGCGCCGATGGTGATCGGCGGCGCGGAAGCGCCATCGATCTTCAGCGGCGAGGGCGTCGCGAAGTTGACGGACGCGTATCGCTTTCGTTTTGATGGTGTGGAGGTGGTGGGAAGTGATGTAATGATTACTGCTTATCCGTGAGTTCCGATCACGAATCGGTGAGATGTGCCGAATCATCTTCACCGATCAAACTGGTAGTCGAGCCATGAGGAGACAACATGTGCCGTTCTCGCGTTGTTTGCGCCGTCGTGTTGAGCGTACTGTTCACCGGAGCCTCGTTTGGTCAAACGACAGTCGGCGGTCTCGAAGCACGAATCGCGAAACTCGAGAAACGACTGGCTAGTGTTGAAGCCCAGCTGGCACGGATCAGCAACGCAGGTACCCCGCCTCAGGTCACGATTGGAACGTTCAACCAAATACCGGATGAGTTTGGAATCGGTGCGGGCTGCTCATATTCCACAACGCGAAACGGAAAGCCGGTGTTCATTGAAGACATGGGCGGAAGCGCCGTAATGATGTTGAATGGCAAAACTGTCAAGCTCAAATTGTCGAAACAAAGTAAGGCGACCGGAGGCGGAGTAACAAACATCTACGCGAGCAACGACTTTGAAGTTTCGAAGACCACGACCAGTATCAGAACTGGACCCGAAAGTACTTCGGAGGAAGGTTATATTACGGTGAAGGCCAAGGATGGCGGCGTCACCAAGCAACGAATCTACGGCGACTGCGGCGCTTGAGGATTCGTGGCCGTTAGTTAGGTCGGAATCACTGCACGCACAACGAGTTCACATCCATCATCGAGCAGGACGACGAATGGTTTGTCGCCTACTCGCCGGAGATTCGAAGCGCGAATGGACAGGGCCGTTCCCCTGAGGCCGCTCGTGAAAATCTGGCCGAGGCGATCGCCCTCATCCTCGAAGATCTCCGCCAAACTAATCAGTGGGGAGTGGAGTCACGATGACGAGAGTTCAGGCGCTTGAACAAGAGATCGAACGGCTTTCCCCAGAGGAACTGGTGGAGCTTCGGGTGTGGCTTGACGAACGCGAAGCCGAAGCATGGGATCGCGAAATCGAACGCGATGCGGCATCGGGCAAGCTCGACAAGCTTTTCGAAAAGTCCATCTCAGATCACCGCGCGGGTAAGAGCCGCGAAATTTGAAGCACTCACCAGCCCGGATTTCTGGCACCTCTTCGACCGTCTTCCCTCGCCTTTCGTCTTAGGACTACACATGTTCACCGGTATCATCAATCACAGCGGCATCATCGAATCGCTCGAACGCCTCGAGTCGGGGGCGCGGTTGCGGCTGCGCACGACGGACAGCGAGCCGTTCACCCTCGGCGAGAGCCTGGCGGTGAATGGCGTCTGCTTGACCGTCCTGCCGCAGGAGGACGGGACCCTCGTGACCGACGTCTCCAACGAAACGCTCGCGCGCACGACACTTGGGGCGCTGACAGGCGGGACGCGCGTGAACGTCGAGCGCGCCATGGCCCTCGGCGATCGGCTGGGCGGGCATCTCGTCCAGGGACACGTTGACGGCGTCGGCACGCTGCTGTCGATCGCACCCGAGGGCGACTTCGCCGTCTATCGGTGGAGCTGTCCGGCCGAGTACACGGAGCTCATCGTCGACAAGGGCTCGATTGCCGTCGACGGGGTTTCATTGACTGTCGTCGAGCCCGACGGCGCGAGCTTCGGCGCGGCGCTGATTCCGGAGACGCTCCGCCGTACAAATCTAGGCGATGCCGCGGTCGGCGACCGCGTGAATCTCGAGCTGGACATGATCGCCAAGTACGTCCGTTCGCTCGTCGCGCCGTATATCGCGCGCTGAGACGCGAATACACTGTCGCGGCGTGATCGTCTACAAGAAAACGCCGCATTTGCGCATCACGCGCACACAGGTGCCGGAGCCGCCGTACTGGGCGGCCACCACCATCGCACCGTACAGCCCCCGGCGCGCGGCGCCGATCGCCGTCGACTACCTCGATCTGCGCGCTTCCTGCGCCGAGCGCTTCGAGGTCTCGGTCTGCGACAACGTCCGCGACGATCTGGAACGCAGCACGACGCGGCATCCTCTGCACGCGCCGGCGCTGATCGATGCCGCCGAGTTCGCGGAAGTCATCTTCGAACGCGGCGAGGACGTGCTGCAGTTCTGCGCCGGCCAGCACGTTGCGGCGATGCAGCTCGTTTCCGCGCGCGGCGCGCTGCCGCGGCAGGTTCCGGACAACGCGGTGATCACCATCGCCGCGTGGCCGCTGGAGCTTGCGCGTCTCGGCGTTCTCTTCGCCGAGGCGAAAGAGCGCGGGTTGCGATGGGGCGTGGTCATTCCGATCATTTTTCCGGTGACGACCGATCTGGCGGCCCTCGCCCAACTCGCCGAGCTGGCCAGGACGTATGAGGCGTCGTTCTTCGCCGGCGTTCCGGTTGAGCTGGACGCCACGGCGCGCAACGCGCTGGCGCAATCGCTGACCGGCGAGGTGCGCGACGATCACTTCGAGATGCTTTTTCACTCCGACCTCGGCCCGATCCGGCTGGCCACCGAACGCCACATCGCCGCACTGGCCGGCGAGATCAACGCCGCGGACTTCGTCATTCCGCCGCGCTGGGATCGCCCGACGAATTGGAACGCCGCCGTTCTCCTCACCTTGACGGCCAGCCGCATCCTGGCGATGAACCGCGACGAGGAGCTGGCCTGGCGTCTGACCCGGTCGGCGAAAGTGGTGGCCTTGCTGGAAAAGCCGATCGAGCGCGTTGCGCAGGCCGCAAGTTTGTCGATCATCGACTCGCTCGACGAGATCAGCGTCGACCTGCTGACGGAGTGGCTCGAAACCGGCAGATCAAGCTTCGCCGGACACATCGAGAAGCAGTGGAGGCTGCGGAGGGATAGCGGGGTGTGAGTGAGGCCGAAGGCAAGCGGCCCATCCGCTTGAATGCTTCCTTGAATCGTACCGGGATGACACAGGATAGCAGAAAATTCCAAACGCAAATGGAATTGTGGAATCCATGACAAGACGCCAGACAGTCGCGCTCCTCGCATCCGTCGGGCTGGTAATCCTCCTCGGCATCGCCGCCGCGGCCTGGTACGTCGCGCACCGTCTCGAACAGATAGCAACCACAGCCGTAACGCGCAAAGAGGAGATGGCTGACATCGGCTCACTCGTCACACGCGTCCGTGACCTGAATCGGCTGGAAACGGCCACGATGCGCGTGGCCAGCATCAGCACCGTCACGCAGACGTATGACCTGATCCCGAACGCGCTGGCCGGCGACGAGCTGACGCTTTACTCCACCGGCGATGTGATCGCCGGCGTCGACCTCTCGCTCCTGAAACCCGGCGACGTCCACCGCGAGCCCGGCGGCACGATCGTCGTCCGCCTCCCCCCACCGCAACTACTCGTGTCGCGCCTGGACAACCGCGCCTCGCACGTCATCCAGCGCCGCACCGGCGTCTTCCGCCGCGCCGACATCGGCATGGAAGGACGCGCGCGCCAATACGCGGAGCAGAACATCCGCAACGAAGCGATCCGCCGCGGCATCCTGCAGCTCGCCCAGCAGAACGCGGAAGGGCGGGTGGCGGAGCTGCTGCATACACTGGGGGCGGCGAAGGTGCGGTTTGACGACGTGAAAGGAAACGGAGTGGCCCGCTAGACCCCGATACGCGACGTAGTGCTGAGGGTGCGTCTAATTTGTATTGACAAAATACTTCAAGGGGCTCACATTGCTCGTCGAGAAGAGTCGGGACAATGAGAATTAGCAATGTTCGAAGCAAACGCGACCAAGGTAACGATGCTTTTCCCTCTGCTCGGAAACGACGGCGAACCCTTTTCAGCAGGAGTTTGGGCCTGGTGGCTGGATAACATCGTCACGTTCGGTGCGTACCACGAGCTGGCGTCAAGAGGCACTTGGAGAGGCATGACCGAGCAGCATCGGTGCGTCAAGATCGTGATCGTTGATGAATCCGAGATTCAACGTCTGGAGGCTTTCCTGGCAGAGGCGCGTGAGGTGTTTGGGCAGGAAGTGATGTACTTCGAAGCCGTTCGAGTTCACTTCAAGCTCATCTAGCTCTCCGCCGTGTGAAGCAGAAACTGAATGAGATACCTCAATCGTGATTCCGGCTTGCAAATCGATCTGTCGCACCTCGACAGCGAACGAAAACGTTTCTACCAGGGGGCTATCGAGAAGCTCGACGACAACGTCCCGTGGCTCGAGTTTGAAGATTTCGCGTTTTCCTTCGGCTCTCCGGTCTTCAGAGCCTCGCGGAATCGCCGGGAGGTTCTCAGTGATCCGCTCTACGTGGTGCTGAAGGATATGTGGCTGCGACTCGGCATCAGGCAAGGCCTTGTTGCACCGTCAAAGGAGTCCGTTGCCAGTGCCAAAACGACCAGCAAAGGCCGGCAGGCCAATCCGCACATCGCGGCGCATCGCGGTCACTTGGAGATTGCCGATAAACCTGCTCTTCCGCGTCGACGCAGTCGCTGAAGCCGAAGGCGTCACGACGACGGAGTGGGTCGAGCGAGCGATTTTGAGCACGCTTAATTCGCGCACCCTGCCTACGAGCGATCCAACACCTTCTTCGCCACGCTGATCGCCTGCTTCAGCGCCGCCGACTTGCTCATGGCCTCCTCGTATTCGCGGGCGGGATCGGAGTCGTAGACGATGCCGGCGCCGGCCTGGACGGAGGCGTGACCCTTGGCCAGCACGATCGTGCGGATGGCGATGCAGGAATCCATGTTGCCGCTGAATCCGAAGTAGGCTACCGCGCCGCCGTACGGGCCGCGGCGCGTGGTCTCGTGGGCATCGATCAACTCCATGGCCCGGATCTTCGGCGCGCCGGTGAGGGTGCCGGCGGGAAAACAGGAGAGGAAAAGATCGACGGGGCTGCGGTCGCCGCGCAGCGTTCCCTGCACGTTGGTGACGAGATGCATCACGTGGCTGTAACGCTCGATGTGGGCGAAGTCGGAAACGGAGATCGAGCCGCTGACGCAGACGCGGCCGAGATCGTTGCGCCCGAGGTCGACCAGCATGAGGTGCTCGGCCTGCTCCTTGGGGTCGGCGAGAAGCGCGCGCTCCAGAGCGGCATCCTCACCCGGCGTCGCTCCGCGCGGGCGCGTGCCGGCGATCGGCCGCGTCTCCGCGCGAGTGCCGTCCACGCGCACCAGCATCTCCGGAGACGCGCCGACCAGCGTGCACTCGGGCGTGCGGAGCAGGAACATGTACGGCGACGGATTGATCGAGCGGAGCACGCGATACAGCGTCAGCGCGTCCGACTCGCAGAATTCGGTGCTCCAGCGCTGCGACAGAACGATCTGAAAGATCTCGCCGGAGACGATCTCCTCCTTCGCCGTCCGGACGGCCTCTTCGAAATCCCCGCGCGGAATGTTGGGCGTGAAGGCGACCTCCGCGCCTTCATCCGGAAACGCCAGCAGCTCGACGCGCGCGGCGCGCAACCGCTCGATGGCGCGGTCGAGGCGCGCGTTCGCTTCCTCGAGTGACGCATGCGCATCCGAGGTGAAGATGTTGGCGATGACGTAAAGCCGCTGCTTCACGTGATCGAAGACGACCACGTTGTCGAAAAAGACCAGCCGCGCGTCGGGGATGCCGTTTTCGTTTCGATACGAATCGGGGATGCGCTCGCTCCAGCCGGCCACGCTGTAGCCGAAGAACCCGACCGCGCCGCCGAAGAACGGCGGAAGCGACTCCTCGCCGTAAACGCGCAACGGCTGCAGCTCGCTGTTCAACACGCCGACCGGATCGGGCGTCGACTCGTCGAAGCGAAGGCTGCGCCGCGGCTCGAAGCCGACGAACGAGTAGCGGCCGACGTTTTCGCCTCGCTCGACGCTCTCGAACAGAAAGGCTTCGCCGTCGCCGGAGAGCGCGGCGAATGCCGCCACCGGGGTGATGGCGTCCGCGCTCAATTCGCGGGCGATGGGAACGATGTCGTAATCCTTGCGAAGGTCATCCAGGTTCATTGACATGCCTCGAGAAAAAGCTCGCTCTGCCGCGCCGCTTGCGCGCGGAGGAGATCGAGCCCGTTGAAGTCTGCGTGAGAATCGCGTCCGTATGCCGCTTCGATGATGGTAGCGGCATCCGGCAGCGGAATGGATACGTTTTGCGGCAGCGTGTTAATGACGAGATCGCCGCGCCACGACGGCAACTGATCGAGCGGCCGGGCACTCAGCTTGCCCGCTGTGCGATTGAACACGGTTGACTCGATGTCGGCGCGGCGAAGGGCCACGAGCGCCGCCCGCGCCGTACCGCCCGCGCCGATGACCGCCGCTGTCCGTGCCGAGGTTCTGCCGATCAGCGCGACGAAGCCGTCGACGTCGGTGTTGTCGGCGACGACCCGGCCGCCGATCCGCACGAGCGTGTTCACCGCTTCCGCATCACGCGCGTTCCGGCGAATGTCCGCGCCGATTTCCGTTGCGAACGAGAAGGCTTCTTCCTTGAACGGTGCAGTGATCGACATGCCCGCTGGCGCGAAGCGCTCGCCGCGTGCGAACGGTTCGGCGATGTCACGAAAGTCATCGGTCTCGAAGATGGCGTACGCCGCCGCGACGCCGCGCTCACGGAAGATGGCGTTGTGAATGGCCGGCGAGCCGCTGTGCGCGGCCGGGTTCCCGACGATGGCGAAGATCGTTTCCGCATGCAACGCGTTGCGATTCGGGCCGTAGATCGCCAGCGCCTGCGCCAGCGTGAGCTGCCCCGGCGCGGCCTGCCGGGCCTCATCGACGCTGACGAACTGCAGCTCCGATCCGAAGAACGGAGCCAGGATGCGGGCATACAACCCGCGGCCTCCCATGCCGATCACGGAGAGGTTAGTCCTCCCTTCGAGCAGCGCCAGCAGGCGAACGTTGTCGGCAAAGCTCCGCGGCGTAACAGCGATCTTGACCTTATCCGCACCGCGCATCTCCGTCATGAGCCGCTCGACGTCGGGCATCCCTTCGTAGTCGTGATGCGAGAGGATCACGCGCCGTCCCGCCGGAATGGGATGGCCCCACTCAGCATCGATCATGTCCGCCTCGGCATCAGCGACCGGCGCTCCGCCGCGATTCGTAGCGATGACCGGCTTCGCCGTCGCCGCCCGCACTGCCGCCCAATCGACGGCGCGTCCGCCGAAGGCATCGACGCGCAGCTCGATGGCATCGTGATCGTCGCGCAATGCGCGGATCACATCGATGGCCTTTTCCGGCGTTTCTTCGTAGATCGTTACGATCAGTTGCATCAACGAAACCTCATCCTCATCGGGAAGAGGTGCCGATACGACCGGTCGATAATCGCGCCCCTTCCGTTGCGGGGCGCGTCTCACGCGACCCGCTAGCTGCGGCGAGACCACCACCAGTTGCGCGGCGCGTTCATCGTCCGAGGAGGGTAGCGGCGAAGAGCGGAGGTGTCAACTGGGCCGGCACGGTAGAAACGTTCTTGAGCCACTGTTGGCCGAGCCTTGGGCAACCAACGCTGCCGGCCGTGCCGGCCTGAGGCAGAATGCGGCCCATGCGCCGAGCCCTTCTTCTCATCGTCCTCGTACTCGCCGGCTGTACGTCCCTTCTCAATCCAAACGATCCTCGGCTACAAACACGCGCTCCGGAACTATTTCGCGTCCGTTTCGCCACCAGCCAGGGCGACTTCATCGTCGAGGTCCATCGGAGCTGGGCGCCGATCGGTGCGGACCGTTTCTACAACCTCGCCGCGCATCATTTCTTCGATGGCCAGCGTTTCTTCCGCGTCCGCCAGGGCGGGTTCGCGCAGTTCGGCATTCCGGCGAATCCACGCGTCGCGCAGGCATGGCGAACGGCGACCTTGTCCGACGACCCGCCGAAGCAATCGAATGTCCGCGGGACGATCGCGTATGCGTTCACGACAGCGAACACGCGCACGACGCAGCTCTTCATCAATCTCGCCGACAACAAGCAATTCGATCCGCAGGGTTTCGCGCCGATCGGCATGGTCACCTCGGGCATGGATGTCGTCGACCGGATCTATTCTGGCTACGGCGAAACCGCCGGCGGCGGAATGCGCGCCGGCCATCAGGACGCGCTCTTCGCCGAGGGCAATGCCTATCTGACCCGCCAGTTCCCGCGGCTCGATTACATCAGGAAGGCCAGGCTGGAGTAGCTAGACATTTCCCACGCGCCGGATGAAATCGCCAAGCCGTTACGTGGAGAGCCTTCCTTCGCGCCTTCGCGTCTTCGCGTGAGATTGATGTTCACGCGAAGACGCGAAGCCGCGAAGTGGAAGGCTTTCAATGAAACGGACTGGCAAGAGGCATCAGCTAAAAGGCAACTTCGACTTCGCGCACGTAGTCACCCGCCGTCGTCTCGACGATGGCACCGAGGTACTCCTCGATCGCCAAGCGGATGTTATCCATCGCCTCGGCCTCGGTCGCGCCTTGTGACCAGCAGCCGGGGAGTCCCGGACAGCTAACCGCGAAACCCTCATCGGACTCGTGAAGGACCACTCGATAGCGCATCAACCCTCCGAACACGGCTTCTATCCAATGTACTCTGATCTGAATGCGCCCCCAACGTACCGAGGCAATCATCCTGCACACCTTCCCCGCGCGCGAGCGGGACAAGCTGGTCGTGTTTCTCACGCCGGACCACGGCAAAGTGAAGGGATACGCGTATGGGGCGCGGTCGATGCGGACGCGGTTTGGGGCATCGCTCGAGCCTCTGGCGAAGGTGAGGATCGGCTACATCGAGCGGGAGTCGGACGAGGTCGTACGCATCGAGTCCGTCGATCTGATCCGGTCGCTGTTTCCGGCGCAGCAGAACCTCGCGGCCAGCGTGGCGGCGTCGTATCTCGCGGAGACGGTCGATACATTCGCGCAATCGGGCGATCCGGCGGAGTTGATCTACCGGCTGCTCGATCGGACCACCGAGGCGCTGCTGGAAGGGTCGGTACCGCTGCGCGTCGTCGCGTATGCCGATGTGTGGACTCTGCGGCTGGCGGGCGTGCTGCCGTCGCTACGGAACTGCAACTCGTGCGATGAACCGCTCGGGCGGCCGTTGCGGTTCGACGCGCAAGCGCATGGCTTCGTCTGCACAAGGTGCGGCGCGGATCACGCGCAAGTCATCGCCAACGATGTCGCCGAGGTGCTCGATGCCATCATGCGTATGCCGGTCAGCGAGTTCGCGTTGCGCGACGTCACCGCCGACGTCCTGATCGAGGTCCGTTCGCTGGCGTCGTTCTTCCGCCGCAACTTCCTGGGACACGAATTGAAATCGTTCGAGATGCTGACGGAGCTGATCACATAAAGAGCGCCTGCGCGAAACACAGCGCCTGCGCCCGGAGCGCTGGCGTCTCGCCGGCTGGCCCGGCGTGCGTCCCGCCGCCGGGTTTACCGCGAATGTCACGCGCTTGCCGGGAGGGCGGGTGGAGATGCCGGGCGATGATGACAATCCGCAGATGACGCAGATGTACGCAGATAAAACCATCCTCCATCTGCGTTCCATCTGCGTCATCTGCGGATAAAGCCTTTGATCAACCACCCGGCCACGCCATCGCCTCCGCGAATCCCGGCAGCGCCGCCGACAGCTCCTCGATGTGCGCGCTGGCGATGCCGTCAAGCTCCCGCTCCAGCACGCCGCTGACGGTGGTCTCCTGCTGGTCTGCTCGATACTCCAGCATCTCGATGTGATGCCGCGGCAGCCGCACGCGTAGCTCCGCGCTCCGGATCGCCTGCGGCAGGATGCCGTCCGCATCGTCCCCGAGCGCCTCTTCGATGACGTGCAGCGGCCAGACCTCCAGCGCCTTGGCCATCATCTCCGCCCGCGGAAACCACTTCCCGAGCGGCGTCGGACCCAGGCATCGACGTTGCCTTCATCTCCATCATGGACCACAAGAGTGGCGAGGTTAGCTTTCGCATTCAAGTGATTGCAGAGGCGCACGAGATCGTCGCGCGCGACACCTTGAGACGCATCGAAGAACCCAGGCAACGACAGCCTCATGTATTCCGGCATCTTCGCAGCGTTGAGACCAATAAAGAAGGTCCCTAGCTCAGGATGTTCAAAAAGAACGCTTTCCTGCTCGTCGATTGTAGCTGATAGCCCGAGCTCTTCCTGGACGACGCGTTGATAAAGTTCAGCGAGTTGTTGACCGGGAGACGGCATCGTACTCTCCTGTCGTAACGGTTATTTCGATTGATCCTTTATGGTCGCGTCGCGGCCCCGCGGGATCGTTCCACGGCGCTATGCTATCTTAGCGTGTGCCCGCATAGTTTGCAGTGCTCATGGCCATATGCACAGTCCTTGCAGGTGAAGTGGCCCTTCGAACACGTCTTGCCACCTGACAGAGGCATCTTCTTCCCACACGAATCACAAACTCGGTCTGACATGCGTTCCTCCAATCATATTGCTCTCTCGCCTGACAACGTCCTGAAATGTGCCGTGGCGCGTTCGGTCATTGGGCGCGTTCGGTCATTGAGGGCGCGCCACGGCTCCGATGGCTCCAGAGGAGTTAGCCCGCCCGCGATGAACTGTGGGAGTGTTTACGAGGAAACCGTCAGGGTCGTAATAGCACACCGGAAGCCCTGTTCGTTCTGCCGGGCGGCCGGCATCTCGGACATGCGAAAGGCGCACTCGAAATGGCTGGCGGCAGCGCTGTTACACGACCCCCCTCGCACAACCCGAGACAAGCTTCCGTTCATCGCTGGCAACGATAGGTCGCCCCTCTCGTATCTGTCATACGCACCCTTTCCATAGTCAAACCAATCCTCGCACCACTCCCACACGTTCCCCGACATCTGATAGAGACCCCAGGGACTTGCGCCATTCGAATATTTCCGTACATCGCATGTTTGGCGATTTCCAAAGGTCATGCCATTCCGGCACTTGCTCTGGTCCCATTCCATTCCCCACGGATATTTCCGCCCGTCCACGCCGCGCGCGCCCTTTTCCCACTCCAACTCCGTTGGCAACCGCAGTCCAGCCCAGCGGCAATAGGCCTGAGCATCGTCCCAATCTACACAGACTACTGGATGGTCCGCTTTGTCCGCAGGATAAGCGTTCCCATCCCAAATTGGAGTATCGGTGTCCGCCTCGTTCGGTGGCCGGTGTCCGGTTTCGTCGACGAACCGTTTGTACTGCGCATTCGTTACAGGATGTACCGCCAGATAGAATGACGGCAGACGTACCGGGAATTTGTCAGTCCCGGCCAAAAACGTCCCTGCCGGAATCAGTACCAGCAAGGTGCCATCCTTCGGGTTGACCTTTGGTGCAGTCGGGGCTGCGACTACGGCACCGGGCTTTCGCAGCGCCAGAGCAACCACGACCACTGCTACGATAATCAAGATGATGATGAAGATCATACTTACCTCGTTCCCGTTGCGCGCTCTTTACAGGACTGGCTAACTTCTCTCACGCTTATCCACGCGCGGCCTGCTCGCGCTAGTTCCGCATGGAACGGACCCTCCTATGAGGAGTGTCTGCAAACGGCAAAGTCCTACCTCTCGTCAGCTCCGTGCCGTGGAGTCAGCTGTGTCGGGCCTTCGTTATCCACCCGCAACTAGTTGAAAGCAAAGATACTTGTGATGGCCGATGCGGCACTCCCGGTGTTTCGCGAGTTATTTGTCACGCATCCACAACGCGGCTCACGCGAGCCGACCCGCCTCGCTCCCTCAGCCGAGATGCTACGATTCTCACCGTGCGGCGCGTATCGAGACGCCCTGAGGGCGAAGACATCCTTCGTGATGCTGCGGCGATGCAGAGAACGATGAACCGTTTGCGTGGGGGCGCTCTCATTCCGCGGGGCGTGTACCGGTTCGCGAGTCATGAGGAGGCTGAGAGTGGATGATCAGGACGATCGCGAATACTCACGCGCACCTGAGCTCGAAGACCTCCTCTCGCCCTGCAAAGGACTGAACGCGGAAGGCGTCCGGTACGGCCTCATCGGCGGCTTCGCCGCCCGACAAAAGACATGAGACAGAATCGACTGCTCACGGCGCCGGCTCGCCAACTCCATTCCTTGATGCACGCATGCTGCTGCTCTATCCTGATCCGTCATGCGAACAACGATCACGATCGACGAAGAGCTCCTCGACGCGCTCAAAGAGCGTGCGGCGAGGGAAGGGACGACCGTGAGCAGGCTCATCGAAGACTCTGTCCGTCTTGCCGCCCGGCCGCACGCCGGGCAACCGTTCGAGCTCGTTACATTCGGTAAGGGCGGCCTCTTCACCGGCATCGACATCGATCGGGGTTCTGGTTTGTTCGAGCAGGACGATGTAGCACGTTACGGCCGCTGCGGCTGAAGGGTTCGGTTACACAGGTAGTAGACGGTCCAATCGGGAGACCGATGTGGCACAGACACTCTTGTCTGTGCCGAGTCTCGCCAGACTGAAGGTCGCAAGCCCTCAGCGGCCGTCGGCTTCGGCCGGAGCACAGACAAGAGTGCCTGTGCCACATCGTCTATCGGCTTGCGGTGGAAGGCACGGCGAGTAACAGGGCCGAAGGTTCAATTGCTGATCGGTGGTCCAATCGTGAAACGTTTGATCGGCAGCCACCTCCCACCCTCGGAACGGCCGCGTCGGCGTGTGTGCAGCGGATTCCAGGCTGGGGATTCTTCGCGTCGCTCAGAATGACAGCGGCGGGGGATGCACGACGTTCTATCCCCAGATGGACGCGGAGAACCGCGGATGACACCGTTTTCCATCTGCGTTCATCTGCGTAATCTGCGGATGAATCGTCCCCTCGATTATCCGTGAAGCGGATCAACCTTTCCTGCGCTTCCGCGGGCATCCCAGCTCGTTCCGGAGCAACTGTATGGAATCTTGCCAGATCGGGGGCGAGACCCTTCGGCTTCGCTCAGGGCAGGCTCCGGGCCAGCCGGCGAGACGCCAGCGCTCCGGCGCAATCCGGTGTTTTCGCAGTGGGATCGTCCAGCTCGAGCTGAAATCCGCCAGCGTTCACCTGCGAACGCCTCAACTCAGCGAGCACGCGGCCAGCTCGCCGCGTGAACCCGATGACTCAGCGCGTACGCTGGATGACTTGGCGCGTACGCCGGATGACTCGGCGCGTACGCCGGATTACTTGGCGCGTACGCCGGGTGACTTGGCGCGTTACGCCGGATTACTTGGCGCGTACGCCGGGTGACTTGGCGCGTACGCCGGATTACTTGGCGCGTACGCCGGGTGACTCACCGCGTGAGCCGGAACGACTCACCGTTCGAGCCGGACGACTCACCGCCCCAGCCGGACGACTCACCGTTCGAGCCGGACGACTCACCGCCCCAGCCGGACGACTCACCGCCCCCAGCCGGACG
>JADGNY010000131.1 GCA_017883235.1 Thermoanaerobaculia bacterium | reverse complement strand
CACCGTCAGGAATGGTAGCGGCTGCGGCGCGACGTCATCTGCGATGGTCGTTGCGGTCAACGCCCTTCCCGCGGCCAGCATCACGGCTGACGGTCCCATCACGTTCTGCGCGGGCGGCAGCGTTACGCTGAGCGCGTCAAGCGGGTCGTCGTATCTCTGGTCGACGGGCGCGACGACGCAATCGATCGCCGCGAGCACCACCGGCAGCTACAGCGTCACGGTTACCGGCGCGAACGGCTGTACGGCAACATCGTCTCCGACAGTGGTCAGCGCGTCGAATCCGGCGGCCAACATCACCGCCAGCGGACCGACGACATTCTGCGACGGCGGCAGTGTGACCCTGACCGCATCGAGCGGTGCGTCGTATCTCTGGTCGACGGGCGCGACGACTCAGTCGATCGCCGTGAGCACCACCGGTAGCTACAGCGTCACGGTTGCCGACGCCAATGGTTGCAACACGACATCGTCTCCGACATCCGTTACGGTCAACACCAATCCCCCCGCCAGCATCACCGCCGGTGGCCCGACCATCTTCTGCGCGGGCGGCAGCGTGACGCTGACGGCATCGAACGGCGGGTCCTATCTCTGGTCGAACGGCGCCACGACGCAGTCGATCGCCGTCAGCACCACCGGCAGCTATAGCGTCGCGGTCACCAACGCCAACGGCTGCAGCAACACCTCGTCTCCGACGGTCGTTACCGCGAACGCCAATCCCCCCGCCACGATCACCGCCGGCGGACCGACCATCTTCTGCGCGGGCGGCAGCGTGACGCTGACGGCATCGAACGGCGGGTCCTATCTCTGGTCGAACGGTGCCACGACCTCGTCGATCACCGCGAGCGCCAGCGGCAGCTACAGCGTGACGGTTACGAACGCCAGTGGCTGTAGCGCGACATCGTCACCGACAACGGTTACGGTCAACGCCAATCCGACGGCCACCATTACTGCCGGCGGTCCGACGACCTTCTGCGCGGGCGGCAGCGTGACGCTGACGGCATCGAGCGGCACGTCCTATCTCTGGTCGACGGGTGCGACCACGCAGGCCATCAACGTCAACACCAGCGGCAACTACATCGTCACGGTCACCGGCGCGAACGGCTGCAGAGCGACCTCGTCACCGACGGCGGTTATCGTCAACGCGAACCCGGCAGCAACCGTCACCGCCGGCGGTCCGACGACATTCTGCATGGGTGGCAGTGTGGTGCTCACCGCGTCGCCCGCCGCCTCGTACCGCTGGTCGACAGGCGACACATCGCAGTCGATCGCCGCCAACACGAGCGGCAACTACAGCGTCACCGTGACCAACTCGTACGGCTGCAACGCGACATCATCCCAGACGACGGTTACGGTCAATGCCAACCCGACGGCGACCATTACCGCCGGCGGCCCGACCACCTTCTGCGTGGGCGGTAGCGTGACTCTGACCGCAACGCCCGCCGCCTCGTACCGCTGGTCGAACGGCGAGACGACATCCTCGATCATCGTCAGGCCCATCGCCAGCTTCATCGGCAGCTATGTCGTGACGGTCACCAACGCCAGCGGCTGCAGCGCGACATCATCTCCAATGACGGTCACCGCAACTGCCAGTCCCAGTGCCGGCCTATCCACCTACGGTCCGACAACCTTCTGCGCGGGCGGCAGCGTGACCTTCGCCCTCAGCCTGCCGGTCGGCACGTCTGTTCTCTGGTCGACGGGTGCCACGACCCCATCGATCACGGTCGGTTCCAGTGGCACCTACAGCGCGATCATCACCGATGCGAACGGCTGCAGCGCCACCATCACAACAGACCCGGTTACCGTCAAGGCCAACCCGACGCCGACCATTACCGCCGGCGGCCCGACGACCTTCTGCGCGGGCGGCGGCGTGACGCTCACCGCATCGAGCGGGACGTCGTATCTCTGGTCGACGGGCGCGACGACTCCGTCGATCGCTGCCAGCGCCAGCGGCAACTACAGCGTGACGGTTACCAACGCCAGCGGCTGCAGCGCGACGTCATCTCCGACGGCCGTTACGGTCAACGCGCTTCCCACCGCCACGATCACCGCCGGCGGCCCGACGACATTCTGCACGGCCGGGAGTGTGACGCTGACGGCGTCGAGCGGCGCGTCGTATCTCTGGTCGACAGGCGCGACGACGCGGTCGATCAGCGCGAATACCGGCGGCAACTACAGCGTGACGGTTACGAACGCCAGTGGCTGTAGCGCGACATCCTCACCGACGACGGTTACGGTCAACGCCAACCCCCCCACGCCCACCATCAGCGCCAGCGGCCCGACCACGTTCTGCGCGGGCGGCAGCGTGACACTGACGGCATCGAGCGGCGCGTCCTATTTCTGGTCGAACGGCCAGACGACCTCCTCGATCACTATCAGTGACAGCTTCATCTACAGCGGCAGCTATAGCGTGACGGTCACCAACGCCAGCGGCTGCAGTGCCACATCATCTCCAATGACGGTCACCGCCATTGCCAATCCCACTCCCAGCATCTCCTCCTACGGCCCGACCACTTTCTGCGCGGGCGGCAGCGTGATGCTCAGCGCATCGAGTGGTACGTCAGTTCTCTGGTCGACAGGTGCCACAACCTCATCGATCACGGTCAGTTCCAGCGGCAACTACAACGCCACCGTCACCGACGCGAACGGCTGCAGCGCCACCACCGTAACGGTGCCGGTCACCGTCACCGCCAACCCCACGGCCACCATCACCGCCGGCGGTCCGACGACGTTCTGCGCGGGCGGCAGCGTGACACTCACCGCATCGAGCGGCGCGTCCTACCTATGGTCGAACGGCGCCACGACGAGTTCAATCGCCGTCAGCACCACCGGCAGCTATAGCGTCGCGGTCACCAACGCGAACGGCTGCAGCAACACCTCGTCTCCGACGGTCGTTACCGCGAATGCCAATCCCCCCGCCGCGATCACCGCCGGCGGCCCGACCACCTTCTGCGCGGGCGGCAGCGTGACGCTGACCGCATCGAGTGGCGCGTCGTATCTCTGGTCGAACGGCGCCACGACAAGTTCAATCGCCGTCAGCACCACCGGCAGCTATAGCGTCGCGGTCACCAACGCCAACGGCTGCAGCGCGACATCGTCACCGACAACAGTTGCGGTCAACGCCAACCCCCTCACACCCATCATCAGCGCCGGCGGCCCAACGACATTCTGCGTGGGCGGGAGTGTGGTGCTCACTGCACCGCCAGCCGCCTCGTACTGGTGGTCGGACGGCGAGACGACATCGTCGATCATCGTCAGTAGCATCGCCGCCTACAGCGGCAGCTATACCGTGACGGTCACCAACGCGGGCGGCTGCAGTGCGACATCATCTCCAATAACGGTTACGACCACTGCCAATCCCACCCCCGGCGTCAGCTACGGTCAGACCACCTTCTGCGCGGGCGGCAGCGTGACGCTCAGCGCATACGGCGGCACGTCGTATCTCTGGTCGACGGGTGCGAGGACAACATCGATCGTAGTCACTTCCAGCGGCATCTACAGCGCCATCGTCACGGACGCGAATGGCTGTAGCGCCACCACGGTATCGGTGCCCGTCACCGTCAACGCCAACCCGACGGCGACCATCACCGCGGGCGGTCCGACGGCCATCTGCCCGGGTGGCAGCGTCACGCTGACCGCATCGAGTGGCGCGTCCTACCTCTGGTCGACCGGCGCCACGACGCAGGCCATCAATGCCACGACGGCCGGCAGTTACAGCGTCACCATCACCAATGCCAACGGCTGCCGCGCCACCTCGGCGCCAACCGTCGTGACCGGCGGTACCGCCGCGTCGATCACCACGCAACCGGCGAACAAGACCACCACGCGCAACACCAGCGTGACTCTCACCGTCGTCGCCGCGGGCACCTCGCCGATCTCCTATCAATGGTTCAAAGGCAACGGCACATCAATCTCCGGAGCCACGTCCAGCTCCTACACGACCTCGTTCCCGTCCAAAGGAACGAACACGTTCTACGTCCAGGTCTGGAACTCCTGCAACACGACGCACGTGAAGAGTACGACGGTGACGGTGACTGTGAATTAGAAAACCCCATCCAACCACAGAGGCACAGAGGACACAGAGATGACCTCTGTGTCCTCTGTAGTTAAACCGCTTTCTAAAGGCAAAGCACGCGGACGCGGAGCAATGTACGCTTCGCCCCATGACCGACCTTCTCGACCTCGCCCGTGACCGGGCGAATAGCTTTCTCAAAGAACTACCCGATCGCCACGTCGGCCCGCGCGCGACGCGCGATGAGCTCGTTGCCGCGCTCAAAGTTCCGCTGACCGATGACGGCGAGGATCCCGCGGCCGTCATCGACGCTCTCGTGCAGGGCGCCGATCGCGGACTGATCGCCTGCGCCGGGCCTCGCTATTTCGGATTCGTCATCGGCGGAAGCCTGCCGGTGGCCCTTGCGGCCGACTGGCTGACCAGCGCCTGGGATCAGAACGCCGGGATCTACGTCACCTCTCCGGCGGCGTCGGTCGTCGAAGATGTCGCGCGCGAATGGCTGCTCGAGCTCTTCGATCTGCCGCGCACGGCCAGCGTCGGTTTCGTGACCGGCGGGCAAATGGCGAACTTCACCGCGCTGGCCGCGGCGCGCCACGGTGTCCTGCGCCGCGTTGGGTGGAACGTGGAGGAGAACGGACTCACCGGCGCGCCCCCGGTTCACCTCGTCGTCAGCGCGGCCTCGCACATCACCATCCATTCCTCGATGCGCATGCTCGGTTTCGGCACCCGCGCGCTGCGCAAAGTCGATGCGGACGAGCAGGGGAGGATGCGCGCCGATTCCCTCCGCGAGCTGCTGCGCACTCTGGATGGGCCGGTCATCGTCTGCGCGCAGGCAGGCAACGTGAACAGCGGCGCGGTCGATCCGCTGCGCGCGCTGGCGGAGATCGCCCACGAGCACGATGCCTGGCTGCATGTCGACGGTGCCTTCGGTCTGTGGGGCCGGGCCACGGCATCGAAGCGCGCGCTGCTCGACGGCTGCGAGCTGGCCGATTCCTGGGCCAACGACGCCCACAAGTGGCTGAACGTCCCTTACGACAGCGGCATCGTCATCGTCCGCGACTCGGCGTCACACCGCGCCTCGATGACCGTCACCGCCGAATATCTCGAACAGACCACGGGTGTGGAGCGCGACAACTTCGAATGGGCTCCGGAGTTCTCCCGCCGCGCCCGCGGCTTTCCGATCTACGCGGCGCTTCGCGCGCTCGGACGCAACGGCGTGGCCGCGCTCATCGACGGCTGCTGCGACCGCGCCCGCCAATTTGCCGACATCCTCAGCCGTGATAAGCGCGTATCGATCCTCAATGACATCGTTCTCAATCAGGTCCTCGTCCGTTTCGGCGACAGCGATGAGCTGACCCGCGAGGTCATCACCCGCGTGCAGCGCGAAGGCACCTGCTGGCTGGCCGGCACCACCTGGCAGGGAGAGGCCGCCATGCGCATCTCCGTTTCGAACTGGTCGACGACCGCCGAGGATGTGGAGAAGTCGGCGGCGGCCATTCTGCGCATGCTGGAGGGATGATGCGAACTGCGGTCGGGCTCCTCGGGCTCCTCCTTCTCGGATACGCGCCGGTCAACAACACCATTGCCGCCGCGGCGGCATCGCAGGTCGGCGTGACGACGATCTACGATCCCTCCTACGTCCAGCTACGCTATCCGGGAGGCGATCTGCCCCGCGAGCGCGGCGTCTGCGCCGACGTCGTCGTCCGCGCCTTCCGCGCCGCCGGCATCGACCTGCAGCGCGAGGTTCACGAAGACATGCGCCGCAACTTCGCCGTCTATCCGCACGACTGGGGTCTTCGAGCTCCCGATGCAAACATCGACCACCGCCGCGTTCCGAACCTGATGACCTTCTTCAACCGCCGCGGCAAGAGGGTGAACGCCGCATTCGAGTCCGGCGACGTCGTCGCCTGGCGCCTGCCGGGCGGGCTGTATCACATCGGGATCGTGGCCGCGGACTTGGTGCCGGGAGCGACACGGCACTACATGGTCCACAACATCGGCAACGGTGCGCAGAAAGAGGACGTGCTGAACGCGTTCGCGATCATCGGGCACTATCGGTGGTAGCGGAGAGCAGGCGTCCCCGCCTGCTCTCCGCGTGGCACCTCAATCCGCGTCCTTCATCACCTTCGCCACTCTGGCCAGCAGCACGCTGTTCTTCACCGGCTTGCGGATGAAATCGGCGGCGCCGACTTCGAAGGCGCGCACCTCGACGTCATCGCCGGGGAGGCCCGAGATGAAGATCGCCGGGACGGACACGCCGTTTTCGTGCATGGCCTGCAGGAGGGAATGGCCGTCGATGTAGGGGAGATCGACATCGATCACCAGCAGGTCGACCTTCTCCCGTCCCACCGACATCAGCGCCTCCGCGCCGTCCTTGGCCAGGACGACGGAGTAGCCGGCGGACTTCAGCACCGCGTTCATCAGCTCGCGGCTGAGCACGTTGTCTTCGACGACCAGGACGGTCCTTCGCCCTTCGGCCTTCTTGGCCTCCTCGCCGCGCTGGGCGCGGATCTGCAGGATCTCGCGCTGCAGTGCCTTCGTATCCGTGTCCGGCTCGATGCGCAGCTCGCGGCGGAGGACTTTGGCGCAGGTCTCGTATTGCTGCAGCGCCTCGACGACGTCGCCGCTTTCCAGATAGAGCCGCATCAGCATGCGGTGCATCGGCTCCTGCAGGATGTCGAGGCGCAAGGACTTCTGTGCCGTGCCGATGGCTTCATCGAGCGCGCCGCGCCGCGACTGAAGCTCGACGAGCTGTGTGTGCGCGCGAAGGGCCAGCCGGTGCAGCCGGTCACGCTCACCGACGACGAACTGATCGAAACGCTCTTCGTTGATGGTGAAGCCATCGAGGAAATCGCCGCGATAGAGCTCGATGGCCTGCTTCAGCGACGTCTCCGTGTTGACGTTGATCAACGATTCGAGCTCGGGCACGTCGCACGTCACCGACCGGTCGAGGGAAAGCAGGTCACCTTCCTCAATCAGCGTCTTCTGCTTCGGCGCGATCTGCGACAACTCCTTGCGGATCGTCGAGAGCGTCTGGCGAAGGCTCTGCCGGGCCTGGTCGGGTCCGGTGCTCGACCAGAGCAGTCCAGCCAGCTTCTCGCGCGAGACGTGCTGCGTTGGCTTCATCGCCAGATACGCCAGCAACGCCTGAGATTTCTTCGCACCGATGGTGACGAGCGCGCCGTCACCCGAGCGGATCAATAAGTCACCCAGCAGCTCCAAACGCATCGAGGTCATCGTCATCCAGCCGTGATTATCTCGTGATTATCTCAATATGCGTCTCGCCTATTTCAGGGTGAAGACGATCAAGCCGCCGCTTGTCGAGACATTTGAGGCGTAGCGGTCGAGTGTCTGCGCGAGGACGCGCTGCGCTCCCGTTGTGAGTGCCGTGTCGCGTTCCGCGAGTTTCTGCGGAACGGCCGTGGTCGCAGTCGCCGGCGGAACGACAGCCACGTGCGTGATGCCGTCGTTTTTCAATCGCGCGTACAGCGCCTCGGCGGTCGGAAGTTCGAGATACCGCGAGACCCGCGGTCCGTCGAAGTTGCCGCCACCTCGGACACGGTGCTCGAACCAGAAAGTCTCGTTGAGTCCGATGACGAGAACGCGCGCGTCGACGGGAAGAAGCGCATCGATCGACTGCGCCGTTGTGAACGAGGTGCGCTGCTTCGTCAGATACTCCTTATCCGAGGAGGTACCGCCGAGAAGCGAGAACGCGCCGCCGCGATCGACGAAGTAGCCGATGAGGAAGAGCTGTACGACGATGGCCAGGCCGAGCAGAACGCGCATCAATCTCGTCGGGCGCCGCGACCGCGCCACAGGGATGGCCAGAAACGGAAGGAGGATGCGCGACGACGGCCCGAGCAGGAACAACAGCACGGCCACGATGACCAGAACCCACGACAGCATCCCCGCCGATAGCGAGCATGCGGCGATGAGCGACGCGCCAAGACTCTCGTCGAGAAAGTGTCCATCGAAGACGTAGTCGGAGAGAAATGGAGCGCGATACGCGGCGACGTGCGGCGCCGCGGCGGAGAGGAACGGCGCAATCGGGTTCGTGGTGAGGATGAGATTGCGGATGAAGAAGATGGACCCCAGGGACGAAGCTATGATGAGGGAGTAGTGAATCGGAAGCGGGGCGTGGGAGTCAGGTTCGGCAGGGGCATCCGTGCGGTGTGATCTCCAGCGCCCCACACCCCACGCCCCAAACACGAGGATCGCGAAAGGCACAAACGTGTACTTCGTCAACAGCCCGGCGGCCACCGCCATCGAGATCGTCACGGCGTCGCCATCGTCGAGGGAGAGAACGAGCAGGGCGCAGATCCCGAGCAACGGCCAGTCGACGAGAGACCAGCCGGCGATGATGGCCAGCGCGGGCGTCGTCACGATTGCCGCGACCGCCAGGTTGTTGCCTCGGGCAAGGCGCATGAGCATTGCCGTCGCCGCGATCGCCGCGCCGAGGTGAAGAAAATGCGAGGCGATCCCGCCGCCGGCCTGGCCGAGGATTGCCAGCAGCGGCAGATCGGCAGACTCGATCCCGAGCGGAAAGTACGAATGCGAGATCAGCGGCAAATCGATGACGCGATGCTCCGTCACCCACGTCCAGGGGACGGCCAGGTGATAGGCCAGCTCATCGAGCGATGACGGCGGCGCCTGCGCGGCGATCAAGGCGCAGAGGAACACGCCGGCGAGAGCGATGAGCACGAGCGCTTCCGGAATTCGGGGAACGGCCGGCGGCCTCGTTTCGAATCGCCGCACGACGACGTAGATGCCTCCGACGCCGCAAACGACGAGAAGGATTCCCATCGACCATGACGAGACGTTGAGCATTCCAACCAGAAAGCAGAGCGCGCCGAAGATGGGATATCCGAGGAGCAAGTCGCGCGGGAGGTCAGCCTCCGCGGCATTCCACCGCCGCGCGAAGACTCCTCGAACGGCGAAGCCGATGCCGGCGATGGCGAAGGCTTCAAAGAACGCCAGCAACACGGAGACGCCGATGCGGCCTACGAGCAGCTCGACCAGGACGAATCGGTCCAGCAGTACGAGCAGCAGATAGAGCGCGACGATGATGGCTACGATGCGCTGAAGCTTCGACATGCGTGCGATCCTCAGAGCGGCGGCAAGGCCGCCCGCATCGCCAGAATGTCGCTGATGATCTCGCGCGCCGCCTCGGGACGGATCTGCGTTGTCCGGTCGCTCAGCGCGGCGGGCGGGTTGTCGTGAACCTCCATGAAGAAGCCGTCCGCTCCGGCGGCGGCAGCGGCGCGGGCCAGTGGGCGCGCGAACTGCGGCGTGCCTCCGGTCTGCTTTCCGTCGCCGCCCGGCTTCTGCATCGAGTGGGTGATGTCGTAAACCACCGGCGCTCCGAACGCGCGCAGGATCGGAAAGGCGCGCATGTCGACGACGAGATTCTGATAACCGAATGACGAGCCGCGCTCGGTGATGAAGACCCGCTCGTTCCCAACCTCGCGCCCTTTGTCGAGAATGTTCTTCGCCTCTTCCGGCGAGAGGAACTGTCCCTTCTTTACGCCGACCGCTTTGCCGGTCCTCGCCGCGGCCGCAACGAGATCCGTCTGCCTGCAGAGGAAGGCGGGGATCTGCAGGATGTCGAGCACCTCGGCGGCACGCTCGGCCTGCTGCCACTCGTGAATATCGGACAGGAGCGGAAGCCCCGTCTCCGCTTTCACCGCGCGAAGAATCTCCAGTCCTTCCTCGATCCCCGGGCCACGAAATGACTCGATCGAGGTCCGGTTCGCTTTGTCGAATGACGACTTGAATACGAGGTTGATCTTCATCTCATCGCGAAGAGCCAGAAGCGTCCGGGCCATGCGCAACGCATGCTCGCGCGACTCGATCACGCACGGCCCGGCGATGAAGAGGGGAGGGTGGTCGCCACCGAAGGAGATGTCGTCGGTGATAGCGATGGGACGGGTGGTGGTCATGCGGCGGGCATTGTACTCATGGGGTGTAGAATTCCGCCGTGGCAGACGAGCTATTCGACAACTTGACGCGGTTCTACCGCGAATTCATTCAACCTGAGTTCGACGACATCCGCGCCAAAATGGTCACGAAGGATGAGTTGCACTCGTACATGGACGACATCTATACACGCTTCGGTCGACTGGAGACCGAGTATCACTCCGTGAGCGCAGCGCTTCTAAGGCTGGAACAGCAAATGACGCAGCTCAACGTCGATCGTGTCGCTGTGCGTTCGGATTTGGTTGAGCTCAAGGGACAAGTCTCACAACTTACGCAGCGCATCGCCGATCTTGAAAAAGACTTGAACTGACCTTCACTCGTACGCGGCCCGCCTCGGCATCCCCGCCCGCACCCCCGCCCACGTCGCTCCGACGTAGATTACGAACGACGCGATCGAGAACCAGAGCGGCTGCTGGACTACGAAGGCAGTCTGGATGCCGGCGAGGAGAAGTAGTGCACCGACCACGAAGCCGGCGATCGGGCCGCGGGCGATCTTCGTGGTCAGCCATATGGCGATGAACGTCGCGATGAGCCAGCCGGCCAGCACGAGCAGCAGGTCTCTCATCGCCAGCGTGGCCATGAATGCGCTGGTTTGATTCGAATCCTGCCAGAGCCCATGCCGGGAGGGGGCGAAGAAATACTTGTGAGAGATCCATTCCGCGGCCAAGACCAGGAGGAAAAAGACGATCATCCCGACGATCACGGCGCCGATCCCGCGTACGATCTTCATACGAACTCTGTTTCGTGTGCCGGAATGGCAACGGCCGCTTTTGCCGAGGTCTTGTTCGCGCGCGCGGCGGCGATGAAGGAACGGAAGAGAGGATGCGGTGCCGTCGGCCGTGATTTGTACTCGGGATGGAACTGGCAGCCCAGGAACCAGGGATGTCCTTCCAGCTCGATGATCTCGACGAACTTGCCGTCGGGTGAGAGACCGGTCACGTGGAATCCGCGCTCTTCGAGCTGCGGCACGTATTCGGGATTGACCTCGTAACGATGGCGGTGGCGCTCGTCGATCTGCTCGACGTCGTAGGCCTTCCTGGCGATCGATCCTTCCTTGAGCGCGCACGGATATTTTCCTAAACGCATGGTTCCGCCGAGAGCATCGACGCCGATCAGATCGCGCAACTTGTAGATCACCTTGTACGGCGACTCGTCATCGAATTCGGTCGAGTTCGCGCCGACCATGCCCACGACATTGCGGGCGAACTCGATCGTCGCGCACTGCATGCCGAGGCAGATGCCGAGGAAGGGAATGCGCTTCTCGCGCGCGTAACGGATGGCCCGCAGTTTCCCTTCGACGCCGCGGGCGCCGAAGCCGGGTCCAACCAGAATCCCATCCACCCGCGCCAGCTCGCCGTGGTACCCCTCGGTCTCGAGCTCTTCGGAGTCGATATAGATGATGCGAACCTTGACGTTGTTGGCGATGCCGCCGTGCGTCAGGGCTTCGTTGAGTGATTTGTAGGAGTCGCCGAACTCGATGTACTTGCCGACGAAGCCGATCTTCACTTCATCTTCCGGATGGCGCAGCTTGCGGATGATCTCTTCCCACTTCGTCAGCGCGCCGATCTCGTCGTGCGGGAGGTGGAGCTTGTCCAGCAGGATCTCGTCGAGGCGCTCGCGCGAAAATGCCAGCGGCACCTGGTAGATGAACTCGACGTCGAGCGCGGGGATGACCGCTTCCTGCTCGACGTTGCAGAAGAGGGCGATCTTGTTGCGCATGTCGTCAGGGATGGCGTGCTCGGAGCGGCAGAGCAGCACGTCCGGCTGAATGCCGATCTCGCGGAGTTTCTGCACGGAGTGCTGCGTCGGCTTGGTCTTCATCTCGTCCGACGCCTTGATGTACGGCACGAGCGTCAGATGAACGTTGATGGCATTGCCGCGGCCGACTTCGAGCCGGAGCTGGCGGATGGCCTCGAGGAATGGCAGCGACTCGATGTCGCCGACGGTGCCGCCGATCTCGACGATCACGACGTCGACCCCCTCGCTGACTTCGCGGATACACTTTTTGATCTCGTCCGTGATGTGCGGGATGACCTGCACGGTCTTGCCGAGGTAATCGCCGCGCCGCTCCTTCTCGATGACTTTCAGGTAGATACGGCCGGTGGTGAAGTTGCTCTTCCGCGTGGCCCGCATCGAGGTGAAGCGCTCGTAGTGGCCGAGGTCGAGGTCGGTCTCGGCGCCGTCATCGGTGACGAAGACTTCGCCGTGCTGGAACGGCGACATCGTGCCGGGATCGACGTTGATGTAGGGATCGAATTTCTGCAGCGTGACGCGGAAACCGCGCGCTTCCAGCAACGCCCCGATGGAGGCCGCGGCGATGCCTTTGCCCAGTCCGGAAACAACGCCACCCGTCACGAAAATGTACTTGGTGCTCATCGGTCATGCCTCCGGTTGAGTGAGTGAGAAGGGAATCGGGGGTCGGGAGTCGGGGGTCGGAGAAATGAACGCGAGAATGAGCCGTTCTCTGCTACGACCCCCGAGCCCCGACCCCCGACTCCCGTTGGCACAGTGTTCACGCAGGTATCCTGCGCTTCGGGCTGCTTGCGGGCGGGGAGAGTGGTGCTGGCTGTGGCGAAGATTCGTATGTGCGCGAGCACGCAGCTCACGAACGATCTCCGGTGTCACTCTTGTCTAGCCAGCTCATGTTCGACGCGCGCCACATCCTCGGGACGATCGACCCCGAGGTGCGGCCTTGTGGTTTGAACGACTCTGATTTTAAGGCCGTTCTGCAGTGCCCGCAACTGTTCCAGTGATTCTGCCCGTTCGAGCGGCGACGGCGCGAGCGCGGCCAGGGCACGCAAAACGCCCGTCTGGTAGCCGTAGATGCCGACATGCCGCTGGGCACCGGCCAGCGGCGCGCGTGAGAAGTAAAGCGCGTCGCCCGAGAGCGCGGTGACGACTTTGACGACGTCACGCGATTGCCATTCCTCGTCGCTCTCGATCGGCGAGGCCAGCGTAGCCATGTCGACGCCGGTCGCTTGCAGGACGCCGATGACTGCGTCGATCGCGGCTACGTCGATCAGCGGCTCGTCCCCCTGAATGTTCATGACCTGATCGTAGGAATCGCAGGGGGAGTCGCCGAGCAGATCGAGCGCCGCGGCGATCCGGTCGGTGCCGCTCTGGAAGTCACCCTCGGGGCGGACGAAGCGGCCACCGAATGAGGCGATGTGATCGGCGATACGATCGTCATCCGTGGCCACGAAGATCGCATTCGCGCGCTTCGAGCGCGAAGCGCGCTCATAGACGCGCTGAATGAGCGACACTCCCGCGATCATCGCCAGAGGCTTCCCCGGGAATCGCGAGGATGCCCAGCGCGCGGGAATTACAATGACGGACTTCATGAGCGTGGATTCTATGACGGGGGTCGGGAGTCGGGAGTCGGGGGTCGGAGCGTCGAAGACATCAGATCTCCGGCTCCCGACTCCCGACTCCCGACTCCCGGACCGCGTTCTCATCCGGCGGCTGATCCTCATCGCCGCCTCCATCTTCGTCGCCGTGGCCGCGTTCAGCCGCCTGGAGCTGCTGTACTCGCACAAATTCTTCGACAACACGGGGCGGGCGCAGTGGATCTGGCAGCAGAACCGGCTGGCAGACGGCGATCCGGGGGCATTCTTTGCGACGCGCGAATTCGATCTGCCTCCGAACCGGGCCTTCACCCGGATCAAGGTGCTCGGCGACCCGGAGTACACACTCTATTTCAACGGTGTCGCCATCGGCGGGCGGCATGTCGGCGACGACAACGTGGCGCTCGATACGTATGACGTCAGCACGCTGGCGCGCGACCGGAAGAATCGCATCGTCGTGGCCTTGCGGAGCGCGAACGGAGTGGGTGGTCTCATCGTGGCCATCGATCTGACGGCGGAGTTTGGGAACTTCATCGTCACCGGAGGGGACTGGCACATCGTCCGCCGCTGGAGCGACGATCTCCTCGTCCGCGACCCTCCCGCCGATCAGTTGGCGCGTCCGCGGTTGCTGGGACGGCCGCCGGCGCGGCGCTGGAACTATCTCGCGCAGCGTGAGGCAGCGTTCTTCGCGCCGGCGAAACGGGTCATCGCACCGTTGCAGTCGTTCGACTTCGAGACAGCACTTCCCGAGATCGCGGTCATCGGCGGCACGGCCGTGACGGTCTCGCGTAAGCAGCATGCCACTGCCTACGACTTCGGCCAGACCACGGGCCGCGCGCGGCTGACGACCGACGCTGTAGGCGATGCGGCGCGCGCGATCACCGTCCGTTTTGCCAACGATCGCTCCGAGCTTTACGCGATCGAAGGGGCGGTCGAACAATTCGTGTTCGCGGCGGGGGAGCGGACGATCGTCGATGAGGAGAGGCGAAACTTCCGCTACGTCACCGTCTACGGCGGCGCGGCGCGCGTCGACGTCGTTCAGTAAGCGGCTTCGCCGCGTTGTCGGTTGTCGGTTCGGTGCGAGGTGTCACGTTGCGGGTTGCCGGTTGTCTGCGCGCTGCGGCGCGCGTGGTCGATAGCGGACCGGCAATCTGACGCGCGGCTGCGTGTCTTCGACCACGCGCGCCGCAGCGCAATGGAGATTGGACGTGCCGACGCCGCGATAGCGGCTCCAGAAGGTAGCCAGGGGTGCGAGCGTTTTTTGCGAGCACCCCTGGAACCCGATGCGATCTGAAATCGTGCCGCGTCAGCGGCACTGGATGGAGGCCCCGATTACTCAAGTGCCGCTGACGCGGCACCAAACCATGACATCTCTACCAGGGGTGCTCGCAAAAAACGCTCGCACCCCTGGCTACCGTCTTGTTGCCGCTAACGCGGCAAACGCTGCGGCGCGCGTGGTCAATGGCGGACCGGCGATCTGACGCGGCTGCGTGTCTTCGACCACGCGCGCCGCAGCGCACGATCAGAACAGCACTTTCAACACGAAGTACGCCTGCGGCGTCATCGTCTTCGCGTCCAGTGCCTGAGCGTCGTCGCGCGTGACGTGGAAACGCCCCGCGGCCTCGCCGGTGGTGGTCTTCAGGAAGAGATCGACCGTATCGATCTGCACGCCCGGTATCCCGGCGTTGTGCACCATGAGGAACGCCGTGGCGGTCAGGGTGTTGAAGACTTTATCCTCGGTGTCCGCCGTGAGGTCGGCGCGGAGCGAGTTGGTACCGGTGGCAACGAGTTTGTGCTCAAAGATGCCGACGTTCTCGAACGCTCGTTCGAAGCGGCCGACGACATCGGTCCCGAGCCCGGCTCCGGGTGCGGACGGCTTCGGAATGTCGGTAGCGGTTGCGGCTGGAGCAGGAGCCGCAGCCGGCTCCGACGATGGCAGCTTGTGAAGGCGGATCGAGCTGCCCAGCGTCGATGCTTTTGACGTCGCTGTGGCCGGGAGCTGTTCGACGCCGAATAGAGAGCCGCCTCCGAGCCGCGTGACCTCTTCTGACTTGGCGACGTCGATCGAGCCTGGATCGAGCGACATGACGGTACCGCTGACGAGGGTGATCATCGCCTTGCCGTTGACCGTCGTCCACTTGGCCTTGGCCTCGTAGCGCGTGCCGTCCTTGGTCACGACCCAATACGATGCGGCAAAGGTCTGCGTTGCGATGAGGACGGCCAGCGCGGCGAGGACGAACGGCTTTTTCATGAATGGCTCCCGGAATGGCATTTCAAAGGCTCGATTATACTGGCCAGCAATGCTCGTCGTCATGGAGGCCGGCGCCCGGCCCGATCAAATCGAAGATGTCGTCCGCCACATCGAGCGGATGGGCTTGAAGGCGCACGCAATTCCGGGAGCGAACCGCACGGCCATCGGAATCACCGGCAAACAGGGAACAGCCGATCCCGAGGTTCTGGAGAACTATCCCGGCGTCAAGGAAGTCATCCGCGTCTCGCACGCCTACAAGCTTGTCAGCCGGGAAGCGCGTCCGGAGGACAGCATCATCAACGTGGGAGGCGTCGATGTCGGCGGCAACGGCATCATCGTCGTCGGCGGCCCCTGTGCGGTGGAGTCGCTCGACCAGGCCCGCGCCATCGCCGAGGGGATCCGAAACGCCGGCGGTCAGCTCTTCCGCGGCGGTGCCTACAAGCCGCGCACCTCGCCCTATTCGTTCCAGGGGTTGGGCGAGGAAGGGCTCGAGATTCTGGCGCGTGTTCGGGAGGAGTTCGATCTTCCCATCGTCACCGAGGCCATCGACCACGAGGCGCTGGCTCTCGTCGATCAGTATGCCGACTGCATTCAGATCGGCGCGCGCAACATGCAGAACTTCTCGCTCCTGAAAATGGCCGGGCGCGCCCGCAAGCCGGTGCTGCTGAAGCGCGGCATGTCCGCGACGCTCGAGGAGCTGCTTCTTTCCGCCGAATACATCATGGCCGAGGGGAACTACAACGTGATCCTTTGCGAGCGAGGCGTGCGGACGTTCGCCGACCACACCCGCAACACGCTCGATCTATCGATCGTCCCGGCAGTCAAGCGGATCAGTCATCTGCCGATCCTGGTCGATCCCAGCCATGGAACCGGCAAGCGGAACAAGGTGGCCCCGATGTCGCGCGCGTCGATCGCCGCCGGAGCCGACGGCGTACTGATCGAGGTTCACCACAAGCCGGAGGAAGCGCTCTCCGACGGACCCCAGGCTATCCTGCCGGAGGCATTCGCGAAGATCGTCCAGGAGTGCGACGCCATCGCGCGGGTGGTGGGGAGATCGCTGCAGCCTTCGAAGTTCATCCTGACGTGAGCGAAGCGAACAGTCAGGATCTCCGGTTCGACCGTGCCGATGGGCAACGACCGAGCGGTCTGACCGGAGATCCTGACGGTGTCGCTGCGCTCCACGTCAGGATGTCGCTGCAGCCGATGCTGAGCAAACCCCCCATCCTGACGTGAGCGCAGCGAACCGTCAGGATCTCCGGTTCGACCGCGCAGACCTTGCCGATGGGCAACGACCGAGCGGTCTGACCGGAGATCCTGACAGTGTCGCTACGCTCCACGTCAGGATGAACTTCGATGAACTGCTACAACTTCACCCGGTGCACCCTTAACAGATTCGTCTTTGCCCGCTGGTAGATCGGCGATCCCATCAGGATGACCAGGCGGTCGCCGGGGGCGACGATGTCGCGGCTCAGCAGGAAGTCGTCGACGCGCTCGACAATCTGCTCGTGGTACTCGCCGATGTCGCGCAGGACGAACGGCTGTACGCCCCACAGCATGTTCATCCTCCGGGCCACCCAGGTCGACGGCGTCAAAGCGATGATCGGCTGGGCCGGGCGGAACTTGGACATGAGCCGTGCGGCGAAGCCGGTTTGCGTGAAGACGATGATGAATTTGGCGTCGAGCTGCTGGGCGGCGTAGTTGGCGGCACCGGCCAGCGCGTCGGTGAACTCGTCGGTCTCCGAGGAGACGCGGAACGGCTCGCGGCCGCCGGCAACCTGAAACTGGCGGTTCTGCTCCGCGGCCATGATGATCCTGGCCATCATCTGCACCGCCTCGACCGGATAGAGGCCGGAGGCAGTCTCCGCGGAGAGCATCACCGCATCCGATCCGTCGAAAATGGCGTTGGCGACGTCGGACGCTTCCGCGCGTGTCGGACGCGAGTTCGTCGTCATCGATTCGAGCATCTGCGTGGCGGTGATGGCGAATCGTCCCCACACGCTCGCTTTGTTCAGTACGCGTTTCTGTACGATCGGGACGGCTTCGGGGGGCAGTTCCACGCCGAGGTCGCCGCGGGCGACCATCACCCCGTCGCTGACGTCGAGGATGTCTTCCAGCGCGTCGATAGCCTGCGATTTTTCGAGCTTGGCGACGATGTTGATCTCGTTGCCGCCGAGCGCGTGGAGAAGCGAGCGCAGTTCGACGATATCCGAGCGTCTTCGGATGAATGAGGCGGCGATGTAGTCGAGCTGGTTCTCGACGGCGAAGGCGACATCGTCGCGGTCCTTCTCCGTGATCGCCGGAATGGTCAGTTCGGTATCGGGGAAATTCATCCCCTTCTTCGACGAGATCGGCCCGCCGTGAATGACGCGTGTCAGCACGCTCGTGGCATCGAGCCCCGCCACGACCAGCTCGACCAGGCCGTCGTTGATCAGGATGCGCTGTCCGAGCTGCACCTCCCGAGGCAGGGGAGTGAAGGGGGTGGAGACGATCGAAGCGTTGCCGACCAGCGGCTCGGTCGTGATCGTCAGCATCTGACCGCTCTGCAGTTGGACGACGCCGTCCACCTCGCCGATGCGCAGCTTCGGCCCCTGGATATCGCCCATGATGGGGATGTACTTCCCATGGTCGGTAGCGACGCGGCGGATGATCTCGATCAGCCGTACCCGGTCCGCCGGCGTGCCGTGGGAGAAGTTCATCCGGAAGACGTCGACGCCCGAGGTGAGCAGCCGCAGGATGAGCTCTTCCGAGGCGCAGGCGGGCCCGAGGGTGGCGATGATTTTGGTTCGGCGCATCGGCCGTTGATATATCACGCGGAGACGCGGCCGACGACATCGTGCTTCGATCCCATTCGCGGTCCTATCGCTCGAAGACGTCCTGAATCGCGCGGTGAGTCACCCGGATCACGCGGTGAACCGTCCGCGTGCACGCTGATTCGACACGATCGCAGGCGCGAGTGACGGATTTCGGCCATGGAACGAACAGAAACGGCCAAAACTGGTAAGTCGCGGCGGACCCCGGGAGTCCAATGTTTGACTCCACGAGTCTAATGTTTGAGTCCACGAGTCCAATGTTTGACTCCACGAGTCCAATGTTTGACTCCACGAGTCTAATGTTTGACTCCACGAGTCCAATGTTTGACTCCACGAGTCTAATGTTTGACTCCACGAGTCTAATGTTTGACTCCACGAGTCTAATGTTTGACTCCACGAGTCCAATCTTTGACTCCACGAGTCCAATGTTTGACTCCACGAGTCCAATGTTTGACTCCACGAGTCTAATGTTTGACTCCACGAGTCCAATGTTTGACTCCACGAGTCCAATCTTTGACTCCGGGAGTGCAATCGTGGACTCCGCGAGTCCAATCGTGGCCTCCACGAGTCCATTGGTAAACTACCAGGGGAGGCCCACGTGGATTTCAACCTCGACGACGCACCGCGCATCGCCGACTTTTCCCTGACTCTCGCCGAGGAGAGCGAGGGAGGACTGCACATCCGGATGATGAGCCGCTCACGCGGCCATCTTGCCGGCTTCCCCGCCTGGGACCACGCCGACCGCGATCTCCGCCACTTCACCCACGACGACATCCCCCTCGGCGACGACGAGGAGCCGTACTTCGACGCCGACGAGGCCTGGCGCATGGTCATCATCGCCCGCAGCCCCGACGTCTTCATCCTCGAAGGCGACACCCCGACCGGCCCCCTCCCACGCCGCTACCGCGTCCCCCGCGATCTCTACCTCGCCGCCTGGGACGACCTGATCCGCCGCTACCACCGTGCCGTCCCGCTCGAGGAGGTCCTCGGCGGCGACGAAGAGGCGACCGACGCGTAGGCGCCGCGGCGCAACGCGCCCCCGTAATCGAGCAACCGAGGGTCAACCCCTGACCACCCGAGGGTCAAAACCAAGCACGCGAGGGTGAAAATGAAGCACGCGAGGGTGAAAACGAAGCACGCGAGGGTGAAAATGAAGC
>JADGNY010000027.1 GCA_017883235.1 Thermoanaerobaculia bacterium | reverse complement strand
GGCGGCGGGTATCTTCGTCCTCGGTGGTCTGCCGCGGGCCGTAGAGCCGCGGCAGGTGAAGTCTCATCCGCCTATCGGCACCTTCTCCCCCAGCTGAAAAGCGCTGGGGGAGAAGGGTCTCGACGAGTAACAGGGTGGCGACGATTCCAGTGAGAGTGTGAGAAATCCGGGCTAGTGGTGCGCCGCATCTGCCGGAATTGGTGGTCAGCCAGCCCGTATTTCTAACACGATAGAGCGAAGATGGTGGCCGAGCCTTGGGAACCCAGCGCAGCCGGCCGTGCCGGCCTACGCCAGCGCGAACGTCCGCAGCGGCGTGTGGATGGCGCCCTTCGGATTCAGCTCGCTGGAGAACAGCGTTACCGAATCGACGATGAATGGGTCCGACTTGTAGTCCCGCAGCGCGCCGTTGAAGACCTCGATGCAGGCGGGCGGCCACGGGTCGCGGATGCGGAAGAGGGTCAGGTGGGCGCGGAAGTCTCCGCGGTCGAGCGTGACTCCGGAAGCCTTTACGGCGGCGCGGACGGCATCGGCGACGGCGCGGAACTTCTCCTCCGGGACTGCGCCGACCCATCCGACCCGGGCGTGGCGCGGGTTCGGGAAGAAGCCGCTGCCTCGCAGATGGCCTTCGAAGCGTGGCACCTCGGAGAGCACCTCTTCCAACAAAGGCGAGAGTGTGGGCAGGAGAGATTCCGGTTGTTCGCCGAGGAAAGCGAACGTCAGATGCTGGGTCTCGGGACGGACCCACGACGCCGGCGGCAACTTCGACTTCACCATCGACGTACGGTCGCTGATCGCGCGGAGCTCAGACTCCGGAAAGGAGATGGCGATGAAGATGCGCATTGGTTGGATGGACGAGGCGCGCAGATTGTAATCGTCAATCCGCCTGACCGGCCAGAAACTCAGGGGTGAAGATGCGGGCGATCTCGTCGTCGCTCAGCAGTTTCTTCTCGCGCAGCAGTTGGGGGATCGGCGTGCCGCTCTTCGCTGACTCCTTGGCGATCTCCGCCGCCCTGGCATAGCCGATGATCGGATTGAGGGCCGTGGCCAGCGACGGGGAGCTGATGTAGTAAGTCTCGCACTGCTCGCGATCAGCCTCGATGCCGGCGATGCATCTGGCGATGAAGAGCGGAAGGTAGTTCTTGAGAATCTCGATCGAGAAGAGGATCTCGAACGCCATCAGCGGCATCATCACGTTCAATTCGAGCTGGCCGGCCTGGACGGCGTAGTCGATCGTCGTCGCCGATCCGATGATGTGGAAGAGCACCTGATTCATGCACTCCAGCATCGAGGGGTTCACCTTGCCCGGCATGATCGAGGAGCCCGGTTGCACGGCGGGAAGGGTGATCTCGGCGAGACCGGTTTGCGGGCCGGAGGCGAGCAGGCGCAGGTCGTTGGTGATGCGCGTCAGCTCCAGGGCCAGGTTGCGCAGGGCGCCGGAGACCGCCGCGACCGGAAGCTGCGATTGCATCGCCTCGCGAAGGTCGTCGGTGGCGATGAGGTCGAGATCTGTCATCTCGTTCAGCCGGCGGACGACGATCTGGCGATATCCGCGCGGTGCGTTCATCCCCGTGCCGACGGCAGTGCCGCCGATGCCGAGGATGCGCAGCTCATTTGCGGCGTCGCGCAGAAGGCGTGCGGCCCGGCGCGTTGCTGACCCGTAGGCACGAAACTCCTGGCCGAGCGTCAGGGGAACGGCATCCTGAAGGTGCGTGCGGCCGGATTTGATGACGTCTTTGAACGCGCCGCCGCGCTCGTCGAATGCGCCGGCGAGGGCGTCAAGTTGGGGGAAGAGCTCATTCAGCAGGAGCAGCGTGGCGACGCGGATGGCGGTCGGAAAGACGTCGTTGGTCGACTGCGCCATGTTGACGTGATCGTTCGGATGGACCGGTGTGTACGTTCCGCGCCGCGGATTGGCGAGGTTGGCGATGACCTCGTTCACGTTCATGTTGAACGACGTGCCGGCGCCGGCCTGGAAGACATCGACGACGAACTGTCCGCGGTACGTCTCGGCGTTGTTCAACAAATCATCGCACGCGGCGATGATCGAATCAGCGAGATGTGCGTCGATCGCGCCGAGCTCTTTGTTCGCCTGCGCCGCCGCTTTCTTGAGCACGATGAACGCGTGGACGAAGAGCGGATGCTCGCGCAGTCCGCTGACCGGGTAGTTCTCGACGGCACGCTGCGTCTGCGCGCCGTAGAGGGCGTCGTCAGGGACGTTGACTTCGCCGAGGGTGTCGCGTTCGGTGCGCATGGTTGTTCGGGTGTCGGGGGTCGGGGGTCGGGGGTCGGGGGTCGGAAGACGTGTGAATGCAAGATTTGCACTCCAGATTCTACGACCCCCGACCCCCGACAACCGACACCCGAGTTACGCCTTCATTGCCTCGATGCGCGCTTTCGATTCCTCGAAAACGTTCTTGTGCAGCGACTGGCCGTGGGAGTCCATGGTGACGATGGCCATGAAGTCTTCAACCCAGAGGTGCCAGATCGCCTCGGGCGATCCGAGGTCCATCCAGTCGACGCCGTCGACGCGCTTGATCGAGGCAGCACAGACCTGCGCGGCGCCGCCGATGGCGTGGAGGTAGACGGCGCCGTACTCCTTGCAGGCAGCCAGCGTCTTCTCTCCCATCCCCCCCTTGCCGATCACGCCGCGGATTTTGTAGTCACGCATGACTTCCCACTGGTACGGCTCTTCACGCGAGGAGGTCGTCGGTCCCGCGGCCTTGCAGACCCACTGGTCGCCTTCCTTCACCATCACCGGACCGCAGTGATAGATGATCTGCCCTTCGAGGTCGACGGGAGGCCGGGTACCGGTATGGATGCGGTGATGAACGGCATCACGGCCCGTGTAGAGCCGGCCGGTGATGGAGACGCTGTCTCCGACGTGGAGAGTGCGGATCGTTGCTTCGTCGATGGGCGTGGCGAGTTTTACGAGGGCCATTTCAGTACAACCACTCCGTCACGTTCCCGCTGAGATCCAGTTCCGCCCCACGCCGCCGATACGCCCAGCACATGTAGGCGATCGAGACGAAGAACGACGCCGGAAGGCGGTTGCGCGTTCCGATCTTGCAGGCCAGCAGCGTGGTTTTGCCGCCGAATCCCATCGGACCGATGCCGGATTGATTCGCTTTGTCGACGACGCGCTCTTCGAGCTCGGCCAGGACGGGATCGGGATTGGCGTCGTCGAGCAGCCGGAGAAGCTGTTCTTTCGCAAAGCCATAGCCGGTGCCGCGGTCGCCGCCGATGCAGACGCCGAGGATGCCCGGTCCGCAGCCCTGGCCCTGGGCCTGGAGGACGCAGTCGAGGATGGCGTTCTCGACGCCGTTGAGATCGCGGTCGCCGAGGGCGGGGTGAGGGAGCGAATACTGCACGTTCATGTTCTCGCAACCGCCGCCTTTCAGCATCACCTTCACCTCGACGTGCGGCTCGCGCCACTGGTGGAAGTGGAAGACCGGCGAGCCCGGCCCGGTGTTGTCGCCGGTGTTCTTTCCGGTGATGCTGTCGACGCTGTTCTGACGGAGGTAGCCTTTCTTCGTCGCCGTACGCACGGCCTCGGTGGCGATCTCTTCGAACGCGAGCTGGTCGTAGCCGGCCGGCGTGTGCACGTAGAAGAGGATCGTGCCGGTGTCCTGGCAGAGCGGCAGGGACCCTTCGCGCGCGAGACCGATGTTGCAGCCGATGACATTCAGGGCGAAGTCGGCGTTCGATCCCTCGACTTCGTTCTTCCGCGCGCCGGTCACCGCGCGGACGACGTCGTCCGGCAGTTGCGTCGAGGTGCGGCGGATCAGTTCAAGGATTGATTCGAAGAGAGTTGTCTCGGGTGAGATGCGGTCAATCGTTTGCGCGGTCGCGCTCATGGGGTTCTCCGAGAAGCAAGTCTATCTGAGTAACCCTCGTCGGTTGCTTGAGATTCTGTCCTTACCAGTGGATGACGGTCAGGCCGGCGATGCGGTCGAATCCGCCGTCGTTGGTAAGTAGTGGCAGCTCATGCTGAATGCAAAGTGCCGCGATCCACAGATCGTTTGTCTTCGATGCGGTTATTGATACTGCCTTTCGTGCCGCGCTGGCGCGGATCTCGCCATATACGCGTGACGTTTCCAGGTCAGGAACCAGCGGCGGCCAGCGTTTGATCACCTTCTCGATGATCGTGCGATGGTGGTCAGGGCGATCACTACACGACGCGCCATAGAACAGCTCACCGATGACAGTCAGCGGCACAAAGACCGTCTTCGCGGAATCGAGCTCCGGCGAGTACTCGCGATCGAGTCGGATGTAATCGATGACGGCGTTGGCGTCGACAGCGAGTCGTTCGATCACTTCTTGATGGGCTCGATTGGAAACGCTTCGTCGATTGCTCGAGCGAACTTCTCGCCATCTTCGCCGGAGAGCAATCCGCGAAGATCGCTCCACGGCCTCTTCGCCTCGGCGTGATCAACGATAACCGACACCCTCTCGCGATCGGCAAAGCCTTCGAGTGGTTCGAGCAGACGCAGACTGCACGTCGCGTCGTCGTATTCAGCGTTGAGTACCTTGCTCATGTGCACCTCAGTCTACGACAACCGTCATTCTAGGCGGCTTCAATCCCATGTGTCCGGCGGTACAGCAGAAGGGCAAGGAGGTAAAAGACGAGTGCGAGCAGCGTGAGCGCGCGGAGGCCGGTGGCCATCGAGAGGAACTCGAGGCATCCACCGACGACCGCGCCCAGCAGATTCGAGCCGAGCGCGGCGCTGGGGTTTGAGGATCGCGCAAAGATGGTGGAAAAGATGATGCCGGCGAATCCGATGGGGAGCGCGGCCAGGAGCGGTCCCAGAATCGAGCGCAACGCAACGGGAAGCGTCAGGAGCTGATCGGGGCGGAGAAAGTAATTCAACAGCAACGACGCGAAGAGTAGACCGAAGATGACCGAAATGTTGGGTGCCCGGCCTCGCCGCACGACGGCATTCGCGACGAACACGACCGCGAGCATGCCGGCGAAGACCGCTGCGTTGACGGCCCACGTCGACCCGAAGAGCAGGGAAAGGTCGGTGACACTTCGCGTCTCGATGAGCAGAAACGCGGCTCCCATGACAAACAGCAGCGGGTTGAACGCCTGGCCGTGGAACATCTCGGCGCCGAATGCCACTCGGCTGCCAGCCACTCCGATTACCAGGATGGCCGCAATCATGGCGATATAGCCGACAGGGATTTCTCCCGGGTTGAGATAGAGAAACGGCCAGTCGTCCGTCGCTGACTCCACCCGCTCGGTATCGGGGGGCGGCAGTGTGCGGAGCCGGGCACGGGCGGCAAGTTCGCGCGGCTCGATTCCTTTCGTGACGATGTAGAAGCGGCCGCGCTGAATCGCGTGAGGAACGATCACGGGATCGACTCCCGTCGCGTCATGGACGATCTTGTAGAGCCGGTCGGACAGCCATTCGCGGTCGCCGATCGAGAAACTGACGCTCATCAGTCCCGGCGTCCGTACGTGACGCCACGCCGAGCGCATGGCCTCCACTGTGTAGACGTAGTTATCGAGCCGCAGCGACGACATGGCCGAAAAGACGGCGTGTGAGTCGAGGAGACCGAAGTCGACCACGTCGAACTGCTTGTCGGTCCTTTCGAAGTAGGCGCGCGCATCGTTTACGACGGGGACGGTGCGGGGATTGTCATAAGGCCGTTCGGGATGGAGCGCCTTGCCGATCTCGATGATCCGAGGATCGATGTCGACGGAGACAACCTCTCCGAATCCCTGACGCAGAGCGGCGGCGACGTCGTTTCCGGTTCCGGCACCAACCACCAGGGCGCTGTCGTGGTGGGGTGCCAGCGCGAAGGGAAGGCGATAGGTCAGCTCGGCGGACCGGAGGTTCGCTCGGACGCCGGCTGGCAACCCCGGATCGTTGAGACGCCGCGATGAGAAATCGTGCACGTACTGGTGGAAATCGCGGTTCACGGAAAGGCGGATCGGTGCGCCGGTCACGTCGTTGGCACGGTCGAGGTCGATGCGGTAATACGGTGAAAAAATCGCCCCTCGGATCGAAAGAGTCGTGAAGAGGAGCAACGCACCAAGCGCCACCCAACTGCTCCAACGGCGCGACACCCACGCCAGCGGAATGCCACCGAGCGCGAACCAGACCGGCGGCGGAGTCTGTGCGGAGGAAACGATGGCCATGGCCACCACGCCGGCGAACGAGCCCGCGAGGTCAATCGAGTAGGCGTCGAGTGCTTCCGAGCTCGCGAAGATCTCGCCGACACGTGTCCCGGCCAGTAGGAAGACGATCACGACCGCTGCAAAGAGAGCGACGATGATGGCCAGGCTGGAGGCGAAGCTCGTCGCCCCGTCCATCCCCCACATCGCCACAGCACGTCCCGGGAAACGGGTGTGCAGGATGTGCAGTTTCTCCGAGAAGGCGAGTACGGCAGAGAGGACGGCCAGCGCCGGCAGAGCGAGACCGAAAAGCCCGGGCCGTCTGCGTCCGAGAGCGACGCCGAGGCCCATGCCGAGAAAGGCTCCGATCAGGAGGACACTTCCCAGGTAAGCGAAGAGCGTGATCTGTTGCGCCATCCAGCGGATGACGGCCAGTTCGAGCGAGAGGATGGAGAATGTGACGAGAAAGAGATCGCGGCGGTTGTTCCCGTTCACGGCGTGAGTCTAACAGCCGGACCTCTGCCGGTACCGCAGCCCCTGGTTACCAATGGATGACTGTCAGGCCGGCGACGTTGTCGAAACCGCGGTCATTCGTGAGGAGGGAGAAGCCATACTGGATGCACAACGCGGCGATCCATAAATCGTTCACCCTCGACGCGCTGAGGTTTTTGGTAGTCCGAAATAGTGCGGTGCGAATCTCGCCGTAGACGCGTGCTGTTGCCACGTTGGGAAGCAGCGGCTTCCACCTCTCGATGATACTTTCGACGATTGCACCACTTTCGTCAGGTAGGGCGCTGCACGAGGCGCCGTGGAAAAGCTCGCCGACGACCGTCAGCGGGATGACGACCACCTTTGCTGCGTTGATTTGAGGCGGAGATAGCCGGTCTTCGCGGATGTAATCCACCGCTGCACTGGTGTCGAGCGCGAGCCGTTCGATCACTGTTTGACAGGCTCGATCGGAAAGGCTTCCTCGATCGCTCGTGAGAAGCTCTCGGCGTTTTCGCCTTTAAGGATGCCCTCGAGCTCACTCCACGGCCTCTTCGCCTCGGCGTGATCGACGATGACCGAAACGCTCTCCTGATCGGCAAAACCCTCCAGCGGCTCGGGCAGACGCAGACTATGCGTCGCATCATCGTACTTAGCGTTCAGAACTATGCTCATGGCACCTTCATTTTAAGACAAACCGCCCGTTACCTGGCTGCAATCCCGCTCCGGACAGGTCCGAAACAATCCTTCCAGACCCGCGAAGATTCCTCGCCGCCCTGCGTGGAATAGGTCCTCCTGGAATAAGTGATCTCCGAGAGAGCGCAACTCCGCGGTTTTGGCCCGTTTTCTACCAAAATCAGGTGATTCGGACTCTCCGATACCTCCCTTCGATTCATCGAATTTGAGTACCGACTCAAAAAATATGAGTCCGTACTCAAAAAACATGAGTACCGACTCACAGAATTTGAGTCCGGACTCAAAAAATGTGAGTCGCGACTCAAAAACTTGAGTACGGACTCAAAGAATGTGAGTACCGATTCAAAAAATGTGAGTCCGGACTCACAAAATTTGAGTCCCGACTCACCGAACTTGAGTACCGACTCACCGAACTTGAGTACCGACTCAAATGATGTGAATACGGACTCAAACCGGTTGAGTACCGACTCACAGGTTATGAGTCGCGACTCAAAGGGTTTGAGTACATCATCACGGGACGAAGCGGCGGACGGGTTGCCCGAGGGGCCCGGCGTGCGGATTGCCGGGTGTCGAAGGTGGCCGGTTGCCTCGTGACGTTTGCCGGGGGGTTGCCCGCTCTACGCTCGAGAAGGAGTAGGCCCGGGCTCTTCTGTTGCACCTCGGAATGTGTGGTAATTCTTGCCGGTTTTGAGATGTGAGCCAAATTGACTCAATGTGAGGTAATGATATGAATTTCAACAAGCTTACGGTCAAAGCCCAGGAAGCAGTGGCCGAGGCGCAGAACCTTGCGCGTGGTGCGGGGAACCCGGAGGTCACGCCCGAGCACCTTCTCATCGCGCTACTCCGGCAGGAGGGCGGGATCGTCGTTCCGATCCTGACCAAGCTGGGTTTGCAGGCTGGTCAGATCGAGACGGAGACCGCCGCGGAGGTCGCCAGGTATTCGCGCGTGGGAGGGGCGTCGGCGGAGCCGATGGTGGGCTCGACTCTGAGAAAAGTCTTCGACGCCGCCTTCAGCGTGGCGACGCAGTTCAATGACGAATACGTTTCGACAGAGCACTTCCTGCTCGCCATCGCGCAGACGAAAGAGGCGACCGCGGCGAAGATCCTGGCGCGGCATGGCGCCGTGCCCGATGCGCTGCTCAAGGCTCTGCAGTCTGTCCGCGGCACGCAGCGCGTCACCGATCAGAATCCCGAAGACAAATATCAGGCCCTGCAGCGCTACGCGCGCGATCTCACCGAGCTGGCCCGGCGCGGCAAGCTCGATCCGGTCATCGGCCGCGATGAAGAGATCCGCCGCGTGATCCAGGTGCTGTCGCGGCGGACGAAGAACAATCCCGTCCTGATCGGCGAGCCCGGCGTCGGCAAGACCGCGATCGTCGAGGGTCTGGCTCGGCGCGTCATCGAAGGGGATGTCCCCGAGGGGCTGAAGAACAAACGCGTGGTTTCGCTCGACCTCGGCGCGATGATCGCCGGCGCGAAGTACCGCGGCGAGTTCGAAGACCGTCTGAAAGCTGTCATCAAGGAAGTCGAGGAGAGCGACGGGAATGTGATCCTTTTCATCGACGAGCTGCACACGCTCATCGGCGCCGGAGCCGCGGAAGGGGCGATGGATGCCTCGAACATGCTCAAGCCCGCGCTGGCGCGCGGCGAGCTGCGTGCGATCGGCGCGACGACGCTCAACGAATACCAGAAGCACATCGAAAAGGATGCGGCGCTGGAGCGGCGCTTCCAGCCGGTCTTGGTCGGAGAGCCGACGGTCGAAGACACGATCGCCATCCTGCGCGGGCTCAAGGAGCGTTACGAGGTCCATCACGGTGTGAAGATTCAGGACTCGGCCGTCGTGGCGGCGGCGATGCTGTCGCATCGTTACATCACGGACCGGTTCCTGCCGGACAAGGCCATCGATCTCGTCGACGAGGCAGCGTCGAAGTTGCGCATCGAGCTGACGTCGATGCCGCAGGAGATCGACGAGCTGACACGGCGGATGACGCAGCTTCAGATCGAGAAGCAGGCTCTCTCCCGCGAGGACAATCCCGTCTCGAAGCATCGCCTCGGGGAGATCGAGAGCGAGATCGGCGAGCTGCAGGAGAAGATCAGTACCCTGCGGACCCAGTGGGAGAACGAGAAGGGCGTCATCACGCAGATCAATGAGCTGAAGAAGAAGCTCGAGGAGACGCGCGAAGCGGCCAATGCCGCCGAACGGCAGGGTGAGCTCAACAAGGCGGCCGAGCTGCGCTACGGCACGCTTCCGCAGATCAATCGCGACCTCGAGACCTCCTCGGCACGTCTGGCCGAGATGCAGAAGGGCGGGGCGCTCCTTCGCGAGGAGGTGACCGACGAAGATATCGCCGAGATCGTCTCCAAGTGGACCGGCGTGCCGGTGACGCGAATGATGGAGTCGGAGATCCAGAAGCTCGTGCGGATGGAGGACAACCTCAAGCTGCGCGTCATCGGGCAGGAGGAAGCCGTCACCGCCGTCTCCAACGCCGTGCGCCGCTCGCGCGCGGGTCTCAAGGATCCGAACCGGCCCATCGGCTCATTCATCTTCATGGGGCCGACCGGCGTTGGAAAGACCGAGCTGGCGCGCGCGCTGGCGGAGTTTCTCTTCGACGACGAAAACGCCATGGTGCGCATCGACATGTCGGAGTACATGGAGCGGCATGCGGTGGCCCGTCTGATCGGTGCGCCGCCGGGCTACGTCGGCTATGAGGAGGGAGGCCAACTGACGGAGGCCATCCGCCGACGGCCCTACGCGGTGTTGCTGTTCGATGAGATCGAGAAGGCCCATCCGGAGGTCTTCAACATCATGTTGCAGATCCTCGACGATGGCCGGCTGACCGATTCGAAAGGGCGCGAGGTCAACTTCAAGAACACCGTCATCATCATGACCTCGAACGTCGGCGCGCAGTACATCTTCGACTATCAGAAGTCGATGCAGACGCCGCCTCAGGAAGCGGAGATGGATCGGAAGGTCGAGGAGGAGCTGCACAAGCACTTCCGCCCGGAGTTTCTCAACCGGATCGACGACGTGATCATCTTCCACGCGCTCGACATGCAGCACATCAAGCGGATCATCGAGATCCAGCTCAAGCGGCTGGCGAAGATGATCGGCGACCGCGGCCTGTCGATCGAGATCAGCGACCACGCCAAGGAGCAGCTGGCGAAAGAAGGCTACGACCCTGCCTTCGGCGCACGGCCGCTCAAGCGCGCGCTGCAGAAGCTGATCATCGACCCGCTGGCGATGAAACTGCTGGAGGGAAAGTTCAAGCCGGGCGACACGGTATTCGTCAACGTCGGCGAGGATGGGAAGATCGAGCTGTCACTCGAGCCGGAGCCGGTAACGGTGAATTGAAACTCCGTTACCGCGGCAGCGAGAGGACGATGTTGCCTGTTCGATAGTCGGTCGTCGACATCATGGCCCACACCTTCGCGCCGTTCGATTCGACCTCGACATTGACTGGTTCACCACGGAGCCCGGGGAACTCGTGTCCCAGATCGCCGTTCGATAAGTAGCCGGCGTGATCGGCCGTGAACTGTCGTTCGGCGATCAACCGTCCGTCCGGCGAAGAGTAGAGACGGACCTTGATCGGCGTTCCCGAGCTTGAAGCAAGGACCCAGACGCGCAGGTTCAAGCGAGCGCCCGTCGGTACGGTTGGAATCAGGATACGGTCCGGCTGAAACTCGTTTTCAGAAACAGCGGGGACGTTGAGTGCGGGCCAGTTGGCGGCATGAACGATCGTAGAGAATGTCAGTTGCTGCGCCGTCCCGCGTGGAATCGTCACGAGGATGAACGGCGGTTTCCCTGGTCCGGAGGCAAGGCTCTCTACGCGTCCGGGTCCGAGCTCGAGCAGGCAGGGCGGAGGATTCGTTCCACAGGCGCTGAGCTTCACCCGAATCCGGCTTGGGCCGATATTGCGGATTGTCTGATCAACGCGAAACCAGACTCCAACCGGGGCGCCCACCAGGCCAATGGTTCCCGCAATCGGAAGCAGGATCTTTTCATCAGGCGAATCAATCATTCCCGCCGTTGAGATCTGGGGCACGTAGTAAAGACGGATCGACATTCCGATTCGCGTCATCGCGTATGGGTCAAGCCACGACCAGCCACGGTTCGCGCGCTCGGTGCGGTACAGGTGCTCGCTGATGGCGATCCAGCCCTGCTGGGGTTGCATCGGAGTGACAGAGCCGGTTCGCGGGAACCCGAGGCGCTCAAAGTCGAACAAGCCGACGTTCAGCCGGATGTCCTCGATGCCGCGCTGACGGACCGTACGACGGAGTCGCAGCACGTCCTGTCCCCAGTCGAGATTGCTATCGACGAGGTATCGGCCGGGATCGCCGGCCGCGAGCTCGTTGAAATACGGGAAGTAGTCGGGATGCGCTGCCAGTGACGAAAGGATGTGCAGCCCGGTCAACAACACCGCGGCATAGCGAATCTCTTTACGGGCGCTGTTCAGGAGTGCCACCGTTCCTATTGCTGCGCAGACCGTGAGCGGGACATAGATCGGCAAGACGTAGCGCACACCCAGATCGAGTTTGCTGGGCATGGCAACGGCGAGAATGGCAACGGCGCCGGCCATAGTCTCGGCCATGGCCCAGCGCTGCGAGCGATTCGCCCACGCCGCGCCGACGCCAACGAGCATCAGCGCGAAGAACGCGAGAGTCGTCTTCAGACCGATCGCCGCCGGAAAATACATCCGCCATCCCTTCGTTCGGACATGGCCGAACAGATACGACTGAAACCCGGCGTGATCGAGCTCCAGAAGGCCCCCGATGCCTCGGAAGAACTTCGGTGCAGGCATCGGCGTGGAAGGCGGCAGGTGCGACAGCAGAAGCCGATCGAGCAGGCCGAGCTCGTGCTGGTAGTGCTCCAGATCCGACAGTCTGCCGACGGTCAAGGCATATCCCACCCAGATAACCGCAAAGGTCACCAGCGGCACGATGAGCAGCGTCGCCAGAGCACGAAGTCGCTCGCGCCGTCTCGCCGGATCGCTCAGAAGGCGCACTGCGTACATCGCCGCGCAAGCCGCCGGGACGTAGCCGATGCAGGAGAATTTCATGAGGATGCTGAAGCCGTAGCCTGCTCCCAGCAGGGCGGCTCGAGCAGCATCTGGTTTGCGCAGCCAGCAGGAGAAGGTGATCATCGCGACCCCAAGGCCCGCGGTGGCGGCGGTGTCGAGCGTAGCCAGTCCGGAGTAGCCCAGGATAATCGGCTGGGTCGTGAAGAGCAGCACGGCGATGACCGCTTCGCGTTCGCCGAATTCGTGCCGCGCCCATACGAAGAGAGCCGCCGTAGCGAGGATGAAGAAGAGGAGATTACCGGCGCGTATCAACACGAGGTTCCGCTCGTACTTGCCGTGTCCGTACAACATGTCGTGCATCTGCTGGTAGCTGTTCCCTCCCGTTGACCACCGCATGCCGCCCGCCAGCGGAGCGGCAGCCATCACGATCCGCGGAAGGGGCGGGTTCTCCGGCTGGACTTCGTATTCGTGGTACTGCAGGAGCTGAAGGCCGGCACCAATGTGCGTGGCCTCATCCGTGGTCTGGGAGAACGTCGTCCACGTCGATGCGATGCGTAGCGTGCCGATCGTAATCAGCAGCGCGGCCAGCGTGGCGGGACGAAGTCGTCTCATCGAGAGCAGCGATTCTACTGCGCGCGAATTTCATGACATCCTCGCAGGCCATGCTCGCTGGCGACGAAATCACGATCACTCCGACGGAACTGGTGGCGGGTGGCGCGGCCATGGCACGCGTGGACGGCTTTCCGATCTTCGCCACGAACGTCTATCCCGGCGACGTCGTCGTGGTGCGGCTGCTGGAGGTGAAGAAGGGCTTCGCGCACGCCGATCTGGTGCGCCTCATCGAGCCGAGTCCGTTCCGGCGGGCCATGCCGTGTCCGGTGGCGAACGAGTGCGGAGGCTGCGATTGGACGGCGCTGCGGCTCGACAGGCAACTCGAAGCGAAGCAGCGGATCCTTACCGAGTCTCTGCGGCGCATCGGGAAGATCGATCCCGCCACGTTGCCTCCGATCGTCATTCATCCGTCGCCGCTGAATTACCGTCTGCGGAGCAGGCTGCATCGCGGCGGCGGGAAGGCCGGTTTCTACGCGATGCGGACGAATGACGTGGTGCAACTTCCTCCGGAGTGCGAGGTGGTTGGGCTGCGGACACGCGAAGAACCGCGCGATGGCGAGACATGGGAAGTCGACGGGAAGCTCGTGACCGAGGGCGGGATGATCATCGACGGCTACCACGTCACGACCGACGCTTTCTTTCAGGTCAATCGGCACCTGCTGGCGACGATGCGGAAGTTGGTGATGAAGTTGGCGAATCGGGTGTCGGGAGTCGGGGGTCGGGAGTCGGAGCCAATCGCTGCTCCTGCGTTCTCCGACCCCCGACCCCCGAGCCCCGACTCCCGCAAAACCGCCATCGACCTCTACTCCGGCGTCGGTTTCTTCAGCCGGCCTCTGGCGGAGATCTTCGAACGCGTGACCGCGGTCGAGGGGGCGGAAGCAGCGCACGAATGTGCGAAGCAAAACGTACCGGACAATGTGACGCTCGTTCACGCGCCGGTGGAGTGGTGGGTGGAGCGGATGCCGCGCGCGGACTTCGTGTTCCTCGATCCGCCGCGCAGCGGCGCGCGGCGCAACGTCATCGACGCCATCGCCACGCGCGCGAAAGAGATGGTTTGCTTCCTGGCGTGTGATCCGGTAACGTTTGCGCGTGACGCGAGCCGGCTGATCGCGTCTGGCTGGCGGCTCGCTTCGCTCGACCTGCTCGACCTCTTCCCCAACACACATCACGTGGAAACGCTCGCTTCGTTCGAGCGTGCGCAGTGACACCCCCGCCGCACTCCCGCTGATCGCTTACGCCGCCGGTCTGGCCCTCGGGCATTCGTACGCCGAGGCGATCGGATTCGCCGCCGTAGCGGTGCTGCTCATCGCGATTCGAAAGCCGCGCATGGCCATGCTCTGCCTTGCGCTCGCCGGCGGTGTCTGCGCGGCGTCGCTGGCGCGAGCGCGAAACGCCGCCGCCGACGGTGCCGTGGCGCCGCTGATCGCCGACCGGTTCGTTACGGTCGTGGCGCCGATCGATCGCGATTGGTCGGTACACGGCGACGCGTATCTCCTCCGCTGTCCGCGCTTCGCCGCGGACGGCGTCGTCATCGACAAGCCGCTGATGATCTACACGCGGTTCACGCCGCAAGTAATCGCCATGGAGCGTTCGATCCGCGCGGAAGGATTTCTTCGCCGGAGCGAGCGCGGTGACGTGGTGCTGACGGTCAAATCGCCGCGGTTGATGTCCTATGAGGGGTCGCTCAACGCGTTTACGCCGGCGGCCTGGAATCGCGTGCTGGCGAACCGCCTTCGCCCATTCGCATCCTCTCGTCCCACCGAGGTCGCGCTCGTCGAAGCGCTGGCCCTCGGGCGGGGCGAGCGGCTGACCGACGACGTCCGCGACAGTTACAAACGCGGCGGGACGTACCACCTGCTCGTTTTTTCCGGCCTGCAGATCGCCTTCGCGGCGGCGTTGATAGCGCTCGCTCTGCGCTGGCTGCACGCGCCGCGGGCGAGCGACTGGTCGCTGCTCCTTTTCTCCGTCGCAGCGCCGCTGTTCATCGGCTCGACCGCGTCGGTGTCGCGCGCGAGCATCGGCATCGGGCTCTATGCCGTCTCGCGCATCCTGCACCGGCCGACGACGCTCGAGAACCTCTGGTGCGTCGCCGCGCTGCTGCGGCTGGTCATCGCGCCGCATGACCTTGTCGAGCCGGCCTTTCACCTGACCTATGCCGGTGCCGGGGCGCTCCTCTTCGTCGGGAAGGCGCTGGCGGCAGGCCGCGCGCGCTGGCTGGCGTATGCGGCGTCGGCCGAGATGTCGGTTACGCCTCTCACGCTCTTCCACTTTCACCAGTACGCGCTCGGCGGATCGTTGATGATGCTGCTGTTGACGCCGGTCGTCTTCGCCATGTTGCTCACGTCCGTGGCCGTCTGCGTCTTCCCGTGCACGCCGCTGCTCGACGTCGTCGGCTCGCTCCACAAGGTCTGTACGCTCGTGAACGCGGCGGCGGCGTCGATGTGGGGCTTTTTCGCCGCGCCGCCGCTGGCGGCCGTCGTGAGCGGTTACATGCTGGCGATGCTGGCCATCGCGCTGTTGCGCGGGCGCGTCCGTGCAACAGCGATCTTCGCTGCCCTGTCGATTCCTCTGATCGCAGCGCTGATCGTTGGAAGGAGCGATGTCGCAACTCCGCGTCTGACGATGCTCGACGTCGGCCAGGGCGACGCGCTCCTTCTCCGGTCGCCGAAGCACGTCGTTCTCGTCGATGCCGGCGGCCGGCTCGGCGATGCGCATTTCGGCGAGACGGAGTTGTTGCCGATGCTGGTCGACCGCGGCGTGCGCCATATCGACGTGGCCGTTCTGACGCACGTGCATCCGGACCACTGCGGCGGGCTGCCGGCCGTCCTCGACAATCTCGACGTCGGCAGCCTCTGGATTTCACCGCGCCGTTTCCGCGGTGACTGCGCGCAGCGTCTGCTCGAGGCATGCGCGGCTCGCGCGATTCCGATCCATCTTGTCCGTGACGGCGACGTGCTGACCGTCGGAGCGATGTCACTCCGTGCCTTTGTCGCTGACCGAACGTTCAAGCACTCACCGGAGAACAACAGTTCGGTCGTGCTGCGCGCCGGCATCGGCCGCTGGACGTCGCTCCTCACCGGCGACGTGGAGCGGGATGAAGAGGAGATGCTCGCGGAGCGCGATATCCGCGCCGACGTGCTCAAGGTCGGACATCACGGAAGCCGGACATCATCGACACCCGCACTTCTCGACGCCGTCCACCCGCGGATCGCGCTGATTTCGTGTGGACTGCACAACACGTTCGGCCATCCGCACGCCAGTGTCGTCGAATCGCTGCGTTCGCGGGGCATCCACACCTGGCGGACTGACCGGAATGGCACGATCGACGTCGACTTCCTGCCGGCCCACATCGTTGTGCATCAACAATTTGACACTCCCCGGTGAGCGTCCTACAGTGAATTTTCGCTCATGTCATCGACTGTTCTGCGGCTCGGCCTCTGGATCATCCTTCTGGTAGTGGCGATGTATGTGTTGCAGCAGACCTTTGAGGATGCTCCGTTCGTCGACTTCTTCGCCCCTGCCATGTTGGAGAAGGCGCTGGTTCTGGGCGGACTGCTGGTGGCCGGCGGCATCGTCCTCCGCCTTCTCGAACGGGGCGCAAAGGCGGTCACGAAGAACCGTTGCGTCGTTTGCAAGACGCCGATCGAGCACGGCGCAATCTACTGCCGCAACCACCTGCGCCGAGTGCTGAGCCGCGATGACGAGATCACGCACATGACGCGCGTGCGGAAAGAGTAGGGCGGCGCCACGCGTGCTCCCTATCGTCATCGCCGGTCCGACCGGCACCGGCAAGTCCGATCTCGCGCTGCGCATCGCCGAAACGGTTGGCGGCGAAATCGTGAATTACGACTCGGTACAGATCTATCGCGGCTTCGATATCGGCAGCGCGAAACCATCTGCCGACGTGCGCGCCCGGCTTCCTCATCATCTCTTCGACATCATCGACGCGGATGTCGATTTCAACGCTGCCGGCTATGCGCGTCTGGCGCGCGAAGCGTGCCGGGAAATCATGTCGCGCGGCAGGGTTCCCATCCTCGCCGGCGGGACGTTTTTCTATCTTCGGGCGTTGCTTCACGGGCTGCCGGAGATGCCGGGCCGCGATGCCGATCTGCGCGCGCGCATCCGCGGCATCGCCGGCCGGCCTCGGGGGAACGTGTGGCTGCATCGCTGGCTATCGAAAATCGATCCGCGAAGTGGTAGAAGAATCGCGCCCGCGGACCGGCATCGCGTCGAACGCGCGCTCGAAGTGTGGCTGCTCAGCGGCAGGCCGATTTCGGAGTGGGAGCGTCCCGCGGCTGGGACGGTGGAGGAGATGGCGGCGACGAAGATCGGACTGACGTTGGAGCGGAGCCGTCTCGTCGAACGTCTCGAACGGCGCGTCGATTCGATGTACGCGGCGGGACTCGTCGACGAAACGCGCGGATTGCTGGCGAAATATCCACGCACCGCGCGTCCGTTCGGCGCGATCGGATATGCCGAGGCGGTGGCGGTAGTGATGGGTGAGATGAGCGTCGATACCGCGATCGCGGAAACAAAGCGCCGGACGCGCGCGTACGCCAAGCGGCAGATGACCTGGCTGCGGTCGGAGCGCAACGTGCAATGGATCGATGTTGCGGCGGTTGACGATACGTTTGCGGCCGCAATGCGGCTGCTAGAGGGACTGAAGTGACAAAGAAATCGAACCTTTTTCTGATTGCGACGCTCGCAATCGCGCTAGCGCGCTGCGCGCCGGCACCGGCGCCGATCGTGGCCCCCGCTCCTCAGGCCGGTGACCGCTACATCATCGACCCGCGCATCGGATACGACCTCCAGCCCACCCCTGCAAATGCGAAGCGGTTCGACGAAGCCTGGCGCGCCATCCTCGGCGGCGATTACACGACCGCGCGCAAGCGTCTCGAGGACATCCGCTCCAGGGAGCCGGGCTATGCGCCGGCGCAACTCGCCGAGGCCTCCATTGCACTGCGGCAGGGAAAGACCGACGCCGCGCGGCCGATCGTGGAGCGCATTCTCGGGAAGCGGCCGCACTACATCGCCGCCGAGGTCTACGCCGCCGAGATTGACATCGCCGAAAAGCGGCCGCGCGAGGCCTACGATCGCTACAGGGACCTTGCCACTCGTCCGAACGCGCCGGATTTCGTCGCCGAACGGATCGCCGAGCTGCAGACGTCGCTCTTCGATCAGCTCTATAGCGCCGCGGCCGCGGCGCCCGACGACGAAGCCGTACGCCTTCTGCGCGAGGCACTGGCGATCAATCCCTCCGCCAGCGCGGCGCGCATTGCATTGGCGCAGAAACTCGTCGGACAGCACAAGTTCGACGAAGCCCGGACCGAGCTCGAGCCGATCCTGAACAGCGGTGATGTCGACCGCACCGAGGTTCAGGAAGCGCTGGCGGAGATCGACATCAACCGAGGCCGCTACGAGGCCGCCATTGCGCGATACGAGCGTTTGTCGAAACGCGACCGGCGCTTCGCTCCGCGGCTCGACGAGATCAAGCGGCAGTACGCGGACGCCAACATGCCGCCGCAGTTCCGCCGCGCCATCGAGAGCGAGGCGATTACACGTGCCGATCTGGCCGTGCTGATGTACTGGAAGGTGGCCTCAGTGCGCTTCGCTTCGAACATGGCCGCTCCGCCGATCGCCATCGACATCGGCGAGACGCCCGGCCGGGACGAGATCGTTCGCGCCATGGCCCTCGGCATCTATCAGGTAGACCCGGTCACGCGCCGCGTCGGCCCGTACTCTCCCGTGAATGCCGGCGCCCTCACGCGCATCGCCGCGCGCATGCTCACCATGCGCGGAGCCGCGTGCACCCGCGGCGCAGGAAACGACCCGCAGAAGCTGCTGGCCGCCTGCGCCATCGTCGATCCAGCCCTCGGCGCCGGCATCGATGCCCCCGTCAGCGGGCGGGTGGCGGCAGGGGTGATGGAGCAGGTGGATCGGGCGTTGAAGTGAACCCCATCCTGCGCGAAGTTAGCTTTCATCCTGCGCGTAGACGCAGGATCTCCGGTGATACCGCGCGGTCGATGGCGAGATCAGGGCGGTGCCGCCGGAGATCCTGCGTCTTCGCGCAGGATGAAGGCCAAAACCCCGAGATCCTGCGTCTTCGCGCAGGACTAGAACGGCGTCAATCTCGGCAGACCGAACTTCTCCCTCACCAACCTTCGCAGATTCGCCTCTTCCGTCCGCGCGCGTGTCTTCTCATCCAGCTTTGAGGTGTCGCCGAGGGCGGTAGCCTTCATCCTGCGCGAAGACGCAGGATCTCCGGCGGCACCGCTCTAATCTTGCCATCTACTGCGCGGTTTGACCGGAGATCCTGCGTCTTCGCGCAGGATGAAGCTAAAACAAAGTCAGTCTCGGCAGCCCGAACTTCTCCCTCACCAACCTTCGCAGATTCGCCTCTTCCGTCCGCGCGCGTGTCTTCTCATCCAGCTTTGAGGTGTCGCCGAGGGCGAGGGCGATGTCGGCGCGGATGGCTTCGATCGAAGCTGGATCCGCGGCAAGCAAGGCATCGAGAAGCTCTCGTTCGAGATCCATGAGCCGCTCCTCGATCTTCGGGACGCTTTTCTCCGAAGCGAGCGCTCGGACGCGGGCGGCGAACGGCGCGGCCACTTCCGAGGTTTCCAGCCGCGCTGCCAACGATTCCAGCAAGGCCTCAGGGCCGGCCTCGGGGGCGACATCGCCGCCGCCGACGTAGAGGTTTTGCCGCTCCGTCCACAGCTCCTTGATCGAATGACGGCAGTAGCTGAGACTGGAGATGACTTTCTTGCGGCCGCTGGTCTCGTTCCTCTCGAAAACGGCGTCGATCGCTTCGATGACGATCGGGAGCGGCACCCCGTCCTCGTGCCACTTCTTCATCAGGGCCCAATCCTTGGCGCTGAGGATGAACGGCGTGCCGCGGCGAAGCGCAAAGTGAGCCTCGATTTCCTGGAAGTAGGTTTCTTTTGGCGGTGCGTCGGTCACGCGTGGGTTATAGCAGCCATAGCGGCCATCCTGCGCGAAGACGCAGGATCTCCGGCGGCACCGCTCTGATCCTGCCATCGACAGCGCGGTATCACAGGAGATCCTGCGTCTTCGCGCAGGATGGACTGCAACCTCAGTTACAATCCCCGCTCCCGGCCGTCACAGTGTCAACTATGGAACCCATCGCCCCTCGCGCTGAGGTCACGGTGTACTCGCCTCTGTTCTCGCCCTTCCGGCAGCAGTTGCAAGGCACCGCCGTATCCATCGGGCGGGCGTCCGACTGCTCGATACCGGTCAAGGATCGTTATCTCTCGCGCAAGCACGCCGAGATCGTCGCCGACAACGGTTCGTGGATGCTCAAAGACTGCGGCAGCGCGAACGGAACCTATCTGAACGGATCGCGCGTGGAGCGCGATCATCCGCTCCGCACCGGCGACCGCATCCGGCTCGGCGACACGGAAATCGTCTTCGAGACCGCCGAGCACAACACCGACCGGATGCTGGCCGTCGCCGACACCTCGCCGAGCATGACCATCTCGATCCCGGTCAACGAGATCGAGCAGCCCGGCGCAAGGGCCGATACGGGCGGCGATCTCGAGAAGCTCAAAACGCTCAATCTCCTGGCGCGGGAACTGATCGAAGACCGCCCGACGGAGGAGCTCTTCGGATTCATCGTCGACCGAGTGCTCGAGCACACGCAGGCTTCGCGCGCGGCGCTCGGCCTCCTCGGCCCGGACGGCAAGTCGTTCGTCAACGTCGAGGTGCGGCGGCAGGACAGGACCGACGCCTCCGAACTGCGCATCAGCCACACCGTCCTCAGCGAAGTGGTCGAGGAAAAAAGGGCGCTGGCCTTCATGGACGTCAGCATCGACGAGAAATTGAGCCGCGCGCAGTCGATCATCATGCAAGGCATCCGGTCGATCCTCTGCGCCCCGCTGATGATCGGGCAGTCGGTCGTGGGAGTCCTCTATGTCGACTACCTTTTCAACCAGCGCAAGATCTCCGAGGATGATGTGCGCCTGGTCGCGCAGATCGCGCGGTTCGCCGCCATCAAGCTGGAAACGACGCGCCTGCGCGAGGAAGCGATCCAGAAACGGATCATGGACGAGGAGTTGAAGACCGCGTCGATGATCCAGCGCGGCCTGCTGTCGCCGGCGCCGACGGGCGTGACCGGCTACACCTTCTCCGGCGCTAACCGGCCCTGCCGGACGGTGAGCGGCGATTACTACGATTTCGTGCGGCGCCCCGACGGCCGGATCTACTTCGTCATCGCCGACGTCAGCGGGAAGGGCATCACGGCGGGCCTGATGATGGCAGGTCTTCAGGCGTCATTCCGCATCTTCAGCAGGAACGATCCCTCGCCGGCCGTTCTCATCTCGCAGCTCAATGACGCGCTGAAGGACACCCTGCCGCAGTCGAAGTTCGTGACTCTTTTTCTCGGCCGACTCGATCTGGCCACCGGCATGATCGAGTACGCCAACGCCGGACACACGCCGCCGCTCTGGGTCCGCAAAGATGGGGTCGAAGAACTCGGCGAGACCGACCTCGTGCTCGGTATCGTCACGCACGCCGACTTCCGTGAGCACAAACTGCAGTTGGCTCCCGGCGACGCCCTCGTGCTCTTTACGGACGGTGTGACCGAGGCCGAGAACGATGGAGGCGAAGACCTGGGCGGACTCGAGCACGTCGCCAGGCGCCTGGCTACGATGCACGGCGCCGACGCCGACGACCTGACCAGCGCCATCGAGTCCGCCGTCTTCGCCCACGTCGGCGACGTACCGCTCGCGGACGACGTGACGCTGCTGGTGGTGAGCAGGAATCGGTAAATACCCAATCCTGCGCGAAGACGCAGGATCTCCGGTGATACCGCACTGCAGATGGCAGGATCAGAGCGGTACCGTCCGAGATTCTGCGTCGTCTCGCAAGATAGGATTTAGTTAGAGCGATGCCACCGGAGATCCTGCGTCTACGCGCAGGATGGGGTTTAGAGCAACGCCACCGGAGATCCTGCGTCTTCGCGCAGGATTGGGTTCGACAACCGCAGTTAAACCGGCGTGTAGCGCCGCAAAAACTCCCCGAACACCGGATCGATCTCGCTGGCGGCGACGGAGAAGATCCGATCGGCGTGGTAGTTGCCGGGGATGTCGATGACGTGCAACTCCTTCGGCTCGTTGGCCGCCTCGTAGAGCGCCATGGAGTGGTCGTGGCCGATCAGCCAGTCGTTCTTGACGTGAATGAGGCATATCGGAACGTGCACGTCGCGAACGTCGTCGAGTGCCCGCAGCTTCGGGCTGCGCATGAATTGCCAGTCGAAATGCGGCGTCTTGAGCGCCTGCGAAAGAGCGATGTGCCGGTGCAGCGTGAAGGGATTGATCCGTGGCGTGATCTTCGAAAAATCGGAGACCGCGGAGATCAGAAGCAGCGAGGCGATCGGCAATTTGTGCCGCGCCGCGGTGGAGATGGCCACCGACGCGCCATAGGAGAGAGCCACGATGGTGATCGATTCGACGGTTGGCAGCCGGCGCAGCAGTTCCTCGGCGACCGCGGCCGTATCGTAGTGCTCGTAAAGGTTGAAGCCGTAGGTGCCGCCGCTGTCGCCGTGGCCACGCGGATCGACGATCGCGGCACGGTAACCGAGCTCGTGCAGGTGCGATGCAAGCGTCAGCATCGACGGATGACGCCGGTCGCGCCAGAAGCCGGGAATCACCAGAACCAGCGAGCACGACGTGTGCTCGTAGAGGTCGTAAGCGATCGGAGTGGCGTCGAACGAAGAGACGATTCCGGCTACCGGGGACCTGCGAAGCAGAGGCAACGATTCGGGTGCACTTGACATGACGACGGGCGTCCTAGACTATAGCCGCTTCCCCCGAGCGCTCGAACGCTCAAAATCACGGTTTCCAACGGCTGGTGGTTTGCATTATTGCGTGGTATCCGATGCCGGGCTGGCATCGACGTTGCGAATCATGTAGAACTCGCTTTCAGACCAAAGGTTGCGAAGCACCGCTTCGCGGATATTTCTAAATCGATTGCCAAGGGGGGTGAGCAGGCACTCTTTCATCGGATTTCAATCCCCGGACAAACCAAACGAAAAACAAGTAACGAGAGGAAAAAACGAATGAGCAAGAAACTTCTGGTTCTCCTGACAGTCCTGGCCCTGAGCGTGTTCGGCTTCGCTTGCAAGACCGAGACGAACAACAACAACAACACCGACACGAGCGCTACCGCGACTGACACCGCGTCGACGATGGCCACCGACACCGGCGCTACCACCGCCACCACCGGCACGATGGCGACCGACACGACCAGCTCCACGTCGACCTCGACGATGGGTGGTGGCACGATGAGCGATACCTCGGGCACGACGGCGACGACGGCTACGTCTACGTCAGGCACGACCTCCACGACCACCACCGGCACGACCTCCACGAGCAGCACCAAGAAGAAGCACTAACACCGGGCTCTGAATCATCGAGACGCCCCGCGTAACGTCGCGGGGCGTCTTTTGTTGTAACCTCCCCCGGTTCCCGATTCCTCTCGTCCCAATCAATGTTCCGATTTGCGAGGCAGTTGTGCCTCGCCGGCGATTTACGAAACATCGACGATTCGACGCATGCGAAGGAGGTGAGGCGGGCACTCCCAGAACGACATCGAGCTCCTCATGTCGCCACAACGAAACACACACAACATCTGAGAGGAAAAACTACATGAAGAAAACCCTGATTCTCCTGACCATCGTCGCCCTGGCCTTCTTCGGCTACGCCTGCAAGAGCGAGACGAACAACAACAACACCACCGACACCGGCGCCGTCGCCACCGACACCTCGTCGACCGCCAGCAGCACCACCAGCGCAACCACGTCGACCACCGACACCTCGATGACCGGCACCACCGGCACGATGTCGACCGACACGAGCACGATGTCGACCACGGGTACCAGCGGTACGGCCGCGATGTCCACCGGCACCACCGGAACGACCGCGACCACCGGCACCACCAAGACCGAGACCACGAAGACGACGACCAAGAAGCACTGATCTTCGACTCAATCCCGTTTCGAACGCCCCGCCTCCCGGCGGGGCGTTTTTTTTAGGAGCGCTGGCGTCTCGCCGGCTGGCGCAGCGGCGTCTCGCCGCTGCGGTGCGGTTACCAGCAAATGTCTCGTGTCTTGCCACGTCGGCGGCGAGACGCCGCCGGGCCAGCCGGCGAGACGCCAGCGCTCCGTCACGCTCCCTACCGGCGTTCCGCGAGATCCCTTTGAAGCGCTTCGTAGACGCGGGTCGTCTCCGCTTCCGCGCCTTCAAGATCGCCGTTGTTGTCGATGACGTAGTCGGCGTGCTGAAGGCGCTCCTGGCGCGGCATCTGGTGGGCGATGCGCCGGGCCGCTTCCTCGCGCGTCATGCCGCGGGCGACCGCGCGGGCAAGCTGCGTCTCCGGATCGACGTCCACGACCACGATGCGGTCGAAGCGTTCCTCTCCCCCCGCTTCGATCAGCAGGGTGGCCTCGATGATGACGATCCGGTCACCCGCGCGCTGCTCCTCGGCGGCCATCCAGTCGACCTGCTCCGCCGCGACGAGCGGATGGATCAGAGCATTGAGCGCGTTCGCCGCCTCCTCGCTGGCAAAGGCGATTTCGGCCAGCTTGCGGCGATCGACCGTGCCGTCTTCCAGGAGAATTCCGCTGCCGTACGTCCGCACCAGAGCCTCATGCCCCGCCTCGCCGGGCTGATACAGGCGCGCCACGATCTGATCGGCGTCGATGGTCACGCATCCGAGGGCGGCGAAGAGCCGTGCGATCGTCGACTTGCCGCTGGCGATTCCGCCGGTCAGGCCCGTGCGAAGGATCATCGCCGCCACTCCGCCGCGGTGACGGTGTTGCGCATCAGCATGGCAATCGTCATCGGTCCTACCCCGCCCGGCACTGGGGTGATCCATCCCGCCACCTCGCGAACGCGGCAGAAGTCGACGTCGCCGACGAGCACCGTGCCGTTCTTCGCGAGAAGCCGCGACTTTTCCTCGTCATGCGCGATCCGGCCGGCATCGCCGGCTTCGAGACGATTCATGCCGACGTCGATGACGATTGCGCCCGGCTTCACCATCTCCCGCGTGACCAGCAGAGGCCTTCCGACTGCAGCGACAACGATGTCCGCGCCGCCCACGGCCGCGGCCAGATCCCTCGTGCGCGAATGGGCAATGGTCACGGTCGCATTCGCCTGCAGCAGCAGCGCCGCCATCGGCTTGCCGACGATGTCGCTTCGTCCGATCACGACCGCGTTGCAGCCGGCGATCGTCACGCCCGTCGATTCGATCAACCGGATTATTCCGGCCGGCGTGCAGGGGGCCAGTGTCGGACGCCCGAGGTGAAGCTTGCCGACGTTGATGGGATGAAACCCGTCGACATCCTTGGCCGGGTCGATGGAGTCGATCACTTTCTTCGGATCGATCTGCGGCGGCAACGGCAGTTGAACGAGGATGCCGTCGACCGCATCGTCGCGGTTGAGCCGATCGATGTGTGCAAGGAGATCTGCTTCGCTGGTCGAATCCGGAAGGATCAGCTCATCGCCGCGCAGGCCGAGCTCGCGCGCCTTCTTCGCTTTGCTCCGGACGTAGACCTCGGAAGCGGGATCGTTTCCCACACGAACGGCAACGAGCCCCGGTGCGAAACCGAGGCGCGCGATCGCCTGCGCGACCTCTGTCTCGATCGTTTTCGCGATCGCCTTGCCGTCGATGATCCGCGCCGTCATGACCGCAGCGCTTCTACCACGTTTTCGAAACGAGCATCTATGCTGAGGGACATCATGCGCCGAAACGCCGGTATCGCCGCACTCCTGTTCGCTCTCGCGGCCTGCCACCCTCGACCAACAACTGTCGAAGGGACGTGGCGCGCGGTGCTGACGTCTCCCGGCGGCGAGCTGCCGTTCACCTTGCGCATCGCGCGCGACGGCGCGGCTCTCCGTGCCGTCATCGTGAACGGGGCGGAGCGGGCGCCGGTGAGCGGCGTCGATGTCCATGATGGCTCGGTCACGATCCGTTTCGACGGTTACGACTCCGCGATCAATGCCACGTTGTCGAACGATGGCAATGCCATGACCGGCGCCTGGACGCGGAGGGTTCCCGCGGGCATGTGCCGTCTCGCCTTTCACGCCACGCGGGGAGAACAGCCGCGTTTTCTCCCGGCGCCGCCTGATCCCACGTCCTTCGGCGACGTCAGCGGAATCTGGAAGGCGGAGTTCGCTGATTCGGACGGCCTCTCTCCGGCACGCGGAGAGTTTCATCAGGACCCCGGTACGAGCCGCGTCACCGGCACCTTCCTCACGCCGACCGGCGACGATCGCTACCTCGAAGGTTCGTTCGAACATGGCCTGCTCCGGCTGTCGACGTTCGATGGCGCGCATGCCTTTCTCTTCCAGGCGCACGCCTCGAGCGATGGCCGTCTCGCCGGTGACTACTGGTCGCGCGACTCGTACCACGCCACCTGGAGCGCCACGCGTGCGAACGACGCCGGCGCCACGCTACCCGACGGCTGGAAGGACGTCGGCCTGACCAACAACGAAGGACGCTTCCAGTTCCGCTTTCCCGATCTCGACGGAAAGCCGGTCGCGCTGGGCGACGACCGCTTTCGAGGAAAGGTGGTGCTGGTCAACATCTTCGGATCGTGGTGCCCGAACTGTAACGACGAAGCGCCGCTGCTGGCGGCGTGGGACCGCAAGTATCGCCATCGAGGTCTGGAGATCGTCGGCCTTGCCTACGAGTTCACCGGCGACGCCGCCCGCGACCGTGAGATGGTTCGCCGTTTCGCCAAGCACTACGGCATCACCTACCCGCTGCTCCTCGCCGGCGTGAGCGACAAGAAGAAAGCCTCGGCCACGCTCCCCGACCTGACGCGCGTTCTCGCCTATCCCACCTCGCTCTTCGTCGGCCGAGACGGCAAAGTGAAGAAGATCTACTCCGGCTTCGCCGGCCCCGGCACCGGCCGCCACTTCGACCAGCTCCGCGCCGAGATGGAGTCCGTCATCGAAACCATGCTCGCCGAGGAGAAACGGTGAAGCGGATCGACGACTTCGAAGTCGGGCAGCACGCCAGCTTCACCAAAACCTTCACCGAAGACGACGTGCAACGATTCATCGAGATCACAGGCGACGTGAACCCGCTCCACGTCGACGACGATTTCGCCGCAGGCACTCCCTTCGGCCGCCGCGTTCTCCACGGAATGCTGACCGCCTCGATCTTCTCGACGATGGTCGGCATGCTCCTCCCCGGCACCGGCGCGATCTACCGTTCGCAAACGATCCGGTTCCTCCTGCCGGTTCACATCGACGAGACCGTGACCGCCCATTTCGTCGTCCGTTCCATCGATCGCGTGAAGCATCGGCTCGAGATCGATGCATGGATTGAGAACGAGGCGGGGAAGCATGTGATCGAGGGGACGTGCGAGGTGGGGTTGCTGCGAGAGTGACTGCGTCCTTGTTGTCGTCTACCTGTCATCCTGAGGCTGCCGGAGCCGCGTAGCCGCAGGCGGAGCAGGCGGAGGACGCCGAAGGACCCCCAGCTTGTAACCCGGGTGGGCGGGGGAAAGTCGACAGCCATCCCCCAACCCTGGTCACGAGCTGGGGGTCCTTCGGCGTCCTCCGCCGCGATGTTCAATCGGCGCAAGCAATCAACATTTGCGGTGCGGCTGCGGCAGCCTCAGGATGACAGCGTGGGGTTAGAAGTCGCGCTCGCGAACATTTTCGCGCTATCGTTTGAGCGAACGGCTCATGAAGACCATCAGGCATTTCGCCGTCTGCATCAGAAATGATGAGTACGAGGCGTCGCTCGAGCTTCGTAAGATCTACGAGGTTCTCGAAGACTCCGCGGCCGCGAAGCACGACATGGTCCGGATCATCGACGAAGAAGGTGAGGACTACCTCTATCCCTCTGACTGGTTCTTAGCCATCGAGCTTCCGCACAAGATCGAGGACGCGATCGTCGAACTCACCCATTCCTGATCGCCATCGCCGCACCCGCCGCGGCCACCAACCCCCCGCCCAGCACCATCATCGTCATCGGTAGGCCGCGATGCTCGGCGATTGTGCCGGCGATCAGGTTTCCGAATGGCAGGAATCCGAAGAAGCCGAAGGTGTACATGCTCAGGACGCGGCCGCGCATGGCATCGGGGACGCGGTTCTGGATGGCGGTGTTGCAGAGAGCCGCGCAGACGACCATGGCACAGCCGCAGACGGCCAGCAGCGGAACGACGATGAGACGGGAGTGCGTGAATCCGACCGCGCCAAGGGCCAGACCAAACGCGGCCAGGGAAACGACGATCATTCGCATGATCCTCTCGGGCGTTCGCATCGACAACGCCAGCGCGCCGAGCAGTGCACCGATGCCGATCGCGCCCATCAGGATGCCCAGCCCGCGGGCATCGTCGTGAACGTAGAGAATGCGCGCCGCCATCGGCATCAGGGTCACGTAGGGATAGCCGAGGAGGCTGACGATCGCCACGATAGCCAGCAGCATCATCATCACCCGGTCGCCACGCACGAAGCGAAATCCCTCGGCGAGCCGAGTCGACATCGCCCCGATCGGCTCAGAGAGCACCTGACGTTTCTGCAGCCGTCCGACGACGAAGATCTGTGGGACGAAGGAAAGCGCGTTCACGAAGAAACACCAGAAGGCGCCCCACGCGTGCAGCGTCAGTCCGGCCAGCAGCGGACCGAGGGCGCGAGAGAGATTGAACTGAAGTGAGTTCATGGCCACGGCGTTGGAGAGGCGGGCGCGGTCGTCGAGCAGGTCGACCACCATGGCCTGGTAAGCCGGCGCGGAAAACGATATCGCTACACCGCTGACGACCGAGGCGGCCACGATCTGCCACACCGAGATGTGGTGGGTGTAGATGGAGATGGCGATGAAGAGCGCCGAAAGCGCCTGCGTTATCTGCGAGGCGCGGAAGGTGCGCAGCCGGTCGAGATGATCGGCCAGCACGCCGGCCGGCAGCATGAAAAAGAGCGACGGCGCGGAATTGGCGAAGGCGACGAAGCCGAGAAGGAACGGCGAGTCCGTCAGACGGTAAACCAGCCATCCCTGCGCCAGCCCCTGCATCCACGATCCGATGTTGGATACGAATTGTGCGGTCCAGAAACGGCGGTAGTCGCGTTCCGCGAATGCTTCGAACATGAATTGCGCTTTGCGCGTTGTCTGCGCTGACGCGCGTTGTCAGTTTTCCGCGCTAACGTGCGTTGTCGGTTATCGGTTTTCTGCGCTACCGCGCGTTGTCTCAAATTTCTGACAACGCGCGGTAGCGCAGACAACCGACAACGCGCGAAGCGCAGACAACGCGCGAAGCGCCGCATAATATCCCCCCATGCTCGATCAAGACCGGCGGCGGGCCGAGCGGCTCCTTCTCCCATCTCCGATTCCCGGACGCGTAGCCGAGAGTGCGGTCCGTATCATCGACATCGGCTTCCTCGGCACGCGCATCGAGCACGACGAACCGCTGACGGCCGGGCCGCAGAGGCTGCAATTCCAGTGGGACGGCGAGGAGATCGTGGTCGACTGCACGCTCCTGCGCACCGAGCCGTTGGACGCCGCCTTTCACAGCGGCCTGCAGTTCAGCGATCGCGACCGGGTCGTCGTCGGCCGCATCGTCTCCACGCTGGCCGACCGCGACGAGATGGAGCGCTTGCGTACGCTCGTCGAGGCCTCGAAGCTGATCAACTCATCGATCGAGCCCGATACCCTCTTCGCCTCGATCCTCACCGTGGCCCGGAACGAGCTGCACGTCGAGCGCGGCACGCTCTACTTCGTCGACGATCAGAAGAAGGAGATCTGGACGAAGATCGCCGGGGAGCTGTCGGGCGAGATCCGTCTGCCGATCGGAAAAGGGCTGGCCGGGACCGTGGCCGAGACCGGCGAGGCGCTGATCCTTCACGACGTCTACGAAGACCCGCGCTTCGACCGTTCGCTCGATCAGAAGACCGGCTACCGCACGCGCTCGATGCTCTGCGTCCCGATCAAGAACCGCGGCCAGCGCGTGGTCGGCGTGCTGCAACTGCTCAACAAGATGAACGGTGCCTTCGGGCCCCGCGACCTCGAGTTTCTGAGCGGCATCTCCGACCATATGGCCATCGCCATGGAGAACGCCACGCTGCACATGGAGCTGCTGGAGAAGCAGCGGATGGAGCAGGAGCTGGCCCTCGGGCGCGAGATTCAGAGCCGTCTGTTGCCGTCGGCCCCGGTCGACGTGCGCGGCGTGGAGCTGGCCGCGCTGAGCCTTCCCTGCTACGAGGTCGGCGGCGACTACTTCGATTTCATCGAGCTCCCCGGCGGCGACCTCGGCCTGGCCATCGGCGACGTCTCCGGCAAAGGCGTCTCCGCGGCGCTGATCATGTCCAGCGTCCAGGCCGCGCTGCGCGTGGCCGCACCGATTGAAGATGACCTGGCCCGCCTCGTGGCCCGCCTCAACGCCCTGATCTTCCGCAGCGCCAGCGGCCGCAAGTACGCCACGTTCTTCTTCGCCCGCTACACCCCGTCCACCGGCCACCTCCGCTACGTCAACGCCGGCCACAACCCCCCGTACATCGTCACCGCCGACGGCTTGACCGAGATCGGCTCGACCGGCCGCCCGATCGGACTCCTCCCCGAGTCGTCCTACACCGAGGAAACTGTCGAGCTGCCCCCCGGCTCGACGCTCTTCCTCTACACCGACGGCCTCAACGAAGCCGCCGACCCGGACGAGACGGAGTTCGGCAACGACCGCCTGCGCTCGCTCTTCCTCGCCCAACGCGACGTCCCCTTGACGTCGATCCCCTCGCGCGTCCTCGACGCCGTCACGTCCTTCGAGCGCGGCGCAAAGCCGACGGATGACAAAACCATCGTGGTGATGCGGAGAGCGTGAGTTCTCGCACCCCTGGGACCGCGTGCGTCCCGCGCGCGCGTTCTCGCGCTGTCGTTACGTTTACTCTCAGCCGATCATCCGCAGATGACGCAGATGTATGCAGATAAAACCGTCCCCCATCTGCGTCTATCTGCGTCATCTGCGGATAAGGTCACCCCGGCCACGCCATCGCCTCCGCGAAGCCCGGCAGCGCCGCCGACAACTCCGAACGCTTGCCTGGTAGCCGCGACGTCCGACTCGCATCGACACATGCAATAATCCCTCAGAGATGCCGGCACTTCTCCACAAGCTCAATTACACGTACGCCGAGTACCTCGGGTTCGAGGCGTCGAGCAACGTCAAGCACGAGTTCCTCGGCGGCCAGATTTACGCGATGGCGGGCGGCACGCCCGAACACGCAGCGCTCGCGGCGGCCGCCATCACCTTGCTGGGCCCTCAACTCCGCGGCGGCGAGTGCCGTCCGTACAATTCCGATCTGCGTGTTCGCACACCCACCGGTCTTACAACTTACCCGGACGTCACGGTCGTCTGCGGGCCACGTGAGATCGATGGCATTGACCCGTTGGCGATCACGAATCCGGCGCTCATCGTGGAAGTCCTGAGCCGCAGCACCGAGGAGTACGATTCGGGCGACAAGTTCGAGCACTACAAGACTTTCCCGTCCCTGCGTGAGTACGTGCTCGTCTCTCACCGCGAGCGCTCCGTGGAGGTCAGGTCGCGTGGAGAAGATGGTTGGCGAACGACTGTCGTTCACGAAGGTGCGATCGCAGAGCTTTCGATCGGCGCGCGGCTCGACGTCCGCGAGCTCTACGATGCCGCGGCAGAGCCGTCAGCATAGCGCTCATCGCGCTGAGACCGCGATCTCGCGCGTTCGTGAGGTTACTCTAAGCCGATCATCCGCAGATGACGCAGATGTACGCAGATAAAACCGTCTTCCATCTGCGTCTATCTGCGACATCTGCGGATAAGCCTTTCGAGAATCGCAACGCCCCCGTAGGTTCTCGCCTCCCTGGGACCGCGTGCGTCCCGCACGAGCGTTCTCGCGCGAACTCTCAGCCGATCATCCGCAGATGACGCAGATGTGCGCAGATAAAACCGTCCTCCATCTGCATCTATCTGCGTCATCTGCGGATAAGGTCACCCCGGCCAAGCCATCGCCTCCGCGAACCCCGGCAGCGCCGCCGACAGCTCCTCGACATGCCGCCATCCGCCTCGTCCGGAAGCGCCTCTTCGATGCGAATAACTCTGGACTCTGCCGACTGTTCAAGTGCGCTTCCTGAAGTACCCAGTTTGTCAATGAGTTACGAGCTGTCGAAAAACGAAGGCCTGACACCTCGTGTTTCCGTGGCCCGCCTCGTGGCCCGCCTCAACGCCCTGATCTTCCGCAGCGCCAGCGGCCGCAAGTACGCCACGTTCTTCTTCGCCCGCTATACACCGTCGACCGGCCTCCTCCGCTACGTCAACGCCGGCCACAACCCGCCCTACATCGCCACCGCCGGCGGCTTGACCGAAATCGGCTCGACCGGCCGACCGATCGGCCTCCTCCCCGAGTCGTCCTACACCGAGGAAACCGTCGAGCTCCCCCCCGGCTCGACACTCTTCCTCTACACCGACGGCCTCAACGAAGCCGCCGACCCGGATGAGACGGAGTTCGGCAACGACCGCCTCCGCTCGCTCTTCCTCGCGCAACGCGACGCCCCCTTGACGTCGATCCCCTCGCGCGTCCTCGACGCCGTCACGTCCTTCGAGCGCGGCGCAAAGCCGACGGATGACAAGACCATCGTGGTGATGCGGAGAGCGTAAGGCTCTCGCCCCCCTGGGACCGCGGGCGTCCCGCCCGCGCGTTCTCGCACGAACTCTCAGCCGATCATCCGCAGATGTCGCAGATGTACGCAGATAAAACCGTCTTCCATCTGCATCTATCCGCGTCATCCGCGGATAAGGTCACCCCGGCCACGCCATCGCCTCCGCGAACCCGGCAGCAGCGCCGCCGACAGCTCCTCGACATGCGCGCTGGCGATCTACTTCCGATTCACGTGCGAAGGTCGTATTGTCTACAGCATGACCGAAGCCGAAGCATACGCGTATACGGTGGAATATCTTCGTCGCGGTCTTCTCACGCCTGACGAGCGAAAACCTCAGTCGGATCTCAACCGTAACCCGATCGAGATCAGAGCACTAATAGGAACATACCTCTCGGAACACGACCGGGGAGGCGTTGGCACGTGGGAAGAGCGGCAGGCCGAGTTGTCGCCGGCCTTCATGTCGGCTGTCTGGGAGTTGTGCCTCTTGGGCGTCCTGCGACCTGGCTTTCCCAACACACGATTCAATGGTGCCTCGAACGACCACTACGCGATCACTGAATCGGGAAAGCACTGGTTGCGAGATGCGGGTGAGTTCACCCTCATTCCCGTAGACTACGATTCGTTTTCAACGCTGCTCGAACCCTTCGCAGAGTTCTCGCCGGCGTTTTTCGAGCGCGCACGCGACGCGGCGCTTTGCTGGAAAGCACAGGCCTATTTCGCTTGCTGCGCCATGTGTGGAGCGGCCGCCGAAGCCATCCTGCTGTCGGCCGCGTCAGCGAAGTTGGGCGACGATCAGGCTCGAGCTATCTATCGAGGAAAGTCAGGCCGTTCGAAGATCGAATCTATTGTAATCGGACAAGCGAAAGCCATCATCAAGCAGGCGCTGCAACCACTCTTCGGGTTCATCGCATACTGGCGTGACGCCGCGAGTCACGGTGCAGCATCGGGAGTTAGCCGCAATGACGCGATCACCGCGATTAGAGGCCTGTTCTACTATGCCAAGATCGTTCACGAGAATTGGGCTGCGCTGACAAGTTCGAGCGAGCCAGCTAATCCGGCAAGCTAACTGCGCTGCACCGGACTTGGAGCCGCAACTTGCCGCGTCGCGAGTGCGCTACCATTTCGCGTGCGGCGCCAAGCTGGTGAGCTTGGATTCGTTGAGTGGCGTGGCTGCGTCGACGCACGGTCAACCACATGCTGCGGCGAGTGAGAATAGACTGCAAGAAGCGCGAGTTGATTACGTCATGGAGACGATCATGGGGTTTTCCCGGAGAGTTCTTGGCCAAGATCAGGAACCAGTCAAGATCCTCGAGACTGCGATTGAGCGGCTTCAGATCGGCATCGCAATGAACCTCGCGATGGAATATGGTTCACGACTTCGGCTGGACGGCCCAAACGAAGCGATGCTTCTCGCCAACTGCGTCTTGAGCTACGCGACCGTGATGAGTCCAATCGGTGAGGAGGCACAGAATTTCGCGAAGAGCCATTCAGAATTGGTTGGAACTGAAGCACTTGAACTTGAAGAACTCGCGGCACCGAGCCGAGCATTCTCCTATCTTTACGCGGCGATGACACTGCTTCTCGCAATACGTACTAAGGATCCATACTCAGAGCTAGCAAGCCAGCTCGGCGATCGCGCGACAGAGCTGGCACTCGAGATCCCGAGCACGTACGACATATGCGGCAGTGGTGACGCTGTGAAATGTATCCGAGCGATCAACGCCTTTTCAGTCGAGTACAAGAAACAGCTCACGACTCTACCAAGTTGAGAGGGTATTTTCCGTAAGCTTCCAAGTGCGCTACTCCTACGCGTGCTGCACCGCGAGGCTGAAGCGTAGACCGTTAGACGCCACGAACATGCCGCTGCAGATTGACAACCGTGAGGCCGAATCCCGCTTCCGTGCTCGAAACGCGCGGTTCTTCGAAGGATCGAGCGCGCTCGAAGACGCCATCGCGGCGGTTTTCGAACGACAGTTCTCGAGTACGGACACCGCGGAAGTCACGATTTTCTTCCTCGGCCAACGCTGCGTCGACGACTTTCGGGAAGTCGCTCTGTTGGCTGCGAACGGATACGGGTGGGGCGCAACCGCGCACGTTCGTGGCATGTATGAACGTGCCGTGGTGGCGGCGTTTCTGAAGCAGAATCCAACTGCAAGCCTCGATTTCATGGATTTCGACCTCGTGCGTCGGTGGCGTACGGCTCAAGCTATCAAGAGAACCTTTGACATTGACGCGGAGGATGAAGCGAAGCTCTCGCAGCTCAAGAGTGCTTTTGAAGAGGTTCGCTCTCGGTTCGAGGTGATCGACTGCGAAAGGTGCGAAACAAGACGCATCAACCACACCTGGCACAAATTGGACTTCGTCTCGATGGCGAGCAAGGTGGGAAAGCTCGGCACCGCGATCGTGCCCGCGTATTACATGCCTCTTGCACAGGCACACGGCACTTTTGCATCAGCGGTCTATCGTCTAGGTGAGAGCGACGGCTTCTTCAGTCCCAGCGTCGAAATGAACGACGCGGAGGCGGATCGCTCATTCAAGTACGCGCACCTAATCTTGCTCAATGTTCTAACCGTCCAGAACGAGTACTTCAAGCTTGAAGCAGCTAAGGATCCGCTTGGTCGAGCCTACGAGCACTACCTTTACGCCCAGCTGTCCCGCGCGGGTTCGAAGTGAGTCAGGTGCATCCTGCAGCGGGCGAGAACCGTGGCGAGAACCGCGAGGACCAAGTCTTCGCTTCTCGGAAAGTCGGGAGGGCCAGACCTTCGTTTTGCGGTTGGCGTCCGCTCAAATCCAGTAAGTGTGGCCGGGCCAGACCTTCGTTTTTCGGTAGTGCGATGGTCAAATCCAATAAGTGCATTGGTTAGAATGCATTACAGCCACTCACCGATTCCGGTGCGGGCGTTCAGGTCGAGGTTGCGAAGAACGTTAAGTCACGCGTTTTCAATCACCTGGCCTCGATTGTTCGCTGCCGCGGCGTCGGGATGCTTCGTCGGGAATCTACGTAAGCGTTTGAAGAAACGTGGGTTAAGCACACCTTGGCAGCAGCGCCTTTAAGTCCGAAGGCTTTGACCCTCGTGAGTTCCCCTGGCGTTCAACGTCGCATTCGTTGACGTTGTCGGACCCATTCGATGACGTCGCCGAAGGCTCGGTTGAGGTCAAACGACCGCTCGGTCGAGGTTAACGAACGCTCGGTTGAGGTCGACGAACGCTCGGGTGAGGTCAACGAATGCTCGCGTGAGGTCAACGAACGCTCAGTTGAGGTTGAACGAATGCTCGCGTGAGGTCAACGAATGCTCGCGTGAGGTCGACGAACGCTCGGGTGAGGTCAACGAACGCTCGCGCGAGGTCAACGAATGCTCGCGTGAGGTCGACGAACGCTCCGTTGAGGTTGACGAACGCTCGGTTGAGGTCAAAGGACGTCGTCGATGACGTCGGAATCACGCCAATAATGGTGAACATTTTGACGGAAAGGGACAGTTGTAGCATGGAATGGGAATATGCTACCATGTTCCTACGTTGACACATACAGTTATGGCAGATTTGCTCGAAGCCGCCATTGGAAAGAACGCGAAAACGTCGCGGCGGGGCGGGGTGCGTTCGCGCGGATTGCGCCTGAAGGGGCGTGAATCGTGGCGTCGTCTGTTTCAGCGCGGCCGGCGGAACCTCGAGTCCGCGGAGGGGTTCATCGGCATGGCGCGCCAGATCATCGACCTCTGCGAGACGATCGCGGTGGAACACCCGATCAAGGCGGTACATGACATGTATCGCGTGACGGGGTTGCTCGTCGAAGCGGCCGATCGGCTCGCGCGTTTCAGCAACTGTATTTGCGAGACGTACGATCGTATCGCTGAGGCACCGGCATACGCCGGCGATGCTCCGGCGCGGATGATCGCTGACCTGCAGAGCTGGATCGAGACGGGAACGAAGCTGGCCCTGCTGGGGAACCGGTTCGACAAATCATTCGGCGAGCTGATCGACTATGCCCTGAGCGGTAACGCCCCGCTCGATATGTCCGAGCTGCTCAAGAGACGCGTCCATCCGGTTCCGGTGCTCGCCCGGCATCCACGGCCGAAGGTCTTGTCGGTCGAGAACGATCGCATTTTCCGCATTCATGTCCGGCGTCAACGGCCTGGGCGCTTGACGGTTGCTGAAGCTCCAAAACGGGTCTCACGAGGCCGTGCTCCTCCGCTTGTCTCAATCTGCTCGCTCTGATCACCGGCAGGTTTTGAGAAAGGAAAAAAGGAGGACTTGTGTCCAACAACACTGAAGTACCCGTTACAACAACCCCACAGCCGCCCTACCGGGATGAGGCAATAGCGCTCATCGACGATATTCGCGCCATGAAGCAGCGAGTGCCCAATTTCGTGGTCCCGGAGACCAAGAACGCCGGCCGGCAGCTCTCGCCCGCCGCATCGGTACCCCCGCCGTTCGTCGACCTGGCGGCGTTGGCGATCCGGAACAACGAGGAGCTGACCCGTGGAGGAAACTCGGGTTCCGCGCAGATGCGGGATCAGATGGACTTCGCGGATGCGTATGATCCGGTGGCGGATGAGCTGGAAGCACTGGCTCACTTCATCCGTCACAGCGTACGCGTGGCCAGAAACGCCGCCGGCAGCAACGCGCTGTTGACCTACGCCGTGGCGCAGCGTCTGGCCAAACGTCCCGAGACCGCCAGTCTCGCTCCGCATGTCGCTGACATGAAGAGCGCCCTCGGCGCTCGCCGCAAGGCCAAAGCCAAGCCGGCCCCGACGCCGGGAACCCCGGTTCCGTCCACTCCGGCCGAGCCCTCGCCGGTGACGCCATCGTTACCGACGACCGCTCCGAAGACGACGGCGTGATCGGTATCGTGCAGTAAGCCCCGCGCGGGCGCGTCCGAAGGCGCGCCCGCGCATTTTGTTTGTTGCACAAAGCACATGAGGGTCAGCAGACGGGAACAGCAGACTGGCTCTCGGCCGCGAGATTCAAGTCTTGCCCTCTGTGATTTGCTTCTCTAATTCTTCTGCCTGCTCGTCAACCATCCGTCGCGTCACCCGGACGTTCTCGATATTAGCGTTGCCGAATGCGAAACTGCGACGTTGTTCTTCCTTTTCGATTGGCGTCAGCGGACGGGATCTTGCCCCTTCGAGAAGCTTCTCGAGTTTGCCACTCATGGTTCCGTTTCCTCGCCGTAAAGCGTAATCGTGTGATGTTGGCGCCAGCAACGGCCCGGTCGGGCGCAGAGGATTCGTGAGCGTCGGCTATTCGCGGCAATCTAACCACTCTACCGGTCGGAGAGTTCCATCGTGCTCGCGCAGAACGCCAGTTCAACCGAGCGCAGAGGGAACGAAATCGCGAAAACTCTCCGCGACCCCATCCGGGGTCGAATTCTGATTCGCGACGGATACCGGTGGTCGCTCGCTGACGCTCGCACCACCGGCTTCTCCGCCCCTCCCTCAAAGTGAGCGATGGTCCAGTTGTCTGCGTGATCATCGATTCCAATCCAATGAATGATCTTCCCTACAATCTGCTCAATAATGCTCATGACCCGTTCCTCCTCGATGTGGCTCTGCACCCCTCGGCGTAACCCACGAACGATACGCGGAGCCGAACGGGTCACTCCATGTTATCTACCATCCGTGACGCCTCCGGCGTCCTGCCTGCGAATGATCCTGCTGACGGAGCGGCATCGACAGCCAGCGTCCCATCATTCTTTGTGATGCCATCGGAATGACGGGCACTTTTCGCGTCATCCACGAGTGGATGGGACCTGACGTTCACGTAGCCGGGCGTATGCTTTCGCGCGAACCTCTTCCCACGGGATCGTCTTCACTTCACCGCTGTCGATTTGTCGCACGCGTCGCTCGACTTCTTCGTCCCACGCGGCCTCGACATCCTTATCGCGATCACTCATCTTCTTCCTCTCGATCGAGCTCGACGTCGTCAGGATCGACCTCCATGAGAATTCCATTGCGAACGATCACCAGCTTGGTTCCGGTTTGCCGGGCGAGATCACGCGCGTGATCCGCCGCTCGTCGTAGCGCTTTCGGCGCGGCTTGCATGTCGGCATTGGCAAGCTTTGATTCACGCAGATTCTTCATCGATTGAACCCCTCATCCAGCAGCAATGGCTTCCACTCGCGATTGTCGAACAACTGCCAAACGTCGACTCGATCGCGGTAGACGTCGAGAAAGTTTCGCATACCACTGTCGAACCGCCTGCGGATGACGTCGGGCGGCACGCCGTGTCCGCCTTGTCGAACGCGCATCGCCACGCGGGCGATTGCCTCTTCCGCGGAGCCAAGCGAGAGAAAGATCAACTCGACCGTGAAGCCTGCCGCGCGCCATGCGTCGATGCGGCGCAGGTATGTGTGACCCGAGAGCGTCGTTTCGAACGCGAAGCTTCGTCCGGCAGCGGCATGACGGTCGATCTCGGACAGCATCATCCGGCCCGCGCGTAAGGCGGCCGCGTCGGGATCGAAGGGCGACAAGCCGGCGGCGATCAGATCCGCGTTGACGAAGATCGGAACGCCTGCCTCGGCAGGCAGAAACGTCCGGGCGAAGGTCGTCTTCCCGGCGCCGTTGGGTCCGGCGAGAATGATGATCTTCTTCTCGTCCGTCATCTCGGGCACCACCGCTCACGTATACAGGTTGTCGTGAGCGATGGGAAGCCGAGACGAGTCTCACCGCCCCCCGTAAAACACCGGATCTCCTGATCCGTTATCGATGATCGACCCGTACGCGAACAGGTTCGGCGAACCGTCCGTGTGTGCGAGGAGCGTCAGTGTTCCGGCGCGCGGGGTGTTCGCGGCGGGGAAGAGGGCTCCGACCGCGTATTGGACCTGCGAGCGTGGGTTGAGGGCGATCTGCGTCGTGCCGATCATGCCGCCGTTGTCGGATAGCAGCGTGACAGTCACGGCCATGATGCTGTCGCCGCCGTTGACGAAGCCGACGTTCGAACGGAACGAGGAATCGGAGCGGAGGCCGGGGACGAAGGAGTCGTTCCCGAACGACGTCACAGGGTCGATCGACTGGCCGTAGGTCCCTCCGCCGTCGGCGGTCGTGTATGTGCGGCTGGTCACGATCGGGCCGGAGGGGCCGCTCCAGGACACGCGCAGGGCGCCGCTGCCTGAGGAGACGCCGAAGTACTGGGTGACGTCGGAGAGGACCACGGTGCGGGAGGATTGAATCGTCACGCTCTGGGCAACAGCGTTGCGGTTGTCCTGGCCGGAGGCGAGGTAGCGGAGAGAAAGTGTGATCGTCGTCAGGCCGGGATTGAAGAACGTGACGTCGCTGCGCCAGAACGTTCCGCCGGCGCCGGGGGCGCGGCCGACGGCGGGGATGGTCAGTTCCGAACCTTGCGGCGTTGGAATGGCTTGGATGTAGACGGGATCCTGTGTGCGGTTGTCGATCACCGAGGCGTACGCGCTGATGGCGTTGGGCGCGCCGGCATCGACGCGCATCGAAAGCGCGGTGTAGGTGCGGCCGTTCACGGCCGGGAAGAACGACGTCAGCGACGCCTGCTGGAAGTTGTTGGCGGGCACGGTCACGCCGGTCGTGGCGATCACGTTTCCGTTCGCGTCGTAGAGCGTCAGGCCGGCGCCGACAGGGACGCCGCTACGGTTGACCAGGCCAAGGTTCGTGCGGAAGTTCGTGTCCTGTTCGAGGCCGGTCAGCAGGAGCGTCGTCGATGACGCGTCACCGTCGCTCACGTTCGGGACCGACTGGCCGTACGTGCCGGCCGCGCCCGTGGTGAAGGTGCGGCTGGTGACGCGGAGGGCCGGCGTCGTCGTCGCGCTCGTTGCCTCGATGGCGATCGCGCCGGAGCCGGTGGAGAGGCCGAAGAGATCGCTGAGCGCGTTCGCATAGGTGATCGACTGATTGGCGTTGAGGTAAAGGCTGCGCGTCAGCACCTGCCCGCCGCCGCCGGGGATGAAGGTGAACTGTCCGCCGGCCGGCTCGCTGCCACCGTTGAAGAGCGTCAGCTCGGTGCGCCACACCGATCCGCCGATGCCGTTCGTTTGCGCTGCGGCCGGCACGAGCGAGCGGTACGACGTCGGAGCGCTAATCGTGATTACGTGCGACGTCATCGACTGGCTGACCGCGTTCGCCACGGTCAGTGACACCGCGTAGGAACCCTGCGTTGCGTACGCATGGACGGGGTTTTGCGCGCTCGACGTCGAACCGTCGCCGAAACTCCACTGCCACGACGCCGGCGAGCCGGTGGAGCGGTCGGTGAAGGTCACGTTGGCGTGAACGGCAGGCGACGCCGGGGTCATGTCGAAGGCCGCGGAGACCGGCGGCATCCCCGGTGTGGCTGTTGTGACGGTGATGGTGTGGGATGCGATCGAGGTGAGGCCGGCCGCGGTCGACACCGTCAGCGTCACCTGATAGTTGCCGGCCGAGGTGAAACGCTTCACCGGATTTTGCGCGTTCGAGGAAGTGCCGTCGCCGAATGTCCAGAGCCAGGTGGCGATATTGCCGGAGGAGTGATCGGAGAAGGTGATGTTCTGTTGGGTGGTCGGGTTCAGCGGCGTGTAAGAAAAATCGGCGGCGATGCCCGATGAGACGGAGACGGTATGCGAGGCAAACGACTGACCGTTTGCGGTGAGCTGGATCGTGTACGTTCCCGGGGACGCGTAGACGTGCGCCGGATTCTGTGCGGCCGACGTGCCGCCGTCGCCGAAGTTCCAGGACCATGACGTCGCGCCGCTCGATGTGTCGCTGCAGACGAACGACGTCACGCCGGCTAGACCAGCCGAGGGGGTGACGGTGAAGGAGGCCGTCACCGATGTGCCAACCGTGACGCTGGCAATGTTCGATGGCGCAGAGAGGCCCGCGGCATTGAAGGCGACGACGTAGAAGCGATAGTTGCCCGCGGGGAGGCTGGAGACCGACGCGGCGTGGCTCCCGGCCGCGAGATCGGGCGTCAACTGGTTGAACGCGCCGTTGCCGCTTGCCAGGTAGGCGCGGTAGCCGGTCTCATTGTTGGCGTTATCGGTCCAACTCAGGTTTACGGTCGAGCCGGAGGCAGTGGCCATGAGCGAGGTCGGTGCGGCCGGAACAGTGGGCGGCGGAGTCGAACTGCCGCTGGGATAGAGCCAGCGTGCCGCGAGCTGATCGTCGGCGCGAAGGACCGGGCCGCCGCCACTGAGGGAGGCGTACATGAGCGCGCTGCCGTCCGCGCTGTGCCCCAAGCCGAGCGTGTGACCGAACTCGTGCGCAATGATCTCGGCCAGCGTCGTGCTGGTGATGCCGGCCTGCGGCGTCACGCCGTCCTGGATCACCAGGTTGCCTTCGCTGATCACGTATGCTTGATAGGTCTGCGCCAGGTGGGTGCCGTCGGCGTTGAACGGTCCCGTCCAGCTCATCGTTCCCGAGACGCCGTTGAAGCCGCCCTGTCCGACGACGCCGCCGGTGGCTGGATTGAACGTTCCGGCGATCTCGCCTTTCGGATCGTTGAAGAGAACCTCGTTGACGCCGTTCGGTGTGGAGAGGCCGCCCGGCGGTCCGCTTTCCGCACCGACGTAGACGTAATTGATCTTCGCGGCGGTGTAGCTATCCCAGGCGTTCATCCCCTCCTGGACTTCGGTTACGCCGCCGCCGGTGTAGCCCGGCTGTGTCCCGTAGCTGTACCACTTTGCGCTGCCGCCGCCTTCGAAGGCGCTCCAACGATAAACCGTCCCCTCGGAAATGAGCGTGAACTCCGGTTTGATGACGAGTCCACTTGTGTTCGAAGTCGCAGGCGCGAGATCGCGCTCCAGAACTGGATTCGCAACGCCGTAACTGGTCGCCGATTCGCGTCCTGCCACCCGGTCTGTGACGTATGACTCGAACGCGGTTGCGTCGCGCTGGACGTTCTTCGCTTCAATCGGACGGAGCGACGAATCGAGCAAGGCCACGTCGCCCGCTGCGTCATCGCGCACGAGCAGGCGCCGGCCGTTGGCGGCACGCTGTTCGCTGAACTTTCCGACAAAGAGGTCGATGGTCTGGTAGTCACCGCGCGGCGTCGGCGTCAGGAAGGCCATGACGCGCTCGCCCGGTGTGTAGGCCGGAGTCCCGAAGATCTTCGTGATGCGTCCGCCGATCTCGCCGCCGACTTCGCGGATGGTCAGCTCGCCCGCGGCATCGCCCTTGATGGTCCGGTCGACGGCCAGCCTGGTCTCGGTCCAGATGCCTTCGCCGCGCAGCACCGGCATCGAGCTGATGACGGTCCCTTCGACGATGACCGGAGACTTGCGGATGAGCTGCTCGTCGGTCGGCAGGACGATGGTGGTCGCCGAGGCGGCGGAAGCGAGAAGCAGCAAAAAACACGTCTGCCAGTACACCCTGAAGTGCTTGAGCATTGCGGTCGGTCTCCTAGTAGTGGGGGCGGACTGCTCCCTGTGTACGCCGGCGTGAGTCCGGGATAGGGGCTGTCGGGATCATGGATCGGGGAAGTTATTCAGTGTTAACCGCCGACCGCGCTGATACCATTCCAGGGAAACCCGAAATGTTGAATGTTGAATGTTGAATGTTCAATGTTGAATGAGGTCGCGTGCCCGTCTCTCGGGCCGCATTCAACATTCAACATTCAACATTGAACATTCAACATTGAGCTTTTCCACCTCAGATGCTCGCGCCTGATTCAATGCTCGGTCCCTATCGGATCGTGAGCCTTCTCGGCGAAGGCGGCATGGGCGCTGTCTATCGCGCCAAAGACACGCGTCTCGGGCGGGACGTGGCCATCAAGATCCTCACCGCGCTCACGCTCAGCGATCAGGAGCGGGTGCAGCGCTTCGAGCAGGAGGCGCGCGCGACGGGGATGCTGAACCATCCCAACCTGCTGACGATCTACGACGTCGGCAACGAGAACGGTACGGCCTACATCGTCAGCGAGCTGCTGGAAGGAGAGACGCTGCGCGAGCGGCTCGAGCGAGGCCCGCTGGCAACGCGCCGCGCCGTCGACGCGGCGCTGCAGGTGGCGAACGGTCTGGCCGCGGCGCACGAGAAAGGGATCATCCATCGCGATCTCAAGCCGGACAACATCTTTCTCACGCGCGACGGGCGGGCCAAGATCCTCGACTTCGGTATCGCCAAACTGAGCGCGAAGTCCGACGACGGCGGGATTTTTCAGCAGGCCGCCACCGAGCCGGGCCTGGTTCTCGGCACGGTCGGTTACATGTCCCCCGAGCAGGTGCGCGGCGAGAAGGTCGATACGCGGTCCGACATCTTCGCCTTCGGGGCGATTCTCTACGAGATGCTGACCGGCAACCGCGCCTTCAAGCGCAGTTCGTCGATCGAGACGCTGAGCGCGATCCTGAAAGAGGATCCGCCGGAACTGGCCGAGTCGCTGCCGAACGTGCCTCCGGCGCTGGAGCGGCTCACGCGCCGCTGCCTGGAAAAGGACCGCGATCTGCGCTTCCAGTCGGCGCGCGACCTGGCCTTCAACCTCGAGACGATGTCGGCCGTCTCGACGCCGGGCACGTTCTCCAACGTTCCCCTTCCTTCGGCGGCGCACTCGACAACGCACTCGACGACGCACTCGACGACAGTGCGCGCACAGCCCGATGTAACGGCGCGGCGCACGCCGGCAACCGCGATCCGCCCGGTGACGTCGGCGATGCCGGCGACGATTCGGCATCCGGCGCTGGCCGTACAGAAGCCGCGCCGCGTGTCGCCGTTTCTGCTCACCCTTCTCTTCATCGTCGCTATCGCCGGCGCGGCCTGGGGCGGCTGGTACTTCGCCACCAATCGCATGAAAGAGGAAGAACCGCCGGAAGTGGTTTTCCATCGGATGACCTTCCGCCGCGGCGAAGTGCGCTCGGCGCGGTTCGGTCCGGACGGCGATTCGATCGTCTACAGCGCGGCGTGGGACGGCAATCCATCCGAGATCTTCCTGGCCAACCGGCAGAGCCCGGAGGCGCGGTCGCTCGGTGTGAAGGATGCCGACGTGCTGGCGGTCTCGAAGTCGACGGAGCTGGCCGTGCTCCTGCGCCGCGACCGCCTCACCGGCCTGGGCACGCTGGCGCGCGTTCCGGCCGCGGGCGGCACACCGCGCGAGGTCGCCGAACAGGTGCTGCAGGCCGATTGGTTGCCGGACGGCTCGGACCTCACCGCCATCCGCGGCGGCAACGGGACGTTCCGCATCGAGTCGCCGATCGGCCAGGTGCGCTACGAATCGCCGCATGAGCTGAGCGCCATACGCGTGGCCGCGGACGGACGGATCGCCTTCGTCGAGTCGTACACGGGAAAGAACGACGTGGCCATCCTCGATACCAAGGCCGCGAAACCGGTCTCGATCGCACGCGGCTGGAGTCATGGTGTGACCGGTCTGGCCTGGGCACCCAACGGCAAGGAGATCTGGATCACCGCCACCGACACCGGCGCGCCGCCGTCCCTTTACGCGGTCAATATCGAGACCGGCGATACCCGGCTGATCAATCGTCTCACCGGCTCGATGCGGCTCTATGACATCTCGCCGGCCGGCCACGTGCTGCTATCGAACGGGATGTGGCGCGCGGCGCTGGAGGTGCAGGCGCCGGGGGAGACCAGCGAGCACGATCTGTCGTGGCTCGACTGGTCGATGCTGGCCGACCTCTCGCACGATGGGAAAACGATTCTTTTCAACGAACCGCGCGAAGGCGGCGGCGCGGCCAGCGCCATGTATCTCCGCCGCCTCGACGCGCCGACGCCCGTGCGTTTAGGCGACGGCTACGGCGACGCGATCTCGCCGGATGGCAAGTACGTTCTCGGCCATAGTGGGTCGAAACTGGTCGTCGTTCCGACCGGCAGCGGCGAGGCGCGCAAGCTGAAGACCGACGGCGCCTTCGACTCCGGCGCGGCCTGGCTTCCGGACGGACGGCGTGTCGTCGTCGCAGGGGCGCTGCCGAAGAAGGGCTATCAGCTTTACCTGATCGATACCCTCGACGAATCGGTCAAGCCGGTCTCGCCGGAGAACATCTGGGGCGATGCCTATCGTCCGTTCGCCGTCTCGCCGGACGGCCGCTATGTGGCCGGGATGACGAAGCAGCAGACGATCGCGCTCTACCCCGTCGACACGAACGCCGAGCCGTCGATCGTTCCCGCCATCGAGCCGGGAGAAGTGCCGATCGCCTGGTCGGCGGACGGTGCCTCGCTCTTCGTCTACCGCCCCACCGCCCTCCCCGCGCAAGTCACCCGCGTGACCCTGGCCACCGGCGCGCGCGAGCCGTGGAAGCAGTTTTCCCCCACCGATCCCGCCGGCGTCTACAAGATCGCCCCCATCTGCATCACCCCCGACGGCACCGTCTACGCCTACAACGCGCTGCGGATGCTGGGGGATCTGTACGTAGCGGATGGACTCCGGTAACTGCGCTTCGCGCGTTGTCTGCGCCTGGCGGCGCGTTGTCGGTTGTCTGCGCTGCGGCGCGTGGTCGTTCCCGATCGATTGGGGCTCAATCAACCAGACAAGCGTCAAGACTGTCCATGCGCGCGCAGCGCATGCCGCGTTAGCGGCAACCAGACGGTAGCCAGGGGTGCGAGCGTTTTTTGCGAGCACCCCTGGTAAAGAAATGTCATGGTTTGGTGCCGCGTCAGCGGCACTGGAGTAATCGGGGACTCCATCCAGTGCCGCTGGCGCGGCACGATTTCGGATCGCATCGGGTCCAGGGGTGCTCGCAAAAAGCGCTCGCACCCTACCATCTTTGTCGCCGCTAACGCGGCGCTCGACAACGTAGCAAGCCTCAAAACTGTCCACGCGCGCCGCAGCGCGCAGACAACGCACGTCGGAGCCGTGCAGCCGTGCAGTCATCGACCGATGTCCCCTCCCTCGGCGCCAGATCCCTTAGCATGTCGCTCTGATAACGAGGGACCCGCGCCCGCAACTCCACCAGCCGGATCGCCTCCGGCAGGACGCGCGCCGCGTCCTCCCCGAGAGCCTCTTCAGACAACGCGCCGCCAGGCGCAGACAACGCGGCAAAGCCGCAGTTATTCAGTACCTGCTATGCAAAGCATAGGGTCGCCGCTATACTGCGCCATCCATTTTTCAAGGGGATCCGGGAGAGCAGGCACGAATGGCGAAGGTGCAGGGTAAGAAAGCGTCTACAAGTGTAAAGAAAAAGGCCGCTGCGAAAGCGGTGGCTGCCACGAAAAAGAGCAAGAAAACGGCCTCGAAGAAGCCTGCCGCGAAGCCGAAAGCCGCGGCAAAGAAGAAGGCCGCGAAGCCGGTAGCGCCGAAGAAAAAGCCAGCGCCTAAGAAACCGGCGCCGAAGAAGAAGGCTGCTCCGAAAAAGGCTGCTCCGAAGAAGGCTGCTCCGAAGAAGGCTGCTCCGAAGAAGGCCGCTCCGAAGAAGGCCGCTCCGAAGAAGGCCGCTCCGAAAAAGGCTGCTCCGAAGAAGGCCGCTCCGAAAAAGGCTGCTCCGAAGAAGGCCGCTTCGAAGAAAGCCGCTCCAAAGACGGCGTCGAAGGCGGCGGCCAAGCCCGCGGCGAAAACGCCCGCCAAATCCGCGAAAGTGGAGAAGGCGGTCGAGTCCAAGGCGAAGCCGGCTGCGAAGGTTGTGGCGGCGCCGGCTCCCGCCCGTGTCGCCGACGAAAAGAAACGCCGCCGCTCCCGTTCGCGCGTGACCTCCAACGGACCGGCCACGGCAGCGTGGTTCTCGCAAGGCGACAAGCCACGGTCGTCGTCGTTCATCCCCGCGCCGCCGCGTGCCGAAGCGCCGTCGCTCGTGGCCGCTCCGCCGGCGTCCTCCGATCGCCTGGTCGGATCGCATGAGCTGACCGAATTCGCGGTGCGCACCGTTCCGGTCCGAATCGACATCGAGGCCGGCGGAGGCCGCATCTATCTTACGATCAATCCCAACGAGACCACCCTCAAGGTCGGCGAGGGGATCGAGTGGGATTTCCGCTACCTCGGCGGCGCCGACGTCGTCATCGAAGAGATGATCATCGAGTTCGCCAAGCCGTCGCCCTTCACCACCACGATCTTCCGCTCCCGCCGCCCCGGCGCCGCCCGCCCGCACCGCCAGCTCTCCGGCCCGGCGCAGGCATCCGCCTCCGGCAAGAACCTGCAATACATCGTCCGCGCCTTCAACGCCTTCAAAACGGAGATGGCGGTGGCGAAGCCGGCGCTGGCGATGACGTAGCTGCGCGCGTTGTCTGCGGGCTTCGCCGCGTTGTCTGCGCACCCCGCGCGTGGTCGATAGTCCAATGCGGCGCGAGTACCGCACGCAAACCGACAACGCGCGAAGCGCAGACAACCGACAACGCGGCGAAGCCGCAGACAACGCGCGAAGCCGCCGTTACCGCGCGTGCTGTTCCTGCAGCGTCGTGATCGTCTTCAGTCCTTCGCGCAGTGAGCGGATTCCGTCGACGGCCGCGGTGGCTGCGGTCAGGGTGGTCAGGCAACTGATGCTGTGCTGCAGCGCGGTGCGGCGGATGTAGGTGTCGTCGTAGAACGACTTCTTTCCCAGCGGCGTGTTGATGATCAGGGTTACCTCGCCGTTGATCAACCGGTCGACGATGTTCGGCCGTTCCGACTCGTGCACTTTGAACGCCAGTCCGGCCTCGACGCCGTTGTTCCGCAGGTAGTCGCGTGTTCCAGACGTAGCGATGACCTTGAACCCCATCTGCGCCAGATCCTTCGCCAGTTGCACGACGACCGGCCGCTTGTCGTTGTCGTTGACCGACATGAACGCCGTGCCGCCGAGGGGGAGATCGATGCCGGCGCCGAGGAGGGCTTTGGCGTAGGCTTCGCCGAACGTCGCGGCGGAGCCCATCACCTCGCCGGTCGACTTCATCTCCGGACCGAGCACCGTATCCTCATGCGGAAAGCGGCCGAAGGGAAAGACAGGCGCCTTCACGAAATAGTCGGCCACGCGCGGCTCGTGGGTCAGCCCCAGCTCCTGCAGCGACATTCCGGCCATCACTTTCGCCGCGATCTTGGCGAACGGCACGCCGGTCGCCTTCGAGACGTACGGCACGGTTCGCGACGCGCGCGGATTCACTTCGAGCACGTAGAGATCGCCGTGGTAGATCGCGTACTGCACGTTCATCAGGCCGATGACGTTCAGCGCTTTCGCCAGTTGCACCGTGCGCCGGCGGACGCGGTCCTGCTCGCGCAGGCCGATGATGTAGGGCGGGATCACCGTCGTCGAATCGCCGGAGTGAATGCCGGCTTCCTCGATGTGCTCCATCACGCCGGCGATCACGACGTCTTTTCCATCCGAGATGGCATCGACGTCGAGCTCGATGGCATCTTCGAGAAAACGATCGATGAGGATCGGATGGCCGGGCGCCGCTTCCATCGCGTAACCGACGTACTCGCGCAGGTTCGATTCGTCGTAGACGATGGCCATTGCCCGTCCGCCGAGCACGTAGGAAGGGCGGACGATGACGGGAAAGCCGATGCGGCGGGCCACTTCCATCGCCTCCGCCTCGTTCCTGCCGGTGCCGTTTTCGGGGACCAGGATCTCGTGCTCGCGGGCAAGCGCACCGAAACGCTCGCGGTCTTCGGCGATGTCGATCGATTCGACCGACGTTCCCCACATCGGCACGCCGGCCGCGGCCAGCGACTTGGCCAGTTTCAGCGGCGTCTGTCCGCCGAACTGGACGATAACGCCTTCCGGTTTTTCGAGCTCGACGATTTCCAGCACGTCTTCGAGCGTGAGCGGCTCGAAATAGAGACGGTCGGAGGTGTCGTAGTCGGTCGACACCGTCTCCGGGTTGCAGTTGACCATGATGGTCTCGAAGCCGATCTCGCGGAGCGCAAAGGACGCGTGGACGCAGCAGGTGTCGAACTCGATCCCCTGGCCGATGCGGTTCGGCCCGGAGCCGAGGATCATCACCTTGCGGCGTGACGTCGGCGCGGCCTCGCATTCGCGCTCGTAGGTCGAGTAGAGATACGGCGTCGTGGCCTCGAATTCGGCGGCACAGGTGTCGACGCGTTTGTAGACGGGGCGGACGCCGAGGGCGTGGCGGTGTTTACGGACTGCGTCTTCGGAAGAGCTGGTCAGAGCGGCGATTTGTTTGTCGGAGAAGCCTTCGCGCTTGAGGGCGAGGAGCGACTTTTCCGCGAGCTCAGCCCCCTCATCCGCCGGAGCTTGCCCTGAGGAGCGATCGCGACGAAGGGGCACCTTCTCCCCCGCTGGAGAGCGGGGGGGAGAAGGCTCTCGACGGGGGGATGTGGTGCTTTCTCCAATCGACTTCTCCATCTCCACGATCTTGCGGATCTGGCGCAGGAACCAGCAGTCGATCGAGGAGAGGTCGTTGATCTCGTCGACGGTCATGCCGGCGCGGAAGGCGTCGCCGATGGCGAAGATGCGTTCCGGTTGCGGGGTACGCAGCAATGTCTCGCACTTGTCGCGGTCGTAGCCGCGGGACTCCAGACCCGAGACGCCGATCTCGAGCGAGCGAAGGCCTTTCTGCAGAGCTTCGTTGAACGTCCGCCCGATGGCCATCGATTCGCCGACTGATTGCATCGACAGGCCGAGTGTCGGTTTCGTCTGCCGGAACTTCTCAAAGGCAAAGCGCGGGATCTTTACGACGACGTAGTCGATGGTCGGCTCGAACGAAGCCGGCGTCTTCCTGGTGATGTCGTTGGGGATCTCGTCGAGCGTGTAGCCGGCGGCCAGTTTCGCGGCGAACTTCGCGATCGGGAAGCCGGTGGCCTTCGATGCCAGTGCCGAGGAGCGCGAGACACGCGGATTCATCTCGATGGCCAGGCGGCGTCCGGTGGTCGGGTGGACCGCGAACTGGATGTTCGATCCCCCCGTCTCGACGCCGATGGCGCGAATGATCCGCTTGGCCTCGTCGCGCATGGCCTGGTATTCGGTGTTCGTCAGCGTCTGCTGAGGGGCCACGGTGATCGAATCGCCGGTATGGACACCCATCGGGTCGAGGTTCTCGATGCTGCAGACGACGATGACGTTGTCGGCCTTATCGCGCATCACCTCGAGCTCGAATTCCTTCCAGCCGATGACCGACTCCTCGACGAGCACGCGGTGCACCGGCGAGAGCTCCAGGCCGTGGGTGACGACGTCGCGCAGCTCTTCGACGTTGTAGGCGATGCCGCCGCCCGATCCGCCGAGGGTGAACGAGGGCCGGATGACCAGCGGGTAGCCGATGCGCGCCGCGAACTGCTCGGCGTCATCCTCGGTGGCCGCATACGCCGAACGCGGCACCTCGACGCCGATCTCGACCATCTTCTCTTTGAAAAGCTGCCGGTCCTCGGCGGTCTTGATCGCTTCCGCGTTCGCCCCGATCAGCTCGACGTTGTGCCGTGACAGAGCGCCGTTTTCGTACAGCGCCATGGCCAGGTTGATGCCGGTCTGGCCGCCGACCGTCGGGAGAATCGCATCCGGTTTCTCGCGCTCGATGATCCGTTCCAGCGTCTCGGGCGTGAGCGGCTCGATGTAGGTCCGGTCGGCGAACTCCGGGTCGGTCATGATCGTGGCCGGGTTCGAATTGACGAGGATGATCCGGTAGCCTTCGTCCTTCAGGGCCTTGCAGGCCTGCGTGCCTGAATAGTCGAATTCGCACGCCTGTCCGATGACGATGGGGCCGGATCCGATGATGAGAATGGACTTGATGTCGGTGCGCTTCGGCATGAGGCGGGGCGCATGATACGCGGTTGCGGGGCGCGGTTGCGCGGTCTCGCGGTTTCGAGTCTCGCGGTATTGTATCGGTTACTTTCGCGCTCCAGGCACACAGACCGCTAGACCGCGTAACCGCACATGCAACGCTTCATCTCATGGGACCAGATTGACGTCCGGGTCGACGGCGCGAAGCTGAACGCGCTGGCGGCCTCATTCCGCGTCGATCCGATCGAGCGGATGGAGCTGCAGTTCTTCAACGGGTTGTTGCGCGTCTCCGGCACGATCCGGAAGTTCATCAGCGTGCCGTTTACGGTCGATATCCGCGAGATTCGGCCCAGCGGCCACACCGTGAGCGTTCCGATCTCCTCGGCGTCGGCGTTCGGCGCGCTGCCGATCCCTCAGTTTCTCTTCGGTCTTGTCCGAAATCAGCTTCCCGCGGATCTGGTGCGCTACGAGGATCCGGCGACGTTCGTTGTTTCATTGGAGCGATTCTTGCCATCATTCATCGATGCTGACATCCAGAAAATCTGGATCATCGACGGCGGTCTGGCGGTGACGCTCGGGCGAGGCGGCGCCGACCTTCCGCCGCCTTCGGAGGACACCCATGGAAGAGACACCTGACACAATCGCGGCCGGAACAGATGAAGATCTCGCGCTCGAGATCCGCGATACCGCTGAGCAGGAGCAGTTGCCGCGCGACCGCGCCACTCGTTTCTACGATCGCATCCGGGGCACGATCCGGAGTTTCGTCGACGGGAAGGGCAAAGTGCTCGGCAAGACCGCCGAGTTTCTGCTGCTCGTGCCCGACGTCTTCATCCTCCTGTGGCGACTGACCACCGACTCGCGCGTCAACAGGAAGGACAAACTCCTCCTCGGGAGCGCGGTGGTGTACTACATCATGCCGTTCGATCTCATCCCCGAGGCCATCGTGGGCCCGATCGGCTATCTCGACGACCTCGTCTTCGGCGTCTTCGTCCTGAATAAAGTGATGGGCAGCGTTGACGCCAGCGTCGTCCGGGAGCACTGGAGCGGCGGCGAAGACGTACTCGGCATGATCCAGCGCGTCCTCAAAGCTGCCGATTCACTCATCGGCAAAGATATGGTTGCGAAGATCAAGAAGATGATGGGGAAGTGATCACCGCTCGGCGTATCAGACAATCCCCCTGTCTTGAACAGGGGGATTGCATGGCTCCGCGGCTCGATACGTCGTCATCAGGCCGTTACGGGCAAGTCACATCGAAACCGCATGGCGGCGGTTCGTCGCACGAGTAAGTTGTCCATGTGAGGTCATTGCCGAGATACGAACACTGCTTGGAGTAATCGTCGGTATTGCAGCTTTCCGTCATCGTTTGTCGGAAAGCACCCGAGTGCTCCCCCCAGTCGTAATGCGCGCCACTGCAGATAATCGCATGCTCGCCGATCCAATTGAAGTTCTGGTCGTAGTACAGAACATCGAGATCCGACGCGGGAAGCGCTCCGAGGTGACCACCACTGCCGACCAACGTCACGACAGCAATCAGGAGAATCCTGCTAAGCGTTTTCATTCATTCCTCCATTTGGCGTATACGGAATGATAGACAAATCAGCTAAAAGCGGTAGGTCCGCCGTCACAGCTGCGCGTGACCCTCTCGGTGATCTCCAGATACCGCGCGGCGCTCCCGTGGTCAAGACTCGAGACGATGCGAGTACTTCAACAGCCGGCAACGGCGCAGACTCAGGAAGAGGTTTTCGGCCCATCTCCCACGTACCGTGCTCTCGGCCGGATCATCTCGTCCTTCGCGTATTGCTCGATGGCGTGACCGATCCAGCCGATGCTGCGGCCGAGGGCGAAGAGCGTCAGCGCCGTGCCACGATCGAGCTTGAGTGCCCGGGCCAGGACCACGAGGGCAAAATCGATCGTCGGTTTGTCGCCGGTGAGCTCTTCTCCGGCCTTGGCCAGGTTGCGGGCGAAGACGACCTCCGGCGATTTGGCGAAACGTTTCGCCAGCAGTTCCATCAGCAACGCGGCGCGCGGGTCACCGCCGGCGTAAAGACGATGTCCGAAGCCGTGGATCGGCTCGTGCCGGCGACGGCGGTCGGCCAGCGCCTTGCGCACGTCGCGAGTGCGGCGAAGGTCGGCAAACATCGATTCGACCTTCTCGCTCATCCCGCCGTGCTTCGCCCCCTCGATCGCCGTCAGTCCGGCGACGACGACGGCATAGGGACTCGAACCCGCCGAGGCGACGCAGCGGGCCGTGAAGGAAGAGACATTCAGCTCGTGGTCGGCGCAGAGGATCAGCGCGGCGCGCAACAGTTCCACGGCGTGCGGCATCTTCGGAGTCCAGCGCTTGTGCAGCGTCTCCTCGATCGACTCTTCGAGCTCCGCTGATTCGGCCGCCACGCTTGTCAGCAGATTGACGATGCGCCAGCCGGTCTGGGCCACGGCGCGCGGGCGCAGGTCGTAGGCGAGAGGGTCGCGCGCGCCGACGAGCGGCAGCATCGACTGCGCGCGGCTGACGAACGGCAGATCCTCGGCGCTCTTTCCGCCGGCGACGACGTGCAGCGGGGTGCCGGCGAAGAGGCCGGCGTCGAAACCGCCCGTCCAGAGCAGTGCCGCCACTTCTTCCACGCTGCGGGTGCGCGCGAGCTCGCAGGCGTCGTAGCCGCGATAGTAGAGCCGGTCCGAGTCGATCAGCGTGATCGATGACTCGAGCACCGGCACACCCCAATGGAGAGCCCGCTCGGCGGTCTTTCCCGGATCGCGGCGCTGTTCGCTCCGGCTGCGCAGCCGTTCGACGTCCTCGGCGGCATACCGGCGCTGGTGTGTGTTGCCGGGCGACGGTGAGGAGCGCACCAGTCCGCGGCTGACGTACGCATAGAGCGTCGTCCGGCTGACGCCGAGGCGCTTGGATGCGTCATCCGATGAAAGCCACGTGACCATCGGCGCATACGCTACCACCCGGATATTGATCATGCAATCAACGTTGACAACATTGATGCGCGGCCCTAGGCCGGCACGGCCGGCTGCGCTGGTTGCCCAAGGCTCGGCCACCGTCTTCGCTCCATCGTTCTGCCGCGCAGACTCCTAGGTTGCGGGTGGCGATCGGCCGCCCTGCGTAAACCTGGAGTCGCGAACCTCGTATCAACATGATGGAGGCACGGTCATGTCTGCATTGATAGCGCTCTTCGGATTGGCGGTGTTCGCGGTCATCGCGTTCACGGCGGTGGCGTTGCTGGCGGTCGTTGCAAAAGTCATTCTGCTGCCCCTGCGTCTGGCGATGCTGCCGCTCAAGCTCCTGGCGCTCCCCTTCATCGCCATCGCTCTGCTGGTCAAATTCGCTTTTCTGATCGCCATCGGCTCGGTGGTGGTGGCGCTGCTGATTCCGTTGGCGATCCTGGCACTCCTCATCGGAGCGCCGATCGCCATCATTTCGGCGCTCACATGAAGTTGGGCGGGATTCTTGCGTTGCTGTATAACGCATGACCCAGCCACGCGCACTGATCATCGATGATGACGGCCCCATCCGGACGATGCTGTCGACGATCGTCCGCCATCAGGGGATCAGTGTCGATACCGCGCGAGACGGCGGCGAAGCGATCGAGAGTCTCGACCGCGACAGCTATAACGTCGTCGTTCTCGACCTGATGATGCCGCGCGTCGACGGGTATGCCGTGCTCGATCACATGCGTGCTCATCAGCCGGAGTTGCTCCCTTGCACCATCCTCGCGACAGCCGTCCCCGAGCGAGACTTCCGGAGGAATCTGCAGGACGACGTCTACATGGTGCATACGAAGCCATTCGATATGCAGCGGTTCATCGCCGACATCCGCCATTGCGCCCATCTCGACGCGGCCTGAGCCGGCACGGCCGGCAGCGTTGGTTGCCCAAGGCTCCGCCGGCAGTAGCGCAAGAACGTTTCTACCGCGCAGGCTCCTGGAGCGGCCTCAGCGCATAATGCGCGCTGCCAATGCCGCGAACAGTCCATACCGAGCGCCACTTCACCGCCAGCGACACCGTCCGCGACGTGGTCATCGGTATGTCCGACGGTCTGACCGTGCCCTTCGCGCTTGCCGCGGGACTGAGCGCCGCCGTCGCCTCCAAAATTGTCGTGACCGCCGGTCTGGCCGAGATCGCCGCGGGCTCGATCGCGATGGGGCTGGGCGGTTACCTGGCCGCGAAGTCGGACGCCGAGCACTACGACGCGGAGAAGCGTAAGGAGGAGCAGGAGATCATCGACATCCCCCGGGAGGAGATGCGCGAGGTGGCCGACATCTTTCGCCATTACGGCATCCCCGACGAGCACATCCGTCCGGTCGTTCACGCCATGAGCGAACGGCCGAAGGAGTGGGTCGACTTCATGATGCGCTTCGAGCTCGGCCTGGAGAAGCCCGATCCCAAGCGTGCCCGCAACAGTGCGGCAGTCATCGCCGTGTCGTATCTCGTCGGCGGCCTGATTCCGCTCGGACCATACATGTTCCTCCACGCCGCCCACGACGCCCTTTTCGTTTCGATCGCCGTAACCCTCGTCGCGCTGGCGGTCTTCGGGTACGTGAAGGGGCGCTTCACCGGTGCCGGACCCTGGAAGAGCGCCGCCCAAACGACGATCGTCGGCAGCCTCGCCGCAGCGGCGGCGTTCGCGATTGCAAAGGCGATCACATAGTTAGGAGTTCGGGCTGGTGCCGAAGATGAAGATTGCGTCGCCGGTGTCGTTGCGAACCTCGGAGGCGTATGCGTAGAAGATGGAAATCCCGCCGCTGAACTCCACCTGCACGCCCGCCTGCGGCGTGATGCCATAGCGTGTGAAGATGTCGTTGTACTGCTGCGTCTCGTGAGGCTGCAGCGCGATCGTTGTCGAGTACAGAGTGTTGTTGTCCTGATCGGTAATGCTCAGACCAACTGTGATCGAGGTCGCGTTCGGGTTGGCGATGCCGATGTTCACCCGGTTGCCGTTGATTCCGGAGAGTCCGTAGAGAAATCCCTGGTGCCGTAGCGTGTCGATGCCGAGGCCGGGGACGTTCTGCCCGAACTCCCCTGCAGTGCCGCCGTTGTTGAAGATGCGCGCCCGCGCTTCGATGCTCGTGACCGCTTTCAGCTCGAGCTGCCCCGCCGCGCTGGAAAGGCCGAAGGTGTTCAGTGTGATGTCAGGAAGGGATATTGCCGAGAACGGATTGATGGTGATGGTGCGCACGATCGGAGAGCCGCCGATTACGTACAGCGTGGCGGTAACCGTAACCACGGGCGAGTAGTGGTTGGCGATGAAGACGTCCGTGCGCCATTGCGAGGGGGGGACTCCCGGAAAGCGGCCGACGATCGGCAGGATCACGGTCGTGCCGTCCACCCTGATCGCGCTGGCCGGCGAGGCTGCGAGAAAGGAGAGAAGAGCGAGGCAGAGACTCGCAAAAGGACGCATGAGTTGGTCCCCCTTTTGAGAAGGGAGTTTACGCCGATGAGGCAACGGACACTGCGTCGCGCATCACAGTCCTGAGTGTCTGTGCCCCTTGACCTACCGCTCCGCGTACTGCTTCTCGTAGTACGCCTTGAACTCGGCGCTGCGCTCCTTGATGGCGCGCCACCACGTCTCGTTTTCGACGTACCACCGCACGGTGCTCCGGAGGGCGTCGTCGAAATTCGTCGCGCAACGGAAGCCCATGGACTCGACTTTCGACATATCGATCGAATAGCGGCGGTCGTGTCCCTGCCGGTCGGCCACGCGCTTGATGAGTGTGTCCGGCTTTCCGGTCAGCTCGAGGATCTTCTTCGTG
>JADGNY010000210.1 GCA_017883235.1 Thermoanaerobaculia bacterium | reverse complement strand
CCCGTGGCGCGGTTCTCGCGCGTGCTAATCTTCGCCGCATGTGGCAATACACCCCCCGTGTCGCCGTCGTTCGCGGGGGGGTAAATCTGGGGTCAGGTCTAAACTCTAAAGTGGTGAAACCAAGGTGGTGTCGACGGCCTGAAGCGGCGCTTTAGACTTTAGACCTGACCCCCGAGCCCCCGCCCCTTCTCACTGCGAAGGTATAACCGACGCTGTGCCACCATATCCAAGCCGATACATCGATCGTGTTCATACGTTGCTCAGGATGTGTGCCGCCCAACGGCTCTTGCGCTCAGCCGCGTGGCCCGCTCCACGTGGAAGGATAGAAGACCGTGCAAGTTACGCTGAACGCGGGCAGCGCGCAGGGCCACGTCGGCTGCAGCGCAGAGTTAGGCGCTGTGGTGTACGCGGATGGTTACTCCTTTGCGCTTTCTTTAGCACCAAGCAGCGCTTGCATCTTCGGTCCGACTTGTCATCCGTCCTTGTTGGTGCCTAACACTCCGCCTCGGGCGGCTTCCGTGCAGGCCAGCGCTTCAGCGGCGCCGGCAAGCGCTTCATCACTGAGCCATGATCGTTGCTCGCGCGAAGCCGGCCGTCCGTCCGACCTGGTCGAGGATGCCGACCGACAGGAGGTTCTCGCCGGGGCGCAGGGTGAGGGTCGCGGTGAACTTGATCGGCGTGGCGCGGAAGCCGCGCTCTTCTTCTTTTTTGATCGTGATCGATTGCGGCAGGTGGAAGACGTTGGAGAGACCGCCCTGCGGATTGCCCACCGCGACGGTGAAAGTGAAGCCGCCGGACAGACCTTCGACCACCGGGAGAAACGTGATTGCGCCCGGCGAGAAGCTCACCTCGATCGGCACGACGAGGTTGCCGCCGTCCTTGCGCGGCGTCGACGTCCTGATCTGTACCTCGAAATCGGACTCGGATGCAGGCGAATAGATGTTCGCGATGACCCGGTCGGCGAACTGCTCGTCGAGCGTCTTCGGTGTCCAGCTCTTCCGGGTCCGAACGGTGTAGGCGCGGTTCTTCGTCCGCACCGTGATCGCGCGGGACTCGTGGCGTGAGGTCTCCGTCGGTTTGTAGGCGAGCGAGTAGTACGACTCGAGGTCGCGCGCGATCGCGTCGAAGACCAATCCGAAATCTCCGTTGCGCGTCGTCGCGAAACCGCCGGTAGCCGCGGCAAGCGACTCGAACGCAAACGCGGAGTCGCCGCGAGCGATGAAATCCGTCCCTTCGTCCGGGACGGCAGTCGCCGACGTGATGGTGGCCTCGTGAGCGACGCTCGCGCCGATGATGTACATCGTCACGCCGTGTGCGTTCGCGCTCTCCGCGACGGCCTCGATGGCGCGATTCTGCTCGAGGCCGGATTCGTCCGGGCGCGCCATCGGCGCGTCGAACCCGCGCATGTACGGTTGGAATAGGCGGTTCGCCCACTGGAAGATCTCGCGGCCCGGCTGCGAGGGAAGCTGCGCGCCGGCGAGGACGAGCACCTTCTTTCCTTCGAAACCCTCCATCGTCTTGAGCATGACGTTCATCGCACCGAGGAGTTGCCGCGACACGATCGTCGTATTATTCGTGTGATCGCGTGCGGCGAGGATACAAGTCTCGTAGGCGATGCGCGGCGTGAGGCGCCCGCCGCGCATCGCGTCGACGGCGGAGATGCACTCCTTCTGCACGCGCGCCAGCGGCGTGGAGAGCGATGCGGCCGAGCCGATCTCGCCCGCCTTCTTCAGCGCGGCGTGGATCGCGGCGCGCTCGCGCGTGAAGCCGGCCAGGATGTTGAGCCTCCGATTCCAGCCCACGACCGACGCTTCGTCGTTGGGTGCCATCTTCGTGTCGACGAAGTTCTCCATCGATGCCACGACCTCGGTGCGCACCCTCGGGTCGAGCGAGTAGTTGTCGATGAAGAGGAGGAGGCGGCGGGGGCGGGCGGCGGCCGAGGCAGCACTTGCCGTCGTCGGCGCGGTCACGATCGCTGGTTCCGACGAATCGCTGCGGATCTCCGCGAAATTGGTGATGGCCCGCGGCTTACCGTTCTCGAGGACCTCGAAGTCGTCTCGGGTGAGGCCGGTGACCATCTTGCCGGAGCGCTCGGTGACGACGACGTCCACGTTGACGATACGGACTTCGATCTGTTCGACAAGCTTTTCTTGGGCAGCGAGAGCGGTGGCAAAGAGCGAGACGGCGAGGAGGGAGAGGCGCCGCAGCATGGCACGATCATAGACGGGCGTGCGCGACAATGGCGCGCTCATGACCGCCGATCCGCAGCCGCGCGACCGACAACTGCTGCGTCTCACGTGTCCGTTCTGAAGCGCTGAGTATCCGCCGTGCTTCCGAACTTTCGTCAGGGCCTTTCGGGGATCCCATTCGAATTTCACGCCCTCACTCTACCCCGGGATCATCGTCTCGTGTACCGAGCGTTGGCGCGAACCGCGAAATCTGGGGTCAGGTCTAAAGTCTAAAGTGGCGAAACCAAGGTGGTGTCGGCCGGCCTGAAGAGGCGCTTTAGACTTTAGACCTGACCCCCGGAGAGCGCATCCCAATAGTATATCTAACGGATAACCGTAGAGGTTGGTCCTTCCCCTTCGCGGCTTCGCGGCTTCGCGTGAGATCGGTTTTCACGCGAAGACGCGAAGACGCGAAGCAAAGATATCCACTCTCAGTCGGGTTGCGTGGGAAGCGGCGGCCCGCCTTCTCCGCCAGAACGGCGCCTCCGCCCACCGCCGCGCGACTCGTCCTCCGCCGCCATCGCCACCGCCGTCTTCTGCTTCCGCTTCTTCTCGATGGTCACGCCGCGCTCGACGTGCATGCATGGTGTCGTTCCGTCACGTGCTCCTTTTCCAGCTCGCGGTGCCGTCGGAGATCCCCGGATACGTCCTCGGCCTGGCCGGATGCCGTCTGCGCACGTACGCCGCCGCGATTGCTTTGGGTGAGTTGCCGTTCGCCATCGGCGCCGTCTATCTCGGCGAGAGCTTCCTCCAGCGCAACTATCTGCTTCTGCTGGCGATCGGCGTCGCCAGCGTGGCGCTGAGCTGGGCCATGTTCCGCCGCGCCTCGGTCCTGTAGTCGTCAGACAGCAAGCCGGGCGATGTCGGGACCGGGGCGAAGGACGGCATCACCGGATTGGCCGATTGAGATCAGGCCGAGGAGCACGTGCTTCGCCCTCTCGTCGCGTCTTCATGAGTGGGAATAAATGACAAGTGATCGGGACGATTCACCTTAGCCCTTGCAAGTGCCTGTATTTCAAAGGCGTTGCAGACACACGAAAGAGCAAAGGTCTGAAGGCACAAAGCTGGAACGTTGCTCCGCAGAGCAGAAAGTCTGCTCCGCAGAGCAGAAAGTCAGCTCCGCGGAGCCAAAAACTTGCTCCGCGGAGCCGCGCGGAGGGCAGGTGACGCCGGGTGATCGCGCCGGGCCGCCCGCGTGACGAGTGACACAACTGCCGCGTGTCATCGTTCCTCGCAACGGGGAGGGGGATAGGCCATAAGTGTCGTGGAGGTAACGTTCATGTTGATCAAAGATGCGATGACAGGTTCACCCACATGCTGCAAGCCGGGCGACAAACTCGATCAGGTGGCGAAGCTGATGCTGGAGCACGACTGTGGCGTCATTCCCGTTTGCGAAGGCCAGAAAGTCGTGGGCGTGATCACCGATCGCGACATCACCTGTCGGGCAGTGGCCATGGGAAAGGCCCCGACTGTGATTCCCGTGAGCGACGTAATGACGAAAACGGTCTACACGGTCGGTCAGGACGAGGACATCCAGGCTGCCATCGATCTGATGGAACAGCAGCAGGTCCGGCGGCTGCCGGTCCTCGATGCCGATGGCAACATCGCGGGGATCATTGCGCCGTCCGATCTCGCACCATCGTTCGCGTCGAACAACGTCGCCGATTTTCTGCTGGCAGTCTCGTACTGGAGCCGTAAGCCGGCTGGCCATTCTGCTGCGGTTTAAGGCGACGATCGCGCACATGGCGGTGTGATTGCTGCCGCAGGAACCATTGCCTCGGAGGTCACAATGTCTGCAGTGATCGACCAGTTCAACACGACCGCGGTCCGCATTCCGATCGGTGGCGGGATATGGCTCGACGCGGACTATGCCATGCCGCCGGGTGCGAACGGCGTGGTGCTGTTTGCGCACGGCAGCGGGAGCAGCCGGCACAGTCCGCGGAATCGATATGTCGCTTCGAAGTTGCACGGACTGCCGTTCGCCACGGTGCTCGCCGATTTGCTCACACCGAAGGAAGAGGTGCTCGACGAGCGCAGCGGCGCATTGCGCTTCGACATCTCGACGCTCACCGATCGTCTCGTGCAGATGATCGACTGGGTCCGGTCGTACAACCTCATCTCGACGCTGCCGATCGGCCTTTTCGGTGCGAGCACAGGCGCAGCGGCAGCGCTCGACGCGGCGGCGGCACGGCCCGAGATCGTTCGCGCCGTCGTATCGAGGGGCGGCCGGCCTGATCTGGCCACTCGCCTGGCCGAGGTGAAGGCACCGGCGCTGCTCATCGTAGGCGGCAACGACACAACCGTGCTCCGGATGAATCGCGAAGCGCTCAACCGGCTCGGCTGTACCAAGGAGCTCAAGGTCATCCCCGGGGCGACACATCTGTTCGAGGAGCCAGGAACATTGGAGGCGGCAGCCGCAGCGGCCGGGGCGTGGTTCGAGCAGTATCTGCAATGATTGAGACGGGTACACTCTCCCTGATGCGTGAGCTCCTCGAGACGCTGTATCTGTTTCTACCGGCAGGGGTGGCGAACGCAACGCCGCCCCTGCTGACGCGGTTCTTCGGCCCTGGACGCCCAATCGACGGCGGACTTCTTTGGCGCGGCCGGCCGCTCCTCGGCGCGCATAAGACATGGCAGGGATTGATCGGCGGTACGTGCGCCGGCGTGGCGACATTCGCGATACAGAGAGCCTTCGACGGTCTTGCCGTGCCGCTTTTGTTCGGTATCGCCATCAGCGTCGGGGCGCTCGCCGGCGATCTGGTGAAGAGTTTCGCCAAGAGGCGCCTCGCCGTCGCGGCCGGCCGCGTCTGGTTTCCATTTGACCAGCTCGACTACGTCATCGGCGCCATCGCGGCCGGTGCACCATTCTTGGCACTGACGCCGCAATCAATCGCCGCGGTCGTGATCGTCTACTTCGCTCTTCACCTCGCCGTGAGCGCCATCGGCTTCGTCCTGGGCGTCAAGGCGACGCTGATCTGAGGGATGCCCCAAGCAGTCCATTGATCCTCGTCACAATCGAGCCGTGACCGCTGACCTTGGCGCGAAGACCGTGAGGGCGCACGTTGTCGTTAGTTCATCAAGGAGAACGCCATGCAAAAGCAGAAAGATCTCGAACTCAAACATGATGTCGAAGCGGAGCTCGAATGGGATCCGGAAATCGACGCCACAAAGATCGGTGTCGAATCGTCGGGCGGTGTCGTTACGCTGCTGGGCCATGTTCGCAGCTACCACGAGAAATGGAACGCCGAGAGCGTCGCCAAGCGCGTTCACGGCGTGAAGGCGATCGCGAACGACCTCGAAGTGCAGCTCCTATCCGACGACCACCGCGACGACAGCGATATCGCGCAGTCGGCGCTCATGGCTCTCGAATGGAACGCTGTCATCCCGCCCGACCGCATCCGTGTCGTCGTGACGAAAGGTTTCGTCACCCTCGACGGCGAGGTGGAATGGCAGTATCAGAAGAACGCCGCCCTCGATGCCGTCCGTCATCTTCGCGGCGTCCGCGGGGTGAACAACCAGATCTCGGTATCGCCCCACCTGTACGCCGGCGACGTGAAGGCGAAAATCGAAGCGGCTCTCAAGCGCAGCGCGGAAATCGACTCGAAGCAGGTCATAGTCGAGACGAGCGATGGAAGCGTCACGCTGCGAGGGAAGGTCCGTTCGTGGGTGGAGCGCCAGGATGCCGTCAACGCGGCATGGTCGGCGCCCGGTGTGAAGAAGGTGGTTGACCACCTCGCCATCTCCGCGTAACGGGCAGTCCTGGTTGAGGCAACGCGCCCCTTCTCGGCGAAGGTTGGCAGAAGGGGCGCGGGGGGGGACCGGGGAGATTTTTCGGTGTGCTGCTACTCCTTTACTGAATGCATCAACTCCACACGGTTCTACTCTCAAATCTGATCGTCCTGAAGATGACGGGCATCGTCGACAATGTCCGGGGGTTGGCCCGGATCATCGAAGAGGAGCCCGACCTGACCGAGCA
>JADGNY010000026.1 GCA_017883235.1 Thermoanaerobaculia bacterium | reverse complement strand
GCAGACCGGCGGCCGTTCACGCCAGTATCCCGTCTCGTGCTCGAAGAATCCGGCTGCACGGAAGAGGGCGCGCTCGGCAAACCGCGGCGCCATGATCTGGAGCGAAAGCGGCAGGCGCTCGCGCGAGAAGCCGGACGGCACGGCGATGGCGGGGATGCCCACGAGGTTCGCCGGCGCGGTGAAGATATCGCTGAGGTACATCGACAGCGGGTCGTCGGTCTTTGCGCCGATCAGAAAGGCCGGCTCGGGGGTGGTCGGAGTCAGGAGATAGTCGAACCGTGCGAAGGCGGCGTCGAAATCGGCGCGCAGTTTCGCGCGAACGGCCTGAGCCCGGCCGTAATACGCGTCGTAGTAGCCGGACGACAGGGCGAAGGTCCCCAGCATGATGCGGCGCTTCACCTCATCGCCGAATCCTTCGCCGCGCGACTCGAAATAGACCTCGCGCAGCGTCTTCGCACGTTCGCTGCGCCGGCCGTAGCGGATGCCGTCGAACCGCGACAGGTTCGCGCTCGCCTCCGCGTTGGCCACGATGTAGTAGATGGCGATGGCGTAGCCGATCGACGGCACGCTGACCTCGTCGACGACCGCGCCGCCGGCGCGCAGGACGCGGAGCGCGTCCTCGAAGTTCGCGCGAACTTCACCTTCGAGCCTGGCTACCGCTTCGCGCACCACCCCGAAACGAAGTCCGCGGACGCCGGCATCGAGATCGGCGGCGTAGTCGTCCACCGGATTCATCGACGACGTCGAATCGAGCGGGTCGTGGCCCGCGATCATGCCGAGAATCTCCGCGCATTCGCGAACGGTCTTCGTGACGATGCCGATCTGGTCGACGCTCGATCCGAATGCCACGAGTCCGTTGCGGCTGACCCGCCCGTAGGTCGGCTTGAGTCCGACCACACCGCAGAGCGCCGCCGGCTGCCGCACTGAGCCGCCTGTCTCCGAGCCGAGCGCCGCCGGAACCATACGCGCCGCCACCGCCACGGCGGAGCCTCCCGAGGAGCCGCCGGGCACGCGGGTCGTGTCCCACGGATTCCGCGCCGGTCCAAACGCCGAATGCTCAGTCGACGAGCCCATGGCGAATTCGTCGAGGTTGGTCTTTCCGACGATGCTGCACGACCCCGCGCGCAGGCGGGCCACGGCGGTGGCGTCGAACGGCGAGAGAAACCTGCCGAGGATGCGCGAGGCGCAGGTGGTCGGCATCCCGGTGGTGACGATGTTGTCCTTCACCGCCACCGGCATCCCTTCGCCGGCGTCGCGTGCGACATGGAGAAATGCATTCAGCCGCGGATTGAGCGCATCGATCGATGCGATCGACGCTTCGACCAGCTCCCGGCTGCTCGCTTGCTCACGCGCCTCGTGCCACGGCAGATGGAGAAGCTCAGTCACCGATCACCTTTGGGACGACGAAGTGACCGTCGCCGCTGAATGCCGGCGCGTTGGCTGCGACGGCGGAGCGTTCGACCGGCGGGTGCGGCACGTCGTCGCGCATCGGCGTCGCTTCCCCTGCCGCAACAGCCTCGAAGCCGGCCACGTCGACTTCGCGGAGTTGGTCGATGTACGAGAGGATCGTGGTCATCTCTCCCGCCATCCGCTCCAGCCCCGCGTCATCGAATTCGAGATGCGCCAGATCGGCGATCCGTTTCGCCTCGTTGCGATCGATTTTCATTTCTGAAGTCTATCGCGGCGTTGGATACGCGCGGCTGCGCCGCTGGGCACAGACAAGAGTGTCTGTGCCACATTGGCCGCTGTTTTTTTGCCCACAGCCTGTGGCTATCCCCCGTTGGCGAGCCTCGAATCTGAGCCACAAAACGAGGACTAATGTGGCACAGACACTCTTGTCTGTGCCGGTGCTTGGCAGGACCAATGTGGCATGAAGAAGCGATGGATTTGCGGCCGGAGGACATACTCATTCTGCATGGTGTCGGCGGAGAGAGTCCGGCAAAAGGATTCGATCACGCGCGCCAGCGATTCCGCTGATTCGTGCAGAGACGTTGGGAAGGGGGGCGGCGTTACGCCACACGCGCGCGCAGCATGTCGATGAAGCGCTTGGCCAGATCGGGATCGAATTGTGTACCCGCGCCGCGTGTGATCTTCGCGGCGGCCTGGTCGAGCGATTCGGCCGCGGCGTAGCTGTCCACGGCGATGATCGTCTCGTAAACATCGCAGAGCTGCACGATGCGCGAGGCAAGCGGGATGTCCGAGCCATGCATCTCGCTTGGATAGCCGGCGCCGTCCCAGCGCTCGTGATGGCAGAGAACGGCCCGGGCGGTCTCGTTGCCGAGCAGCGGCTCGACCATGGCGGCACCGACGGAGGCGTGCTCCTTGAGGACCAACAGCTCCTCGGCAGAAATATCACGCTTGCGGTAGAGGCGCTCGTAGTCGAGCAGGCGCATACCGACGTCATGGACGAGCGCCACGATGCGCGCATTCTCGGTCTCGGCCGGCGTCATCGAGAGAAATCTGGCGAAGGTCTCCGTGCGGCTGGCCACCGCCTCCGAGTGGCGCCTCAGCTCAGGGTACGTCGTGAAGTCGGGCTCGATCAGAGCCTCGGCGACCCGTGCGCGGATGGCCTGCATCGCGCCGCGCGACATCGAGTGCTCGATGGCCATCTGGAGCTGGCCATGAAACGCGGCCAGCAGCTCGTGCGCGGGACGATCCGGTGCGACGGGGAAAACCACGGTCAGATAAATCCCTTTGACTGACCCCGCCGCGACCGGCGCCGTAAAGACTTTCTGGATCTGCGCGGCCGTGATCGGCGGCTCCTGGTTTCCAAACGGAAGGGTGATGTTCGTTCTGACGAAGCCGCCGGCGTCGCCGCGCTTGGTCAGCCAGAGGTTCAACTTCGACTGGAGGACGTTCATCGCCTCCTCGGTCAGCGTCGAGCGCGCGGCCACTTCCTGCACACCGCCCATGTGCCCGTATGCCGAAACCGAGGCCACCGCGGCACCCGGGATCAGGAGCATGGTTCGCAGCATGTCGCGAATCGCCGCGAGCTCCGTCTCGCCGATCGATTCCGGAGACTCGGGGACGGCGATACGCTCGGCATTGCCGCGCGCTTCGATGATGAGCGTGGCCAGCCGCGGCACGTTCGTCGCCGGCGGACGCTCGGCCGGCCAGAGCGATGCCTTCGGCTTCGATGGGATCTCCGCCGCCGGTGCGGGGCCGGCGGCCTTTGCCTCGGCCACGGGAACGTTCGTGCCGATCACGAGAGGCCGCTCCGGTGCCTCGGAGAGCGTGATGAATTGCTGGCCGAAGACGTTCCTGTTGACGAACTGCTCTCCGATCCGATCGGCGATCTTTTGCGCCTTCGGCAGGTCGGTGGCGTCAAACAGCGCCTTGCCCGCTTTGTCCCGCATATCGACGACGCCGACGAGTTTGCCGCGGAAGTAGATCGGTGCGGCGAGCAGGCGGTCGCTGGCCGACTCGAACATCACATGCGAAAACCGCGGCTCGGCGTTGAGACCGTTGACGAAGAACGGAGTGCGCCCGCGGCCGCAACGGTCGATGACCGGATCGGTGCGTTCAGCCGCCGCGCGGACCGCGCCGCGGAAGCCATATTCGGTGACCAGCTCGAATCGCCCTTCCGCGGTGAGGAGGTAGAGCGCCGCTTTGGTGGCGCGAATCTCCACCGCGCAGTCATAAAGGATTTCCTTCAGCTTTGACTGAATCTCCTGGACTTCGGGATGCACGCACGGAGTTTAACCGGGGTAAGGGGTGTCTGCGCTACCGCGCGTTGTCTGCGCTACCGCGCGTTGTCTGCCTGCGGCGTTGTCTGCGCTACCCGCGCGTTGTCTGCGCTTCGCGCGTTAGCTTCTTCCATTGACCACGCGCGCCGCAGCGCTCAGACAACGCCGCAGGCAGACAACGCGCGGAGCGCAGACTTACGCCAGCGCTCCCACTTTATCGAGGATCTCGCGCTCCGTCGGAAAGCGTCCTTCATCCTTCTTGGAAAAGATGCTCTTTCCGTCGACGCTGACGACGAAGATCCCGCCGCTGCCGCGGACGATCTGGCTGTCGATGCCGAATTCGCGTTTGATCTCAGCCGCCAGACTGGAGGCTCTCGGAAAGTAGTTTCAAACGCCGCAGTAGTCGATTCGAATGTTCATAGATTACGTCGTCTTCACCAGGATTGCCGTCACGTTGTCCAGCCCGCCGTGTTCGTTGGCCACGTCGATCAACTGACGACATGCTTTCTCGAGGTCGTCGGCGTTGGCGGTGACGAGCTCGAGGATCTGATCTTCGGGAACCATGCCAGTGAGGCCGTCGGAGCAGAGGAGGTAGAGGTCGCCCGGCCGGCAATCGATCTCCGAGGCATCGGGATTGACGGAGAGAGCGCCGCCGAGGGCGCGGGTGATCACGTTGCGGAGGGGATGCTTCTCCGCCTCGGCCTCGGTGAGCATCCCGGCCTGCACCTGCTCGAAGACCCAGGAGTGGTCGTTGGTGATGCGCGAGATCCTGCCGTTGCGGATCATGTAGGCGCGGGAGTCGCCGACGTGGGCCACGGAGATCTTGCCGTCGTCGGCCATACAGGCGACGACGGTTGTGCCCATCCCGCGAAGCTTGGCATCCTTGCGCATCGCCTCGAGAACGCGCGTGTTGGCCATGCGTAGGGCGGCCATCAGGCGATTGGTGGTGCGGGTGTATTGCTCGTCGTAGGCGTGCGGCCAGGTGCCGTCGTCTTCCTTCGTATGAACGATGAACTCGGAGATCGAATCGACGGCGATGCGGGAAGCGATCTCGCCGGCGGCGTGCCCACCCATCCCATCGGCGACGAGAAAGAGCTTCGCCTCGTCAGCGACGAGGAATGAGTCCTCGTTGTGCTGGCGCTGCCGTCCGACGTCTGTGAGGCCGTATGCCTTCACGTCCATTCCCACTCAGCCCTTTTTGAAAAGGGTAAACCCCTTTCCGCTTTCCTTGGACTCGCCTCGTTGCCGCAATTCAGCCAGTGCCGTACGGATTCCAATATTGTCGGCATCCCACTTTAACGCCTCATCCAGATATCTCTCTGCTTTCGCGGTCAGTCCGGCGCGTTTGCAGATCATGCCGGCATCTTTCAGATACGCGGCGTTCATCGGCTCCCGCTGAACAGCTGTCTCGATTGCCTGCACCGCCTGACGGGCGTGTCCCGGGATACGGGTTGCCGCCAGTGCCAGATGTTGAAACGCCTTCGCATCGGCCGGATTGTGCTTGGCGGCCATGTCGAAGTTGTCGTACGCGGTGCGGAAATCCCCCTCACGGTACGCCTTGATGCCCTTTGCCAGATAAACTTTCCCGACTTGCGCGAGATCGGCAGCACCGCTCGCGGAGCGGGCGGAGGGGGCGGCAATCTCCGCATCGTGCTGTTTCCTTCGGGCCGGGTTCGTCAGGACGTTGACCGCCTCGGTGAGTGTCTGGAACTTCCCCTCGGCTTCGGCTTTGTCCGGGCCCTGATAGCGGTCGGGATGCTGCTCCCGCGCGAGCTTGCGAAAGCGTTCGCGGATCTCCGGCTCGGAGGCGGAGCGATCGACTCCGAGCACTTCGTAGTAGTTGACCTTCATTCAGGATTTGATGCGTCGCTGCGCGAAAAGCTTCCGGGCGAGGGCGCGGACCGTCTCGCTCACACCCTTATCGTCCTTCAAGCCCTTCAAATCACGCAAGGTTAATCGATTGATCAACGGCACGACAACCCCCACGGGGCACTTCGGATTGCGCGCCAGGGCAATGACGACGTTGTACTTCGAGACCCATTCGCGCCTCAAGGTGATGAGACGGAGGACCTCCTCCTCCACATTTCGCATTCCGGCGATCGATTCCGCTTCGAGCACGCTCATGCGGGGGTTGCGCATCACGGCGCTGCAGACCAGCTTGTTGTGATCGCGGACGAGAATCACCCGCTCGGTCTTGCCCCCCTTGAAGGCCATCTTCACCTTGTCCGAGACGCCCATGAGAAGGATCTGGGAAAAGACCGACAGCTTTTTCTCATCCTTCTGCTCGGTCTCGCTGAGCTCCGGCGGCGGGGCGTCGCTCTGCTGTTCCTCGACCGCTTTTTCCAGCAGATCGGCGATCGGTTCCTCGGAAAGGCTGAGCATCGGTTCGTCCTCGTCGACCTCGACCTCGACCGGCTGCTGCGCGGCGATGCGGGCCTTCTTCTCGAAGAACTCCTCCCGCGCCTCGAGCGCGCGACGGCGCACGTCCGCGGAGAGAGCAGGGTTGGCGAGGAGAGCAGCGAGGATCGATGGCGCACGAAGAATGCGCGAATGATTGATGACGATGACTTCCTGCACGGCCGCGTCAGCCACCGATGCGAGCTCGGTGACGAGCGCGTCGGGGACGGCGCGATTGCGGATCAGCGCCTCGAGAATGAATGGATCTTCGCTGGCGCGCATCAGCATCACCAGGTGCGCGGGAGGCGCGCTTTCGTTGGAAGCAAAGCCATGAATGCTGCGCGACGGAACGTCGGCAAGCGACCGCCTGGCGATGGCGGCGATCTCGCTGTCCGGCGATCGCGTCAGATAGGCGAGCACGGCAATCAGGTCGTCCTGCGGCAACGGCAAGAAGCCGCGCGCGATCGTCTCCACGACTTCGCGGGGAAACTGGCCCGCATCGATCCGGTCGATGACGAGATCGCCGGAAAGCTCGGCGGATGTTGTGCTCATTGTTGGTTCTGTGGCGGAGTTCGCATCTTTTGAAGAGAAGCACGATCGAGGACGACGTCGTGCAACACCTGCCCGGCGCGGCCGAGGGCGGGCACGGGCAGATCGTTGAGGGTCAGTGTGACACCGGCGGCGTTTCCGATCGTGCGGAAGCGAAACCCATCCTTTGCTTCGATGCTGCGGTGAAAACCGCGGCCAAGCTCATCGTCGATGACGGTCTCCCCGTCAGCGTCCAGCTTCACCCACGCCCGCCGGGTCACCTCAATATTCAGGACCAGCTTGGCCGGCGGGGTCGTTTCGGGCTGCGTTGAGGTGCTTGCGGTCTGCGGCGCAGCAACCGGCGGCGGCGCGGGAGCAGGGGCGGCCTTCGTCTCAACGGCGAGATGCTCCTCATTGGCCGCCCGGCTCTCGCGCCGGTGCTTCAGCGCCCAGTAACTGACGCCGGCCAGCGCGACGACGACGAGGATGAGAATGTAGACGTTGCGATCGACGCGCGCATAAGCCGGAGGGATGCCTTTCTGCGGCTGCTTCTTACCAGGCAGCGGCGGAGCCTGCGGCGTGGTCAGGCGCTCGAGATGGGACGACTGCTCGATGCGGTCATCGCCGACAGCAGCGAAGTTGTATCGATTGACCATCTCCTCGGCGTTCAAGCCGAGGTATCGGGCATACTCACGGACGAAGCCGCGCGTGAAAACCGGAGCCGGCAGCATCTTGTGATCGTTGCGCTCGATCGCCTCCAGAAAGCGCTTGCTGATCTTCGTGGCGTCGGCGATCTCCTTCAGCGAGATGCCCCTGATCTCGCGCTCACGCCGGAGCTCCTCGCCGAACGAGGCGAGTTCCGACACTTGCGGCTGGGGATCCTGATCAGGCATGGGGTCAGTGGCCGATAACTCCGTCCATTCTAGTCAATTCGTTCCGTCTCGCGCGTGAAAACGCCCGGCGCCAGCCGCTCGATGCAGCGGCGGAGGTACGTCGACGTTGCAGGATCGCCGTGAATGACGGAGAGGTCGCGCCGTGACAGGTACCGCAACTGCGACGCGGCGGCGGCTCGGGGGGTCGAAGGATTGAGCGCCAGGGCTCTGCGGATGGCGTAACGGTACGACCATTTCGGATCCGAGGAGAGGATCAACAGCTTCTCCGCGGAAGCACCGTCCGAACCGGCAAAGACCAGCAGGTCCTCCTCGCGCAGACGCTGGTTGACGAGCAGCGCGGCGAAGACCTTTTCATCGGGATCGAAGAGAAACACCCGGATCAGCGCCGCGCTGCAGCGTTTCGCCGCCGCGATTTTCTCCCCACGCGAGAGCTTGTCGATGCGGAGAAGAAGCTGCGTCTCGACGGCCCGCCGAACCTGCGCCGGAACTTTGACGTCCACGGAAAGCCACAGAAGATCGGGCCAGTGGAGGTAGTGAACCAGTTTGACGGATTGGGCCAGCGGGGTGGCGCGGTTCCGCACCAGACGCACCCGGACGGAGTAGAAGGCCGTCAACCGCAGATTCTGCGCGAACGTCTCGCAGACCGAGGCAGGACAGTGCGGGTTGTCGAGCAGCGCCAGCGCCTCGGCCTCGAGCAGCGACGCGCCATTGGATGCCACAAAACTGGAAATCTCTGTCGGTGAGAAGCGGCGGATCGCTTCGATGGCGTGAGAGGGGACCATAGATTCAGACGTTCGCGAATCCTCTGCCGGAAGGTGCGCGACGCCCATGCTACTCTTCGCCCGATGCGGGAACGACGTTCCGCGGCGCGCGAGAGAACCGATCGCCTGCGGTACTGGCTCAGCGCTGTGATGCTGCTCGGCGCCGGCATCGTGTTGATCCCGATCCTCTATACCGGCGGAGCCCTGGACGCCTTTCGCCTGCCGAAGGAGATGGTATTTCGGGCCGAGGCGATTGCGCTGGCGTTGACGGGTGTGTTCGCCGCGACCGCGCCGCGCGCCGCGTGGCGTGAAGCACTGGCGGCAATGCCGCGGCGGGAGTGGTTCCTCCTCGCCGCGATCGCAATCTGGAGCATCGTGACGACGGTGACGTCGACGAACCGGCCGCTGAGCGAGGCCAGCCTTGTCACGGTGGCGTGCGCACTGGTGATCTACATCGCCACGCGTCTCGTCGCGCCGAGGCTGCGGCTTGCGGTGCTTTTCGTCGTCGTTGCCGGAGCCTTCACGAACGCAGTCGTCGTGACGCTTCAGGAACTGCGCATCTGGAATCCCTTCGTCTTTCCGCCGGAGGTCCAGGGCCACGTGCAGAGCGTCGGACTGCTCGGCAATTCGAATGACGTCGGCACGCTGCTCGCCGGTCCGGCCATCGTCGCTCTCGTCGTGGCAGTGAATCTGCGAGGCTGGCAGCGCATACTCTTCGGGTCGGCGGCTGGGCTGCTTTTTCTCGGCATCGTCATGAGCCGGACACGGACGGCGATGGTCGCCTTCGTGGCAGGAACAATCATCGCGGCGTTGCTGCGGCCGTGGCGCCAGGCGATCGCGGTCACCGCGCTGCTGCTCGTCTTCGCCGCGGTGGCCTTGAGACCGTCGACCGGCATCGGCAGCAATTTCAGCCAGCTCATCCCCGCGCTGCGGCAGCGCAACTACCCCGTTCTCTTCTCGGAGCGCCTCGTGCCGTTTCTCAGCGCGATCGAGATGATCCGGGCGGACCCGATCACCGGCGTCGGTCCGGGCTGTTTCAAATTCCATTTCATGCTGACGCGGCTGGCTCTGGAGAACCGTTATCCGCCGGCATGGACGCGCGGCTGGCCGATGAATTTCGGCGAGACGCACAACGATCACCTGCAGGTCGCGGCGGAGACCGGCCTGCCGGGTTACGCCCTCTTCGCTGCCGCGATCGCGCTGCTGGCCATTCCCGCGCGCCGGCGCGCCGGCGGCGGACGAGAGCCACGGACGGCCGAGCAGACGGTAGGACGCGCCATTCGCACACCGCTTGCCGCGACGTTCTTTGTCATTGCACTCGCGCAGTTTCCGCTGCAGATCGCCGCGCCCCGGCTGATGTTCCTCACCCTCGGCGCGCTGGCCATTTCCTGGGACCGTGACGATGCGTAACCCGCTGCTGCGCGCGCTCTGCCGTCTCGCCGCCGCCGCAGCCGCGGTGCTGGCCGCGTATCGCTACGCCTGGCTGCCGGAGCATGCGGACCACGTCGTCAAGTCAATCACCAGCCGCACGCAGGCAGCGCTCCAGATGAACGGTGACCGGGTAATGGTCGTCGCGCGCGATAACATCGAGCGTCTTCAACCGATCGCCGGCACCTGCCGGCTATCCGTCGACTACCACCTTGTCTACGCGGTGAACGCACGCATTCTCGGCCGCAACAACGAAGCGATCGAGCATTACACGGCTGCTCTGGCTGCCGACCATCGGCCGGAGATCTACTTCGACCGCGGCGTGACATACCTGGAAACAGGGAAGCTCGATGCCGCCACGGCCGATATCGCCCTCGCCGTGCGTTTCAATCCGCAATTTCTCGGGGACGTCGACGCCGGAATGCAGGAGCGTGTCACCGCAGCCAACAAGGCCGTGCCCCAGCATCCGCCGCCGCGCTGAGAGCCGAACTCGTGCATGGGCTTGCTGGAAGTTCCGGTTTGAATTGGATAACATATGACATTGCGTCCTGACATCCGAGTCTCGTTCAAGTTGCCGCGCGCGACCCGGCGTCGCTGCGCATGCTGCTCTTCAAGCGAACTTTTCGGTGCGCCGGCATGTTGATCTGACTTCACCGGCTGCTACAACCTCGTTATCGGCGGAGATTCCTTGATCAGAAATCGTCCTAATCAGCGAAAGAAGCTCACCTTCGGCAGGAAGCTGTTATTCAGCAGCATCCTCGGAGTTTTCTTCCTCCTCGCGGCGGTGGTCGGAGTGCTCGTCTTCGATCTTTATCTGCACCACAAATTTGCGGGCTCTACGGTGAACTATCGTGGATACCGAGGCGAAATCGCCGGTCCGAAGCAGCCAAACGAACTGCGGTTGGCCGTTCTCGGAGGCAGTACGGCGTTTGGATATGGACTTCCCCCGGAGGAGACCTTTCCGGCCCTCCTCGAGAAGCGCCTGCGCGCGCAGACAGGCCGCCCGGTCAAGGTGGTCAACCTTGCGTACAACAACCAGGGGGCCTACTCGTTTCTCCCGACCCTGCAGGACTATGAGTACCTGCATTATGACGGCGTCATCTTGTACGAAGGCTACAACGATCTTCAGCTGAACACATCGGCGTTCCGGCGTGACTCGCCGGTCTTTACGACGTTCGGCTACTATCCGATCTTTCCGATCGTCTTTTCGCAAAAACTCAAAGCGCTGCGTGACGGACCTGTCGATCAAGGGAGCCAGGGAGGGAAAACCGTCTTCAAGCCAACCCTTTCTGACAGGGCGAAGGCCGGTGCGCTCGAAGGGGCGCTGAAAGTAACCTCGTCGCTGAATTATCAACTCCGCGAGACAGAATCGACCGTCGGCGTTCATTCGCCCTACTGCTCCGATAAGTGGGCCTTTTACTGCAACAATGTAGGCGCCGCGCTGGACTACGCCGTTTCGCATCACAAGCCTGCAATCGTCGTCGGGCAACCGTACATCGCGCCCCTCCACCGGGAGCAGCAGAGCGAGCTGGCGTCGATGATTCAAAAGAAGTACGCCGGCTCCGCGATCGTTCGTTATGTGAATCTGGGAGACGCCGTCGATCTTCACAATCCTGCGCTTGCGTACGATGGCATGCATCTTCTTCCCGCGGGCAACCAGATTATCGCCAACTCTCTAGTCGGCCCTGTGTTGTCGGCGTTCCCACAACAGGGCTCCCCGGCCGAGCGAACCCGATGAATATCCTGGGAATCTCGGCCTATTACCATGACAGTGCCGCGACCATCGTCCGTGACGGCGAGATCGTGGCAGCGGCGCAGGAAGAACGTTTCACACGAAAGCGGCATGACAGCCGGTTTCCGAAGCATGCGATCCGGTATTGCCTCGACGCGGCTGGAATTACACTCGCCGACGTCGACTTCATCACCTTCTACGACAAGCCGCTCCTGAAGTTCGAGCGTCTTGTCGAGACGTATCTCGCCTTCGCGCCAAAGGGCTTCCGCTCATTCGTGATGGCCATGCCGATCTGGCTGAAGGACAAGCTGTACCTCAAAGACACACTGCGCCGCGAGCTCAGCGAGCTGTCCGGGCTTGCGAAACCGCAATTGCCGAAGCTCTTGTTCACGGAACATCATCAGGCGCACGCGGCCTCGGCGTTCTTCCCGAGCCCGTTCAGCAAGGCCGCCGTGCTCTGTCTCGACGGGGTGGGAGAATGGGCGACGACGACCGTTTGGAAGGGCGAAGGAAATCGGCTCGTACCGATATGGGAAATCGATTTCCCTCATTCCATCGGCCTTCTTTACTCCGCCTTTACGTATTACACGGGCTTCAAGGTCAATTCCGGCGAATACAAGCTCATGGGGCTCGCGCCATATGGCGAGCCGAAATACACCCAATTGATCCTCGATCACCTGATCGACATCAAAGAGGACGGCACCTTCCGTCTGAACATGACGTATTTCAACTACACCACAGGGCTGACCATGACGAACGCGAAGTTCGACGCCCTGTTCGATGGCCCGCCGCGCCAGCCGGAAAGTCCGGTGACACAGAAGGACATGGACATTGCTCGTTCGATTCAGATGGTAACCGAGGAAGTCGTTCTGCGGCTTTCACGCACGGTGCACGCGGAACTCGGGGTCGAGAATCTTTGCCTCGCCGGCGGCGTGGCCCTCAATTGCGTCGCAAATGGCCGCATTCTCCGCGAGGGTCCTTTCGAGAACATCTGGATTCAGCCCGCGGCCGGTGATGCCGGCGGCTCGCTCGGCGCCGCGCTAGCCACCTGGTACGAGTATCTCGGCAATGAACGAGACGTCAGCCGCGATGCGATGCACTACTCGATCGACAGCGGCCGGGACACGAAGCTCGACTATATGAAGGGAGCCTACCTCGGCCCGCATTTCGAGGCTGCCTCGATCCAGGAGTCGCTCGACAAGTTCGGTGCCGTCTATCGGCGTTTTGACGACGACCTCTTTTCCTCGGTCGCTGCGCTCCTCGCCTCCGAGAACGTCATCGGATGGTTTGCGGGCCGGATGGAGTTCGGGCCTCGCGCCCTCGGCTCGCGCTCGATCATCGGTGATGCACGCAGCCCCCGCATGCAGTCGGTGATGAATCTGAAAATCAAATACCGCGAGTCCTTCCGCCCCTTCGCACCGGTGGTGCTCGCCGAAGACGTTGACCGGTATTTCGATCTCGATACCCCAAGCCCGTACATGCTGCTCGTCGCCAACGTAAAGGCGGACCTGCGGCTCGCGATGACCGCGGAGCAAGAACAACTATTCGGAATCGAAAAACTGAACGTGCCTCGCTCGACCATTCCGGCGGTAACGCATGTCGACTACTCGGCGCGCGTACAGACGGTACACCAGAGTACGAATCCGCGGTTTCACCGACTGATGATGGAATTTCGGGAGCAGACGGGCTGCTCTGTCCTGGTCAACACTTCGTTCAATGTTCGCGGTGAGCCGATCGTGTGCACCGTCGAAGATGCCTATCGATGTTTCATGCGAACGGAGATGGATTACCTCGTGGTCGAGAACTATGTTCTCGCAAAGCGGGAACAACCGAGCTGGTCAGAAAAAGACGACTGGAAGAAAGAATTCGAGTTGGATTAAATTGGGACCGCTGGATGACGTACGTAGAGAATTCCACGACACCGCCGATCACGGCGAAGACCCTCCGGGAGTTTGGCCTGCTGATGGCGGGCATGATCGCCGGCATCTTCGGCGTCCTGCTGCCGCTCCTGAAGAAACGCGCCATTCCCTTGACGCCGTGGGCCATCGCCTTGGTGTTCGCGATTCTCGCTCTCGCCCGGCCGACCATGCTTTCACTCGTCTATCGCGGCTGGATGCGGTTCGGAGCCCTGCTCGGTGCCGTCAACAGCAGGATCATTCTCACGATCATGTTCTGGGGCTTCATCACGCCGCTCGCGCTACTCTGCAGGGCGGTCGGCCGCGACATCCTTCATCTGAAAGACAATGGACCGGAAGCAACGACCTATCGGGTCGCGATCGGGACGTCGTCCGATCCAAAACGAGGAATGGAGAGGCCGTTCTAATGTTCGAGCTCATCGCTGATTTTTGGGACTTCGTCATTTCGCGCAAGAAGCTTCTGCTTGTACCGGTGTTCCTGGTCCTCCTACTCCTGGGAATCCTGCTCCTGATCAGTCAGTCGTCGGCGCTCGCGCCTTTCATCTACTCGCTCTTCTGAGCACGTTCTGAACCAGTCGCTTGCAATCCAGGCAAGCATCGAATAACTTGTATCTCCGCTCTATGGAAGGGTCGTTATCCGTTGCAGCTCCTGCAATCGGCGCCATCGCCTTTGGGGCGGCGGTAGCCACCATCCCGATCGTGCGTGCCCTGGCCCGCCGTCTCGGTGCCGTGGCGATGCCGCGCACCGACCGCTGGCACGCCAAGCCGACGGCGATGATGGGCGGGATCGGCATCTTCCTCACCGCTGTCATCACGATCTTCGCCTTCACGCCGCTCACGCGTGACCGCTGGGTCATCCTCGGCGCCAGTAGCGCGATGTTCGTTCTCGGCCTGATCGACGACTACATCGAGTTCAAGCCGTACCAGAAACTCGTCGGCCAGTTGATTGCGGCATCCGCGGTGATTTACTGCGGTCTGATTCTCCCGTGGACCGGTTCGGCGCTTCTGAACATCGCCATCACCTTCCTCTGGCTCATCGGCATCACCAACGCCGTGAACCTCCTGGACAACATGGACGGTCTGGCCGCCGGTGTGTCGAGCGTGGCGGCGATCTTCCTGGCCATCAACTTCTACCAGAACGGGCAATTGTGGGAAACGTCCGCGTTGGCCGCCTTCGCAGGCGCGCTCCTCGGCTTCCTGGTTTACAACCACAACCCGGCGTCGATCTTCATGAGCAACTGCGGGTCGATGTTCATCGGCTTCTTTCTCGCCAGCGCGGCGCTGCTGAGCGGGACGGGAGGCGGGAGGTCGCGCAGCATCGTGGCCGTGCTGGCCGTGCCGGTGCTGGTGCTGCTGGTACCGATCTTCGACACGACGTTCGTGGCCGTCATGCGCAAGCTCGCCGGCCGATCGATGATGAAGGGCGGCCGCGACCACACCTCACACCGGCTCGTGGCGCTCGGCCTCAGCGAGAAGCACGCCGTGTGGCTGTTGTACGCGCTGGCCATTACGGCCGGAACGCTCGGCCTCTTCGCCCGCCACATCTCTCTCGACCTCAGCGTCGCCGCCACCGGCACGTTCGTCATCCTGCTCACGTTCGTCGGCGTGCACCTGGCGCGCGTTCACGTGTATGACGAGCGGGAGCTCGCGGCGGCGCGGGAGAAGCCGCTGGTCTCGTTCCTCTTCGATCTCAGCTACAAGCGCCGCATCTTCGAAGTCCTGCTCGACGTCGGACTGGTGGCGCTGGCGTACTACTTCGCCTATGTGCTGAAGTTCGGGCCGCTCAGCAGCACGCCGGACTGGGACCTCTTTCTCCGCACACTGCCGATTGTCGTATGCCTGAAGATCGTGACGTTTCTCGGCGCCGGCGTGTACCGCGGATTGTGGCGCTACGCCAGCATCGCCGACGTCGTCGACTTCGCGCGGGCCGTGGTACTCAGCTCGGTCGTGGCCCTGGTTGCCATCGTCTTCGCCTTCCGCTTCAACGGCTTCTCCCGCACGGTCTTCGTGCTCGACGGCATTCTCTTGCTGGTGATGCTGACGATCAGCCGCTTTTCGTTCCGCATTTTCCGGCGGCTGCTGATGAACGGAAAGGGGCAGGGCAAACGCGTCCTGATCTACGGCGCCGGCGACGGCGGAGAGCTCGTCTTCCGCGAACTGAACAACAACGCCGGACTGCAGGTGCTGCCGGTGGGCTTCATCGACGACGATCCTGCCAAGATCGGGCGCCTGATGCACGGCCTGCGCGTGCACGCGCGGCACGCCGGCGTGGCGGAGCTGTGCCGCAAGCTGCAGATCGAGGAGATCATCCTCTCGACGGAAGCGATCCGCGGCGACCGGCTGACAATGCTCGTCGGCGAGTGTGCGGCGGTGGGAGTGGCCGTCTCGCGGGCGTACATGAGTTTTCAGCGTCTGTCGCCGGTCGACTTCGGCTGGGTCCTCTCTAGCGACGCTCCAGCGACACCGATCGCGGCGGGCGACACGCCGCTGCTGCACGCCTCGCGGTTGCCGGCCGCGCACAACTAATGGCGCAGCCGTTCGTAGAGCGCGTTCGTGTCGTCGAACGATTTCGTCAGGGAGAAGTCCTGCACACGCTGCGCGGCGTTGGCCACGAGCCGCGCACACAACGCTGGATCTTCGAGCAGCCGTAGAATCGCCGTCGCCATCTGAGGCGCATTCGATGGCTCGACGAGCAAGCCCGTCACCCCGTCATCGACCACTGCCGGTACGCCGCCGACATTCGTTCCAATGACCGGCCTGCCGGCCGCCATGGCCTCGAGCACGGCCTTCGGCAACCCTTCGCGCAGCGACGAGTGCACGATGATGTCGGAAGCCGCCATGAGCTCCGCCACGTCCGTGCGCAGACCGAGCATGAGTACGTCCGCGGAGATGCCGAGCCGCCCGATCTGGGCGGCGAGGGCCTCGCGTTTCGCGCCGTCGCCGACGACGAGGAAACGCGTATCGTGATGCTTCGCCAATACGGCCGTCGCGGCATCGACGAAGACGTCCGGCGTCTTCGGGCTCGACAGCCTGCCGATCAGGGTGACCACGCGCTGACCGTCCGGGGCAAGTTCCGCGCGCAGGCGCTCCACGCGCTCGCGATCGACCTTGCTGATCTTCGCGAGATTCACTCCCGAGCGGATGAGCTGCGTCGTCTGCAGGCGGAGAATCCCCGTCTCCAGTCCCTCCCGCAGATCGCCTTCCGAGACGACGATGTTGCAGTCGAACATCCTGGCGATGAGTTTCTCCACGATGACATACAGCCACTTCTTCCGGTCGATCTCGTTGCCGAACGACCAGCCGTGAATCGTCTGCACGACCGTAGGCACCCGTGCCAGCCGGGCCGCGACGGCTGCCACTACGCGTGCCTTTGACGTGCGCGCGTGCACGATATCGGGCCGCCGGCCGCGGAAGAGGCGATAGAGCTGCCAGACCGCCCGGAGGTCGTGGAGAGGACTGAGGCGGCGTACGAGCGCCGGCATGAAGAGCACCGGCACCTCGTCAACCGTCAACTCCCCTTCGCGCCCGGTCTCGACGCCGGTGACGAATAGAACCTCGTCGCCGGCGTGGTGGAAGTGCTCGGCTGTGTACTTTGCCGTTTCCTGCGCGCCGCCGACGACCATGCGCGTGATGACGTAGATGATCTTGCGGCTCACGCCAGTCCGACTTTGGTTTGTTCGTCCGCGGCGAGCACGCTCTCGACATCGGCCCGCGGCAAACTCGGCGCGGAGGTGACCAGCGGCAGCAGGAGCAGACCGAGAAGGATCATGTCGCGGTGACGGAAGAGCGTGCCGAAGTTGCTGACCGAGTAGATCAGAGCCAATCCGACTCCTCCGGTTATCATCAACAGCATCCAGAACGCGGGCGAGCGGAGGACCCGCCGCCAACCTGCGCCGACAGTCGAGATGATGGCAAAGGCGAGCCCGGCATCGAAGCAAAGGGTGTCGAGCTCGACGAGCGGCCACAAGCCACGCCCTCCGCCGACATCCACGAGGTGGAGTCGTTGGGCGACAAATCGCGGCAACGTGATCGCCGCGAGTCCTGTGATCAACCGAGTGGCTGGAGACGCGGGAACAGCGACGATTCTGACCTGCGACGCTTGCTTCGGGAGCGGCACAGTCGGTTGCGGAGTGGAGTTCTTGTCCTGGGTTGTCGGAGTGGGTTTAAGCGTTCGTTTCCCTTGAAAAGTCGGTTCAGCCCTGACTTTTGTCTCCTGAGCACCCATTAACTTGTCGAGTTTTGTGATCGCCCCACCCGCCCCGATGAGCGATGTGCCGGCGACCTTATCGAATGAAGCGCGAGTCGCGTTCATTCCGCCAATGAGCACCGATACCGTCGCTGTCGGACCGGCTGATTCTCCGAAAATCGCTTCACGCAAAGGCGCAGGAACGAACGGACCGGCACCGTAGAAGAACCCAACAGCCGTGACGGCTATGAGTATGATCCCGCTGGCCGCGGCCGCAAGTCTCCTGCCGCATCCGAAGGCAACCAGCATGACAAACGGTATGAGAACGATGACGAGAATGAATCCGAAATACCAGCGAATGCCGGAGATACCGTAGCTCAACGCAGCGATCATCACAGCAAAGAGGGCCGCCATACCGACGCTCCTCCCCATGGGAGTTCTGGTACTCCAGAGTTGCTGCCACAGGCACGTGCTTGCAATGAATGAGGCAACAAGAAAGAGAAACGGGACATCCTTGAGCGGCTGCAGCGACCAGATGACTACCGATGGCGCGAGACTCAGCGCCGCAATGGCTACGGTCACGGCGCGCTGATTCACGCCGCGCCCAAGCGACACGATGATCGCGCAACAGCCGAGGTATGCGGCGATGTTGATCAAAACAGCGACGGAGGCAAAGGAACCGAATAGCCAAAAGCCGGTCGCCAGGATTTGACAATAGAACGGTGAGATGTCGTATTTACTGAGGTGTACGATTGCCATCGGCCCGGCCGCAGCAGCGGCGGCGGCTCGTGCGACATACTCGACGCTGTCGGCCGCCATGATCCAAAGGCCGTTACCGAGTTGAAGCGACCGCGCAATCGGAAGATGAAAGTACGAAATGAAGAACGCGGCGACACCCCCGACCGCGCGTCCGATCACACCGAGCGTCACAAGCCAGAATACGGGTCGCCCATGGGAGCTCACCCTCCGCCACAGGAGGAACAGAGCAGCGCAGGCAGAAATCGTGAGAACGGTTTGCAGGGCGAACTCTGTCATAGGAAGCCAGCACGAATTTGATACTCGAAGGATATCACTTAGTTAGAGCTCGCACTAACGACGCCATCCGACCGCGCACCAGAACGGCGCATGGTCACTAAACACGAGGTTGTCGAGCCCGGCAGCGTGCATCATCTCCTCGATCTCGGCTCTCGTGAATCGTTGCTCCAACCGGGTCCCGAATCGGTCAAGCGCATCTGTGCGCAACACGTAATACGAGCGATTGCGATAAAACGATAGCGGGAACGAATCCGGAGAAATGCCGACCTGCTCGGCGAGTTTCGCTACTCGGGACAGCGGCCAATAGACCGTCGCCGCCAGGATTTGGCTGCAGAGGTATCGTATCGGTTTCGGCGATCGCGAGATCGGATAGCGCAACAATTCGGACATCCGCCAGAGCGTTCGGTACCACCGCGGGCGATTGTCGAAGCGGTGGTACAGATAGAGCAGAAACGGCGCGCCGGACTTCAGTTTGCCGACGCAGTCGCGCAATGCCGCCGGGGTGTCGGGAATGTGATGCAACACACCGAGCGAATAGCCGAAGTCCATGCTGCCGTCGGCGATCGGAAGCTCGTCGATCGCCGCATGCACGACCTCGCAGTTCGGTAATCCGGCAAGCATCTCCCTGGCCACTGCCACAACTTCCTGGCTCGCGTCGAAGCAGTGGAGCCGGGACACGCGTGGTGCGACGAGGCGAGCCCACCGCCCGCTGCCGCAGCCGGCATCGAACCCGACGGCGTTCGGCGGCAGCGAGCGCCACGGGAAAATATCAAAGTACTCCCCGAAGATCTTCTGCACCTCCGCGTCCGACAGCACCTTCTGATCGAAGCGGCTCCACTGATCGCCGAAACCTTCCACCACAGCGGAATGAATGTTCCGTTCCTGCGCTGGGATGGCTTTCGGCATTTCGGCGATCATACGACTTTCTTGAGCATGTAACGAACCTCGTACGGGGCCACGAGGTAGCAAAGCAACTCCTCGTGAAATTCCTGCATGTACCGGCAGGAGTTGACGATGAGTCCCACCGACCGCTTGAGGACATGCCGAACAAAGAACGGTCGCGTCGATTTGAACACGAGACGCACGTCGAGGAGTTTCAGACGGAGCTGATGAGCGTACGTCGGCACACGCCGGCGGAGGATGCGGTCATCGCTGAAATACGAGAACGTGTAGAGACCGAAGCGGTGGTTGTGCGTCGGATCGGATGAAAAGTATGGGTTAGCAAAGTGCGGCGCGACCGCTTCGAGCGTGCCGCCAACACGAAGCACTCGCTCGATCTCGCGAACGATGGCCGGCAAGTCGCTGACGTGCTCGAGGAAATGCGAACTGTAGATGCGGTCGACCGAGGCGTCGGAAATCGCGGCGAGGATCTCAAGCGCGTCGCCGACGAGATCCACGCAGTCATAATCGAGTTGGTCGATGCCGATCGCTGCCGCGTCACGCTTGGCGGCGCCACAGCCGAGCTCGAGGACGACCGGGCTCAGCGTCGCCAGCCGCGGCAGAAGCCCGTGCTTGTCGATCACTCCCATCACGCCGCCGCCCCCAGGCGCAATGCTACGAACGTTCGCCGAGCCACTCGCACCGCGGCGAAGACGAAAATCACCAGCGTCGCCAGTTCGCTTGTCAATGCGCCGTGGAAGACGCCCCACACGCCGAAATAACGGATGAAGATAAAGCGGCAGGGAATGGACAGCCCGAGCGTGAGAAAGGACAGCTTCGCGGCGAGCTGTTCGCCGCCGAGCGCTTGCAGCACCGCGCCGGCCATGGTCGTCCCGATGGTCAGATAGCTCATCGCGATCAGCGCCATGACGAACGGAACGTACACTAGAGGGATATGCAGGACGTTAGCCACCTGATACCGGACACTTGCGAATACGACGAGACCGACCGTCACGCCGACTACAGAGCCAGCAGTAGATCGCCTGACGATCCGGAGCATTTCTCCCAGCCGTTGCGCCGCGGCCGCGGTCGACAGGGCCGGGAAGTGGAGCAGAGTCATGGATGCGGGCAACAGCAGCACCACTCCTTGAAGCGCGGTGGCAGCGCCGACGATGCCGACATCGCTGAGGGGCCGCTGGTTTTCGATGATGAAGATCGCCACTCGTGAGTAGATGACGGCCAGGATGGCCTGCACGCCGAACGGGCCCAGGGCCACGGTCATGCGCCAGAGATGGTGGCTTGAGAAGCGGAGGAGGCTCATGCGCCCGGCGATGAGCACGGCCGCCTCCACTATTTTCCCGGCGATGTACGCGGCGACGAGCGCATACGGCGTGGCAAAGAAACGGTCCGCCACGAACGCGCCAACGAAGAACACGGCGAGGCCAATGGCCATGGCCGACGCGATGCGCCAAGTCTTCCGAGCCACGATCAGATCGCTCATTCCGTCGGTGCTGATGATCGCGACCCCGTAAAGGATCGCCAGCTCATACGCATACGTTGCCACTTCCTGCTTCATCAGCCCGGCCGTGGTCATGGCGAAAGTCATCAGGACGTAGAGAGACGCGAAGATCAGCCGGACGGAGTTCGACGCATGCGCCGCGCGAAGGTCGTCACTGCCGACCTTCGCCAGTGCCAGCTCGCGGGGCAGCCAACGCGTACAGCCCCAATCGGTGACGATCAGTCCGACGGCGGCAAACGAGCTGGCGAAGGTGTACGCTCCAAGCGGCACTAACCCCCAACGATGGCCGATGTAGAGACCTATGAGGATCGGCATGCCGCCGGCGAGCCCGCGGAAGCCGACGATTGGCAAGACGTCGAGCATTCGGATTAGTCGCGCCGGGACTCGAATCCACCATGCCGGTGTAGACACAGATCCTTGTTCGGCATCCCTCGCATCGCGACCGGCGGCTGCGCGCAGGACGGCGCCGATGCGCTCGGCGCATAGCTTGAACGAATAGGTCAACACCGCGTGCTTGCGCCCAGCTCGCCCCATGGCGCGGCGGTACTCGGCGTCACGAAGCAGACTGTCCAACGCCTCGTACCACTCGTCGGGCGTCGTCGCCAGGAGGTGCGTCTGCTCCGGCTCGCCGATCTGCGCCACGATACCTACCGGACTGGCGACGTACGGCACACCGGCGCACAAATACTCGATCGCCTTCAGTCCCGACTTTCCCTCGGCCCACTCGTCGTCGGGCAGCGGGTAGATGCCGATGTCGAGTGCCTGAAAATCTTGAACCTCCCGATCGAGGCTCCATGGCAGGACTTCCAAATCGACTCCGCGCAAGTCGGTGGTGACGCGTCCTGCGCCGACGATGCGTACGTGGAAACGATGCAACTTCGCCAGACGCTCGAGTACCGGTATGATTCTCTGGACGTATGGCCATGTGGAGTGGGAGCCGATCCAGCCGATGACAGGCGGCTCGATTCCGTGGTCATCACTACGGGGCGTGAAGACGTCGGGGTCGACGATCGTTGGTATGGCCACAGCCGGCCTCCCGCGTCGACGAACATGCTCGGCGATTCTCTCGTTCCCGCAGATGACGTACTCGCTGTGGTCGATGATCCAATCGGTTTTTCCGCGCCATTTCAACAAATTGGCCAGCCGGCCGTAAACGGGGCTGGGAAGCTCGATGTAGGTCGCGTCGTCGAGATCCAGCACGAGCGGCCGCCGCAGCACGCAGGCGACGAACCATTCCACGAGCGGCGGCCCGATCAGCATCGCCTCGCGTTGCACGAGGACGACGTCGGCGCGAAGCAGCCTGGGGAGTTGGAAGATACGCACGAGGCTGCCAAATAGGAGCGCGGCGACCGTGAGGGCCGCGTAACGCGGATCGTAAAGCCATCGGTAGGCGCGCCGGCCAAGAAACGGAAGAAATGTGACGTGGATGCCTTGTGCGGCGAGCGCGCTGATGAACTGCGTCATCCGCATCCGAGTGCCGGCCGCCTCGATCGGGTACGACGCCAGCGCGAAAACGCGTAGCGGAGCACCGAGCGCGGGCGGAGAGACAATCGAATCCGGCACGTCGCCCCACAACACCGCTCTCGTTTCGAGCGATTCCGCGTGGTCGGCGTTCTGGACAATGTCCCGCACCCCGAAGATACTAACGCTTCGTCGGAAATTAACGAATGGACAATACTCCCAGCCCACACGCGAGCATTGCGGTCCGCTGGCGTTGGTGGGTCGCCTACTGTCTCTTCGTCGTCTTCCTGCTGATTCCGGGACCGGACCGCTCGCTCTTCTCCGGCATGCCCCTGCCGGGACGCGCCCAAGTCATTTTTCTCCTCACGCTCGTGGCTGGTGTCTTTTCTCTACTCTTTCCGCCGCACCAGACGCTGCGATTCCGCTGGCTCGCCCTTTTCGCGCTGGCGATCGGACTGAAAGCCGTTCTGATGTTGCCGGTGATCCCGGCAGGCTGGAGCGGCACGTACTGGAACGTGGCGCGGTGGTTCGCCGGCGAATCATGGCTCACCCGCGTCGACCACGTCAGCCTCGGAGGTATCCGCCATGACCGCGTCGACCGCGAGATCGCGTTCGACGAGAAAACGTTTGCACTCTACTTCGTCAACGACTTGGCCGTGCCCGAGGAGGCCGAGTGGATCCATGAGCCGCGAGATTTCGCCTACCCCTTCCGCGTGCGCTGGCAGGGCTACGTCTGGACGAAGTCCGCGCTGCCGACGCTGCCTAAGCTGACAGCAAAGGGCATCGTCTCCATCGCCGTCGACGGCATGACCGTTTTCACAGCCGCCAATCCGAAAGAGGCGGCAATTCCTGCGCGACGCCTCGCCGCGCCCGGCCAGCACGTCATCACCGTCGACTATGTGAAGCCGGCGAAGAGCGAGCCGGGGATCACCCTAGCCGGTATCGCCGATCCCGTCACGCCGCGGCCGGCCACTCCGCTCCAGTTCACGCGTTCGGTCTGGGCGGCGCGCGGGATCACCCTGCTCGGCCTGTCGGCCGTGGCGCTCATGATCTTCACGGCGGGCGAAGCTTACGCGCGGCTCAGTTCCGTAGCACTGGAAGAAGTGTGGCTCTCGCCGATGAAGGTCGCGGCGGTCGCGCTGTTCGCCGTTTTTCTGATGTACGGCTTCAAGCAGGCATGGCCTTACCGCCACCTCACCGTGGAGCTTTCGCACGGCGATGACTACCTCGGTTACGAGGCGCAGTCTCGGCAGATCGTCTTCAACGGCATTCTCATGGTCGACCGCGAGGGCCACGGACACGAGTACTACTGGTACCCGCTCTACCCGTATGGCCTCGCCGCGGCGCACCTCCTTTTCGGCGAGGATTTCGCCACCATCATCCTTTTCAACTTCCTCTGTATCGGGACCTGCGGCATTTTCTTCTGGCTCATGCTGCGCAACCGGGTGGCCGAAGGCGCCGGCGTCGCCGCGATCGTCGCCCTCGGTGTTTTCCTCCGTCTGCTGGCGGCGCCTTACTGCATGAACGCATTCACCGACAACCTCTATCTGCCGATGGTGCTTGCGACGCTAACCGTCTGCACCTTCGCCTTCGAGCGGCGGTCGGCGGCATGGATGACCCTCGCAGGGATTCTCACGGCGCTCACCGCGGCGACGCGGCCGTCCGGTCTGATTTTCGTGCCGTTTTTTTTCCTCGCCATCATCCTGGATCGCCACCTCGGCGGCTTCTTCCGCCGCGTTGGCGCCGCGATCACATTCGCCCTTGGCTTCTTCGCCAGCGTGTCGCCCTTTACCCTCCGGAACTGGATCGTGGCGCGAAAGTTCGTCCTCTTGGTCAGCTCGTTCGTAACGCTGCCGTATTACCTCTACGTCGACCACGAGGAACCGATCCCTACGATGGTGCAGGCGAACGGGCAATGGCCTGGCCTCACGGACTCGATCCGCATGTTCTTTCAGATCTGGGCTACGCGGCCGACGCACACCGCATGGGTCGAGATGCGCAAGCTGCTCTTCACCCTCGGCATCACGGATCTCGGTTCGTCGCCAATGAACCGTCCGCGGCTCCTCATCCTGGTGACGGTCGTCTTCGGACTCGCGCTTTGGCGTCGCGTCATTCCGTGGCCCAACCGCCCCGTGCTCATCGCCTTCGCACTTTCGCATCTGACCGCGATGGTGATGGCCGCGCCGTGGACCTACGGCTACAAGAGCATCCTGCCGTTCCATGCCGCGTTTCTGCTCGGCATCGCCTTTCTGCTGCCGGGTCGGAAAACAGTCAAACAGCTCGACCTCGCATCGGTCGACGCTTCGCCGCCGTAGTCCGCCGGAACGGTCAGTGTGGTGCAACTGCCCTGGCCTCGCCTGGCCGGCGGCCTCTGCTAACATCTGCCGCCTCTCGCACGGCGCGAAGAAGAGGAACCATGTGAGGACGATCCTGCACCAGGATTGGTGGTTTTTAGAATACTGGGGACAGGTGGAACCGCAAAAAAGACAATTTTGTGTCCTGCGTCACTGCCGTTGGTGCATAATCCACCGAAATTCCCAGCATTCACGTAACAAACAACTTAGGAGGAGAAGTCATGAGCAAAGTCCGGTCGCGCTCGGTTTTTTTAGCGATAGCGTTAACAGTTGGTGCGAGTGCCGCTCACGCCCAGGCAACTCGTACGTGGGTTTCGGGCGTGGGTGACGATGTCAACCCGTGCAGCCGCACGGCTCCCTGCAAGACGTGGGCAGGAGCAATCTCGAAGACCGCCGCAGGGGGCATCATCGATGCGTTGGATCCAGGTGGGTTCGGGGCTCTCACGATCACGAAGGCAATGACCCTCGAAGGCAACGGAACGCTGGCCAGCACGCTGTCGTCCGGAACCAACGGGATCATCGTCAACATCACGTCAGGCACCGGCCGCAACGTCGTTCTGCGCAACATCCTGATCGACGGCAGCGGCGTGACGCTCGGCGTCAACGGCATTCGCTTCATCGCCGGCGACTCGCTGCTTGTCGAGGACTGCTACATCAAGTCGTACTCAGCGGCTGGAATCGACTTCGAGAACGATACCGGCACCGGCCAGCTCATCGTTCGTCACACGTCGATCTCACAGACGGCCCAGGGCATCCTCGTGAAGCCGGCGGCCGGTGCAACCGCCGCTCGCGCCACGATTCATGATTGCATTCTGACAACGAATGCAGCGGGCGTGCGCGCGGAAGACAAGGCCAACGTAAACATTTATGAGAGCAGGGTCTCCGGCAACTTCGGCGACGGCGTCCTCTCGTTCGCAGCGGGAGCTACCGGCACCGTCATCATCGTTGCGAACTCACAGGTCGCGGGCAACACCGGTGCCGGCCTGAAGACTTCAGGCGGAGCATCGTTCATCCGGGTCTCCGCCACGACCATCACGGGCAACGGCACGGGCCTCGATCACTCAGCCGGCGGCACGTTGGAGACGTTCCAGAACAACGTGCTGAACCTGAACACCTCGAACGGCACGTTTACCGGTAACGTCGTTCCTGGACTGCAGTAACCGTTCGAATCGATCGAATGGAACGCCGCCCCACCTGCCGGTGGGGCGGCGTTTTTTTTGCCGGAAGCTACTGGAAATATCCGGTCAGATCGAGAATCACGTGCACACGATCTTCGGGCCGCTCCTTCACGGCCGCCGGGTCGGGGACGAAGTAGTCTTCCTTCCCCATACCGCCGCGGCTTTCGACGCGAATGAATGCGAGAAATCGTGCCGTATCCCTGAGGCGCTCGACATGAGGCGTGAGGTCCGGATCCCAGCCGGTGATTTCGTCCGTATCGCGGAGCAGCAGGGTGCCGTCGCGACGGAAGGTGAACTTGCCCAGCACGAGCTCCGCCACCGCCCAGCGGTCTCTCCCCGTGCGGACGAGGAAGAGAAGGGTGCGCTCACTCGTGGTGAAGCGCGGAACGCCGGGGATGACCGTGACGCGGCCATCGTATTCACCGCCCGGCTCGACGATGGTCAGCGAGTCGCCGAGGCCTTCGCTCTTCAACGCCTCTTCGATGCGGATGGGTGTGACGGTCTCGATTCCGCCTTCATCATTGATCTGCGTATAAGAAGCGAGCGGCGTTGCGATCACGATCGCTTGAGCACGACGGATCAGATCGCGGTCGGCCGGAACGACGAACGAAGCAGCAAACGCGGCCGGAGTTAGAAAGGCGAGTGCGAGAAAAACAGCCAGTCGATGGCGAACGTCCGAATGCATGAGTCCCTCAGTCGAACTTCGAGTAATTCATAATCGAAGCCATCTCACGCGTGGCATGAAGGTTTCAAGACACCGCCGCCCAGGAGACCTCTCATGCGCTCGACGATCCTCTGCACGCTTCTTTTCAGTGTGTTCGTTGCCGCCCCGTTGTCGGCGGAATGTCCCTGTATCCCGCTCACACATCTCTGGGTGGTAAAAACCTGCGACGACTGGAGCTGTGCGTCGATCGAGCTGATGCATGCCGCGGGCGATCCCCAGGTGATCGCGGTTCCGGTCGGCCTTTACGATTCTCACTGGCTTGTACTGCGCCGCATGGCCACGGGCTCTGCCATTGACGTCGGCAACGATCCGTTCGAGCTGCGTCAGTTCGACGGCATGGACGGCGCGATGACGCACTTCGCGACGCTTCCTCGCGAGCGCATGCCGATGATGTTCACGGCGCCCGACGGGCTGATCCTCGTCATCTCGCTGAAGCAAGGGGAACCGCGGCGCCGGTCAACAGCCCGATGACGGACAGCGCGCTCCATCGCGGAGGGGCGCGCCGAGACTTCCTTGCAACCACCGAGCTACTGGAAGTATCCGGTCACGTCGAGAATCACGTGTACGTTGCCGCTTGAGTTGTAAACCGAGAGATCGCTGGCGGACGTGGAGAGACCGACGATGGCGCCGTTGGCCAGTGCCGGGTCGCTAAACGTGAAGTTGATCGTCGAAACCACGGGCCGCGCTCCACCCGACGGCCAGAGTGTGAGAAAGCTGCCCTGCGTAGCGCCCGTGATGGTCACGTTGAGCGACACCGCCTTCGCCGAGGTCGGGACGCCGCAGTTCCCGCGAATGGCGAAATCGCGCTGCGTGCCCGCGTTGAAAATCGGGCCACCGTTCGTCGAATTCGGATTGCGCGTGTCAACGACGCGGCACGGCGCAACCGCGAAGAACTGATACGGCCCGGTTTGGGCCGCCGCGGAGACGGCTCCCAGCAGGCCTGCAAGCGTGAAAAGGACGAGCCTCGAGACAGTGTGCTTGTTCATTTGAAGTACCCCGATACGTCGATGAGGAAGTCGAGAGGTTGGCTGGCGGCGTTGAAGATGTTGATCGATCCGTCGACACCGATGGTGATTCGCGCGTTGTTGGCGAGCGTGCGGCCGGGCGTGTAGTTGATCGTGCTGACGACCGGCAGAACCGTATTCGCAGGTCCCGGATAGAGAGTTACAAACCCGCTCGTAGAGGGGTTGACGACGGTGACGTTGACGGCGGCCGAGGTCGCTCCAGCCGCCACGGCGCACTTCCCAGTCACCACCAGATTCATCACGCCGTTGGCGGGAACCGGCGCACCCCCGCGCGTATCGAGAATGCGGCATGGGGTCAGGAGGTAGAAGCTCGCCGCGGCGATCGGCGTCACGGTGACGGTCGCCGCCGCGCTGTCCATGGTACCGCAGGAATTGCTCACCCGCACCCAATACGTCGTCGTCGACGACGGCGTGACGTTGACCGAGGAAGCGGTGGCACCACCGATGGGACTTGTCGTGACACCGCTCGTTCCGATGTACCACTGATACGTCAGCGACGTCCCGGTGGCGCCGACCGAGAGTGTCACTCCCGTCCCTGCCGGCACGCCGACGGATTGCGGTTGGGTCGAGATCGCCGGCGCCGTGCAGGTGACAATCGTTACGGTCTTGGTGTCGGTGATGCCGACGCCACCGTTGGGAAACGTAGCCCCGTTGGTGCCGTTCTTGTAGGCCGTCGCGCGGAGCACGACGCTTCCGGACGCGCCGGCGGTGTAGGTGATGGAGGTGATATTCGAAGCGCTGGTGATGGTACCGCCCGTGATCGTCCACGAGAATGTGACGGTGCCCCCATTCGCCGTGGTTACCGAGGCGGTGTTGCCGGTTGAATTCGGGGCGACGGTCGATGAGGCCGTGATGGTCGACATCGTGAACGTGCCGACAGCGTTTACGATGTTGAACTGCCCTCCAAAACCAGAGGGAAACTGAACAGGGCCTCCGCTACGGAGCATATAGTCGTCGAGCTCGTGGTGGCTGACTTCGCTGGCTTGCCCGAACGTGAACCGGCTCTGCGGTACGCCGGTGATGATCACGTTGTGGCAATAACTCATGATCGTACCCTTCTCTGTAGGGGCAGAAGAGAAATCCGCTCGTGTGTCCATTGCCATCGTTGTCTATCTCGCCGGTGTGGCACATGTCGACGAAGAGCTGGCTCGGATGATTCGTTCCGGCGGCCTCTCCCGAAGTGATGGCCACGCAGTGGGTATGGTGTCCGGCCAGGTTGTGGCCAAGCTCGTGAGCGTATTCTTCCAGTGGCCAGTAGTTGTTACCGCCGGTGGGCATGCCGTACAAAGTTCCATTCGTCGTGGCGTTTGGATCGGGGACGGTGCTGGTGAACCCTCCCTGGAGATCGCCGATCGACCCGCACCAGGCGTAGCCACCGCTGTACGTGCTGACGGAGTTGATGGTGGCCGCGAAATCACCTTCGCCAATGGTGCCTTCCCAGGCGACGCCGCTCTGGGTGGTCTTCCCGCTCAGCATGATGACCGCGGAGCGCTTCAGCGCCAGATGATTCGTGTGGTAGTAGTTTCCGAGCTCGGCCAGGCCGTTGAAGGAATCCGGCGCGGTCCACGGATCCGTCCCTGGGCCGCCTGAATAAACGTGCACGTTTTGCTGAACGACGTTCGTGTGAAGGTCGCGGTTGTAGATCGTCGAGACCGCACCGGTCAGGTTTGTGACAAGGGCCGTCACCGCGCTGACGCTGTTGCCTGCCGCGGCATACAGCTCGTCGTCAGTCTCCACCTCGACGGCAATCGCGTACGACTGGGTGCCGCTGATGCCTTGCGCGATGATCGGATGTCCGGCGGCATCGGTTTCGGTAAACATCCTCTGGTTGACGTGCGTCAGGGCCGGGATCTTATCGACGCCACACTCCCAGGTCTTGCCGGTCATCGACATCTCATCGCTTTCGTCCGATGCTGTCAGGAAATAGTCGAAGTCATCGCCCCGAACGCCATTTGCGGCGCGATCGCGGGTGATCGGGTGCCGCCTGTTGGCATTCACGGAGAACTTGCCATCGCGAGTGGCAACCATTCCGTAAATGCCTCCGGTTGTCCCGTCGATCGAGAAATAGGCGAACGATTCCGGATCGCCGTTCACCAGTCCGCGGAAAAAGCGCATCGGGGGCGGATCGAGGTATTGAACGCTCTTCCCATCGCTGACGATGACTTTCCCGCCCGGCGCCCACACCTGAAACTCCTCGAGGTCAATGCTTGCGGTGCCATGCGCGTAGAGCGGGACCTTGTTCAGGAGGATCCTCTTCTCCACGACCGCCCCGCGCAACGGGGCCAGCACGTCGTCGTTGAGCTTGCTCACCGTAGCCGCTGCCAGCGGCCAGCAAAACGCCACAGCAAATAAACAGGCAGCCGCGATGCGACGCGGTAACGACAGCGTCTGCCTCATGGACACTTCTCACCGGTTGGCCCGGCTTCGTTGACACCACACATGCGCATTGAAAGGGTCACCTGCCCGACTACGAGACCTACTCCGGACTTTCTTGGGCGACGCAATGAGATCCTCGGCCCGGGAAATTCCAAGGCCGTGATGAGTGCGCCTTAGCCCTGTGCTCCCGCGGAAACAAGTGGCGCCTCGACGACAGGCATCGGCTCACTCACCGCCAGCGCTCCATCACGCCGGCGGGCGTCGAGCCACGCCTGGAACATCAGCACGGTCCAGACGTACCCCTGCCACTCGCCGGCGCCGGCCAGGTGCTCTGTCCACTTCCCTCGTACCGCGGGAACGCTGAAGAAGCCTTCCTGCCGCAGCCGGCTCTCGTCGAGCAGCGACTCCGCCCAGTCGCGGAGCGAGCCACGCAACCAGTGATCGATCGGGATACCGAAGCCCATCTTCGGCCGCTCGACGAGGTGCTCAGGCACGTAGCGCGAGAGCAGATTCTTCAGAATCCACTTCCCCTGGCCATTCCGCAACTTCATGCCGAGCGGCAGACGCCAGGCGAGCTCGATCAGCCGGTGATCGAGCAGCGGCTCCCGGGCCTCCAGGCTCACGGCCATGCTGGCGCGGTCGACTTTCACCAGGATGTCGTCCGGCAGGTAGGAGATCTGATCGAAGTACATCATCCGTTCGGTGTAGTCGTCGATACGCGGCCACGAGGCGGGCGTGGTGATGCCGAGAGGAAGGTCGCGCGCCCCCTCGACGGCATCGTTCCATTGAGAGACGACCTCGTGGTAGAGCCCGTCAGGATCGTGCGACGTCATGGCGCGCGCCAGCTTGTGAATGCGCTCACCCGCGCGCTCGCGGCGCAGGAATCGCGGCACGAAGCGGCGCCGCGGGGAGAGCAGCGTGTTCCACGCCCCCATCGGCACCGCGCGCATTGCCGCGCTGGCGAACGGCCGTGTGATGCGTGGCAGAAGATCGACTTTGTCCCACAGCTTCCGGCCGAGGAAGTAGCGGTGATAGCCGCCGAAGAACTCGTCGCCGCCGTCTCCGGAAAGGCTCACCGTTACCTGCTGTCGTGCCAGACGCGACACGAGATAGGTCGGAATCTGCGAGGAGTCCGCGAACGGCTCGTCGTAGATGTCGGGAAGTTTGGGGATGACGTCCTGCGCGTCGGACGGCGTGACGTACAGCTCGGTGTGGTCAGTGCCAAGATGCCTGGCCACGGCGGCCGCGTATTTGGCTTCGTCGTACTCCGCTTCGCGGAAGCCGATGGTGAACGTCTTCACGGGCGCGCTGCTCTGCGCCTGCATGACCGAGGCGACCAGCGACGAGTCGACCCCGCCCGACAGGAAGACGCCGAGCGGCACGTCAGAGATCATCCGAAGCTTGACCGACTCGGTCACGATGCGCTCCAACTCGTCGGTCGCTTCTTCGTCATTGCCGGTAAAACGGTCGGCGGTAGCGCGGGTGATGACATCCCGCAACGACCAGTACTCACGCTCGTTGTACGCACCATCCGCATCGATCGTGACGATGGTGCCCGGCCGCACTTTCCAGACGTTCTCGTAGATCGTGTACGGCGCCGGAACGTACGCATACTGCATGTACAGCCCGAGCGCGTCGCGGTTCACCGTATGCGGGAACTCCTCGGCGACGGTCATGGCCTTCAGCTCGGAGCCGAAGAGGAGAGCGCCCGGCGTAGGCGCGAAGTAGAGCGGCTTGACGCCCATGCGGTCGCGCACGAGGTGCAGATTCCGGTCGTGGGCATCCCACAAGGCGAAGCCGAACATGCCGACGAAACGCTGCACCGCTCGTTCAAGCCCCCACGCTTCGAATGCCGCCAGCAGCACTTCCGTGTCGGAGTGTCCGCGCCACGGCGGAGCGTTGCCGCTCTCCATCAGCTCGCGCCGGATCGCCTCGAAGTTGTAGACCTCGCCGTTGAAGACGACGGTGAAGCGGCCGCTCGCCGATTGCATCGGCTGATGGCCGGCCGGACTGGTGTCGATGATGGAGAGGCGGCGGAAGCCGAGGGCAACGCCGGCGGCGGGATCGTGCCAGACACCGGAGTCGTCAGGTCCGCGATGAACGAGACGTAGCGACATCCGCTGCGCCGTCACATCCGCGTCCCTGCCCCGCCGTCGCCAGATTCCTGCGATACCGCACATGAGAGGAATGATAGACGCTGATCACGTCATCAGCGATTCGCGATTCGCCTCGCACCAAGCGATGGTCTTTGTCAGGCCCTCTTCCATCGACGTTCTCGCGTGGAAGCCGAACTCGGCGGCCGCGCGGGATACATCGAGCTTGCGCCGGGGCTGACCGTTCGCCTTCGTCGTATCCCAAACGATCTCGCCGCGGAATCCGATCTTTGCGGCAATCGTCCGCGCGAGATCGCGGATGGCGATCTCCTCGCCGGAGCCGAGGTTCACCGGTTCCCGCTTGTCGTATTTCTCCGCGGCGACGACGATGCCCTCGCCGGCATCATCGACGTAGAGAAACTCGCGCGTCGGCGATCCATCGCCCCATAACGTGACCGTAGCCTCGCCACGATCACGTGCTTCGAGGAACTTGCGGATCATGGCAGGAATGACGTGGCTCGCCTGGAGATCGAAGTTGTCACGCGGTCCGTACAGGTTGACCGGCAGGAGAAAGACACCGTTGAAGCCGTACTCGTCCCGATACGCCTGCAGTTGGACCAGCAGTGCTTTCTTCGCCACACCGTACGGCGCGTTGGTCTCCTCGGGATACCCGTTCCAGAGGTCGTCTTCGCGAAACGGGACCGGCGCGAATTTCGGGTAGGCGCAGACGGTACCGAGACAGACGAATTTCTCCACGCCCGCCAGCCGCGCCTCTTCGATGAGGTGGATGCCCATGACCGCGTTCTCGTAGAAGTACAGACCGGGATGCCTGCTGTTCGCGCCGATGCCTCCGACGACACCCGCGGCATGGATGACGAGGTTCGGCCGGTACTCCTGCAGCCAACCGCGAACCGCGGCCGCGTCGCGGAGATCGAGCTCGTTGCGGGACGGTGTGAAAAGCGCGGCCGGTTGCCGGCTGGCGATTCTCCCGCGTATGACGCTGCCGAGAAAACCGTTGCCGCCGGTGAGCAACACGCGGCGGTCGGACCAGAAGCCACTCATCCGCGCTGCCTCAAGAGTGCTTCGTCCGCCGCGTGCGCGAGATCGGAATCGACCATTAGATTGACCAGCTCCTCGAACGACGTCGCCGGAGTCCAGCCGAGTCTGGCCTTCGCTTTCGAGGCGTCGCCGAGGAGAAGATCGACTTCGGTCGGACGGATGTAGCGCGGGTCGATCTCGACGAGCACGCGGCCGCTGCCGCGTTCGAAGCCCTTCTCCTCGAATCCGGAGCCGCGCCACTCGAGATCGATGCCGGCACGTCGAAACGCCAGCGCACAGAGGTCGCGCACCGTGTGCTTCTTCCCGGTGGCGATGACGAAGTCTTCCGGCTCGTCCTGCTGCAGCATGAGCCACATGGCCTCGACGTAGTCCTTTGCGTAGCCCCAGTCGCGGGCCGCGTCCAGATTGCCGAGGTAGAGGCGGTCCTGCTGGCCGTGTTTGATCCGGCTGACGGCCCGCGTCACTTTCCGCGAGACGAAGGTCTCTCCCCGCCGCGGCGACTCGTGGTTGAACAGAATGCCGTTGACGGCGAAGAGGCCGTACGCCTCGCGGTAGTTCACCGTCATCCAGAATGCGTAGACCTTCGCCGCGCCATACGGGCTGCGCGGGTAGAACGGCGTCCTCTCGGTCTGCGGCGTCTCGGTCACTCTCCCGAACATTTCCGACGACGATGCCTGGTAGATCCGCGGCCGGATCTGAAGCTCGCGAATTGCCTCGAGCAGCCGCGTGGCGCCGAGACCGGTCACGTCGCCGGTGTACTCCGGCGTATCGAACGAAACCTTGACATGACTCTGCGCGCCGAGGTTGTAGATCTCGTCGGGATTGACGATGCGCAGAATGCGGTTCAGCGACGAACTGTCGTTCAGATCGCCGTAATGGAGGATGAGCCGCCGCTCTTTTTCCTGCGGATCCTGGTAGATCGATTCGATCCGGCCGGTGTTGAAGGACGAGGAGCGGCGGATGATGCCGTGCACCTCGTAGCCCTTGGAAATCAGGAGCTCGGCGAGATACGAACCATCCTGTCCGGTGATTCCGGTGATGAGTGCCGTTCGACGTGAGCTGGCCGGCACGATCGTTACCTCAGGCGCGAACGACGTTGATGCCGGCATTGCGCGGGACGATGTTTCGCGTATCGATGACCAGCTTCACCGACCTGTAGAGATCTGCGTCGCCGAACTGCGAGTGAGCGGTCGAGATCAGCACGGCGTCGTACTTTGCCAACTCCTCCGGGGTGCAAGGCACGGAGCTGAGATGGATATCGTGCTTGCGTCCGCGGCGTGCCACGGGTACGTAGGGATCGCAGTACGAGACGACGGCACCGCGTTCCTGCAACAGCTCGATGAGCTCGAAGGACGGCGACTCGCGGTCATCGTCGATGTCCGCCTTGTACGAGAGTCCCAGCACGAGCACCTTCGCGCCGACGATGCTCTTCCCAATCCCGTTCACCGCTTCGATGGTGCGGTCGATGACGTATCGCGGCATCGACGTGTTGATCTCCCCGGCCAGCTCGATGAAACGCGCCCACGTCCCGTACTCGGCAGCCTTCCACGTCAGGTAAAACGGATCGAGAGGAATGCAGTGACCGCCGAGCCCCGGTCCGGGATAGAACGGCATGAAGCCGAACGGCTTCGTCTTCGCCGCTTCGATCACTTCCCAGATATCGATGCCCATGCGGTCGAAAACAATCTTCATTTCGTTGACCAGGGCGATGTTCACCGCGCGGAAGATGTTCTCGAGCAGCTTCGCCGACTCGGCGACCTCGGTCGTGGACACCGTTACCACGCGGTCGATCACCGATCCGTACAGCGCCTGGGCCGCGCGAAGCGACGGCTCGTCGATCGCTCCGACGATCTTGGGAATGGTCTTGGTGTTGAAGTGTTCATTGCCGGGATCTTCGCGCTCCGGCGAGAAGGCCAGGAAGTAGTCGCGGCCACAGACCAGACCTTTCGCCTCGCACCGCGTCAGCAGCTCCTCGCGCGTCGTGCCCGGATAGGTCGTCGATTCGAGCACGATCAACTGTCCCGGCCGAAGCCGCTCCGTGATGGCCTCGGCGGTCATGCGGATGTACTTGAGGTCGGGCTCGCGATGTGTGCCGAGCGGCGTCGGGACACAGATGATGATGGCGTCGCACTCGGCCAGGCGATCGAAATTCGTCGTGGCAATGACGCGGTCCTTGTCGAACGCCTTCCGGATGCGGTCGACCCCGATGTGCTTGATGTAGGACTCGCCGCGATTGAGGGCGGCGGCCTTGCTGGCATCGACGTCGAAGCCGATCACCGGGAAGCCCTCCTGTTCGAACAGGAGCACCAGGGGAAGGCCGACGTATCCGAGACCGATCACGCCGACACGCGCATTGCGCGTGCGGATCGCCTCCAGCAACGCTTCCAACGTCTGAATGTCAGCCACGGTCGTCATGCCACCTCAAAGTAGCCTTTGTACCACTTTACGAATTGCGCAATGCCCTCGTCGATGGTCGTCGAGGGACGGAAGCCGACCGCCGTTTCCAGTTCGCTCACGTCGGCCTGCGTCGAGAGAACGTCACCGGGCTGCATCGGCAGGAGATCGAGCTCCGCCTTTCTGCCGAGACAACGCTCCAGTGCGGCGATGTAGTCGAGGAGGAGCACGGGCTTGTTGTTCCCGATGTTGAAAATGCGATACGGCGCATAGCTGCGGGCCGGATCGGGGTCGGCGCCCGTCCACTTCGGATCGGCCTCGGCGCGCTGATCGAGGACGAGGATGACGCCTTCGACGATATCGTCGATGTACGTGAAGTCACGGATCATCCGCCCTTCGTTGAAAACCGGGATGGGCTCACCGGCCAGGATCCCCCGCGTGAAGCGGAAGAGCGCCATGTCCGGCCGGCCCCACGGTCCATACACGGTGAAGAACCGCAGGCCGGTCGAGGCGACGCCGAACAGGTGCGCATACGTGTGCGCCATCAGCTCGTTGGCCTTTTTTGTCGCCGCGTAGAGCGACACGGGGTGATCGACGTTGTCGTGCTCGGAAAAGGGCTGCTTCGTGTTCGCGCCATAGACCGAGCTCGACGAGGCGTATACGAGATGCTCGACTCCGTGATACCGGCATCCTTCGAGGATGTTGAGAAAGCCGGTGATGTTGCTCTGGGTGTACGCGTGTGGATGGGTGAGCGAATAGCGCACACCGGCCTGTGCCGCCAGGTTGACGACACGACGCGGCTTGTAGCGCTCGAACAGAGCCGCAATCGCCGTGGCGTCGCTGATGTCTACGCGGACGAACGCGAATCGCTCGAATTGCCGCAACTGCTCCAGCCGGGCATGCTTCAGAGCGGGATCGTAGTAGTCGTTCAAATTATCGATCCCGACCACCTCCTCGCCCCGTTCGAGGAGACGTTTCGCAACGTGAAAACCGATGAAGCCGGCGGCCCCGGTGACAAAGATCAAAGCGTGAAACCAGCCTTCCTTCCGTCATCGAAGAACATCTTCACCGTGTCGAGCGAGTAGTCGGACAGGTCTTTGCCGACAAGCGTCAGCTTCTTGAGGATGTCGTTCGTCACGGTGATGATGTGGCAACCGATGGCGTCGGCCTGCATGATGTTGAGCAATTCCCGCGGACTGGCCCAGATCAACTCCGCCGCGGGAGCCGCCTTCAGGATGTCGACGCATTCGGCCATGAGCGGGACAGGATCGCGCCCGGTGTCCGCGATCCGGCCTGCGAAGACGGAGATGCACGACGGCGCCCCCTCTTTCACGGCGTCAACGATATGGCGAACCTGATCGACCGTCATGATGGCGGTGATGTTCAGCTTGATGCCCTCTTTGGACAACCTCCGTACCAGGTCGTAGGCCGGCTCACGGCGCGTGTTCGTCACCGGGATCTTGACGTAGACGTTGTCACCCCACGTGGCGATCTCGCGCGCCTGACGCTCCATGTCGCCGAATTCGTCGGAGAAGACTTCGAAGGAGATCGGCCGGTCGGGAATGGCCTCGAGAATCTCGTGGGCGAAGGCGCGGTAATCGGTGAGCCCCGCCTTATGCATCAGCGTGGGGTTCGTCGTGAAGCCTTTGATGTACGGTTTGGCGTACATCTCCAACATCCCGGCCTTCTCGGCCCCGTCGGCGAAAATCCTGACTGTCAGCTCTTCGACCCGTTTCATCATTGGTTCTCGATAATCCATTCCGCCGCCGCGGCCAGCGAGGCCACGCGGACGAAGGGTCCGGCCGGCTGCTGCTCGCGGTAACCGTGATCGACGAAGAGACAGCGGCATCCTGCTCGCTGCCCCGCTTCGATGTCGCGCCAGCGGTCGCCCACCATGAACGAGCGCTCCAGCTCCACGCCATGCCGGCGCGCCGCATCGAGCAATGCACCCGGCTTCGGCTTCCGGCAATCGCAGGCATCGCCGTCGTGATAGCAGGCCACGATCTCGTCGACGGCCAGCGAGGACGCCAGACGTTCGTGCATCGCCTCGATCGTCTCGCGTGTCTGCGCACCTCGTGCGACGTCAGGTTGGTTCGTCACGACGATGAGACGAAAGCCTGCCTGGCGCAGCTTCGTGAGCGCATCCGGAACCCCGTCGAGCACTTCCAGCTCGTCGAGCGTGTCCGGCGGATAAGGCTTCCCGTCGCGCACGGTGGCGCGGTTGATGACACCGTCCCGGTCGAGAAACACGGCGCGCATGATCACCTGGTCGATTCCCACTTCGTCTCGGAGACTTTCAGAATCGGATGCGACACCAGCAGGTGCCACACCACGGCCTGAAACGCCTCCGTGTGCGGCGTGACGTTCTGCGGATTGACGGTGGGGATGATGACGCAGGCGTCGGCGACCGTGGCCGTGTAGCCTCCGTCCCGCCCGACGATGCCGCAGATCTTCGCCCCGACCTCTTTCCCGTATTCGAGAGCGGCAACAAGGTTGGGGCTCACGTTCTTCTCGCGGTTGCCCCCGCCGACCGAGAGGATGAAGAGCAGATCGTCCGGGCTGAGCCGGCTGACCTTGAGCCACTCGATGAAAACCGAGGGCCATCCCTCATCGTTCGTGCGCGCCGTCAGCTCGCTGACGTTATCCGTGGGGGCATACGCCTCGATGCCGCAGATCTTCCGGAAGTCATTGACGGCGTGGGAGCAATTGGCCGCGCTGCCGCCGACACCGAGGAGGAACAGGCGGCCGTGCCGCTCGCGAAGAGCCGAGAGGAGGACGGCGGTCCGCTCGATCGATTCGACATCGAGCTTTGCAATGATCGCCGACGCTTCTTCGAGATGTTGTTGGGAGTAGCTCATGGACGAAGGGGCATTGTAACTGCGGGAGTCGGGAGTCGGCAGACACTCCATCCTGACGTGAGCGCAGCGACACTGTCAGGATCTCCGGTTCGACCGCGCCGGCCATGCCGATGGGAACTACCGAGCGGTCTGACCGAAGAATCCTGACGGTGTCGCTTCGCTCCACGTCAGGATGGAGTCTCTGCCGACTCCCGACCCCCGCCACTCACGACATCATCACCTTGGTCCCTTCGAAATCGAAACGGAACCGCACTTCCTCGAGCCCCGCGTCCCGCATCGCCTGCCGCAGGCCTTTGCGGTCTTCGGCGTAGAACATCAGGAAGCCGCCGCCGCCCGCGCCGACCAGCTTTCCGCCGATGGCGCCATTCCGGCGCCCAAGCTCGTACCACTCGTCGATCTTCGGGTTGCTCATGCCGCGCGACCGCAGCTTTTTGTGCTCCCAGTGTTCGTGGAGCAACTCGCCGAATTCGTGGCACCGTCCGGCTTCGAGAGCGCGCTGGCTCCGGTACCCGAGGTCTTTGACGTAGTGCAGGTTTTCGATCATCTCCGGATCGGCGGCGTCGGAACGGGTTTTCTGATCCTGCAGCAGGGTACCGGCACTGCGCGAAAAACCGGTGAAGAAGAGGAGGAGGTTGTCCTCCAGTTCGAAAAGCGTGTCCATGCCGAGCGCCAGCGGTTGCGCGGAGACCGAGCCGTCGGGATGAAAGTCGAAACAGGTCACGCCGCCGTACGCGGCGATGTACTGATCCTGCTTGCCGACCGGCTCGTGAAGCCGCTCGATCTCGATCTCGCAGGCCAGCCGCGCCACCTCGCTAGAATGGAGGAGACGGCGCCGATGCGCATACAGCGCCTTGACCAGGGCGGTGGTGAAACTTCCGGAGGACCCCAGGCCGGTGCCGGACGGGATTTCGGCAAGCGTCGTGATCTCGATCTGCGGCGTACGCAGATTCATCATCCGCAATGCTTCTCTGAGAATGGGATGGTGTACCTCATCGACCGTGTCGACGTTCTCGATGTCGGAGTACTTCAGCCGGATACCCGCGCCGAATGGCCTGTTGACGGTGACGTAGACATAGCGGTCGATCGCCGCGGCGATGAGAAACCCGCCGAACTTCTCGTAGTACGAAGGCAGATCGGTGCCGCCGCCGCCGAGACTGATCCGAAGCGGGCTGCGCGTGATGATCATCGTGTCCTGCCTTCATCGCGCAGCCACGCGAACGTCTTCGTCAGTCCGTCGCGCAGCGGCGTCCGCTCCGGAAGCGCGGCCAGTTTTCGCAAACGGCTGCCGTCAAGGACGCTTCGAAGCTGTTCTCCCTCTTTTGCCGGGCCGTGTGCCGCCGGGATGTCCGCTCCGGCGATCGACGCCAGCGACGCGTACAGCTCGTTGACCGATGTCTCCACTCCCGTTCCGACGTTGTACTCTCCCTGCCAGCCGGCATCGGACGCGGCCAGGTTGGCGGCCACGACGTCGTCGATATAGACGAAGTCGCGCGTCTGCGTGCCGCTGCCGTTGATCGTCGGCGGCTGGCCATTGCTCAGGCCATTGCTCAGGCCATTGCTCAGGAAATCGATCAGCCGTCCCGCGAAGATGGCCACCACGCCCGCTTCGCCATGCACGCTCTGCCTCGGGCCGTAGACGTTCGCGTATCGGAGAGCGACAGACGAGAGCCCGTGCACGACGCGGTAGTAGTGCAGGTAGTGCTCGACGGCGAGTTTGGCGCAGCCGTACGGCGAGAGCGGTGCGGTCGGGTGCGATTCGTCCTGCGCCCCCTCGACCGGCTCACCGTAGATGGCGCCCCCTGTCGATGCGAAGACGAAGCGCTTCACCGCCGTCTGGACCGCCGCCTCGAGGATTCGCAGCGATCCGACCACGTTGACGTCCGCGTCGGCGGCGGGATCTTCGACCGATTTGCGAACGTCCATCTGCGCGGCGTGGTGGTTGATGACGTCCGGCTTCAGCGCGCGAATGAGATCCGCCGCGGCCGCGTCGCGGATGTCCAACTGGTGAAAGGCCGCGCCCGGATTGATGTTGCGCCGGTCGCCGCTGGAGAGGTTGTCGATGATCGTGACGCGCCACCCGCGCTCGATGTAGGCGTCGGCGATGTTGGAGCCGATGAAGCCGGCACCGCCCGTGACGACGACGTGTTTCGTCATGTGGCCGTCGCCGTCCTCGCCGCGCGCTGCGCCTGTTCGTCGAGAAGGGTGTGCAGGTAGCGCCCGTAGGTGCTTCGCGCCAGCCTCGTGGCCAGCTCCCGCAACTGCTGGGCATCGATCAACCCCAGGTAGTACGCCACCTCCTCGGGGCATGCGATTTTCAATCCCTGGCGCAGCTCCACGGTCTCCACGAAGTTCGCCGCCTGCAGCAGCGATTCCTGCGTGCCGGTATCGAACCAGGCGAAGCCGCGTCCGAGCTGTTCCACACGTAATTCGCCGATCTGAAGGTAAACGCGATTGAGGTCGGTGATCTCCAGCTCCCCCCGCTTCGACGGTGTCAGGTTCGCGGCAAAATCACACACACGCTCGTCGTAAAAATAGAGTCCTGTGACGGCGAAGTTGGAGCGGGGCTTTTCCGGCTTTTCTTCGATGCTGATGGCCCGCCCATGCTCGTCGAATTCCGCCACGCCGTAACGCTCGGGGTCAGGCACCCGGTAGACGAAAACCGTCGCCCCGCTGTCTCCGGCCGCGGCGCGGCGGAGCGAGTCCGGCAGTCCGTGACCATAGAAGATGTTGTCGCCGAGAATGAGACAGCTCGGCTCACCGCCGACGAAGTCGCGCCCGATGAGAAACGCCTGCGCCAGCCCCCCCGGTTCCGGCTGCGCCGCGTACTCGAGCTTGACGCCCCACTGGGAGCCGCTGCCGAGAAGTTTCTGGAAGCTGGCCTGGTCCTCCGGCGTGGTGATGATCAGAAACTCCGTGATGCCGGCGAGCATGAGCGTCGTCAGCGGGTAATAGATCATCGGCTTGTCGTAGACCGGCAGCAACTGCTTCGACATCGCCGACGTCATCGGGTACAGCCGCGTGCCTGATCCGCCGGCGAGAATGATTCCCTTTTTCAAACGTCCACCCCTTCCGGTCCATATGGTGTCACACGTTCCGGCGAGCGTCGCCGCGCAAAGGCTCCGATGATCGCTCCGAACACGAACCCCCCGACGTGCGCCCACCAGGCGATGCCGTTCACCTCCTGCGTCCTGTGCGCCGCGGCGATGGAAAGGAAGCCGTTGAAGAACTGCATGGCAAACCAGATCGGCAGGAAGATGACAGCGCGGATCTCGATCATCGCCCAATACACGACCAGCGGCAACAGCGTGATGATCCGGGCCCGCGGCCGCAGCACGAGGAACGCCCCGAGGATGCCGGCGATGCTCCCCGACGCCCCGATCGACGGAACCGTCGACTGCGGGAAGAGCATCGTGTGCGTGAGGCTACCGATGACACCGCAGACGATGAAGAAGGCCAGATAGCGGACGTGTCCCAGCACATCCTCGACCGCACCGCCGAAGACCCAGAGGTAAATCATATTGCCGATGAGATGAACGAATCCGCCATGCAGAAAGAGCGAGGTGATGAGCGTGACCGCCACTTCGAACAGCGAGTAGCCGTACGCCGCCGGATGGACCAGTCTCGCCGGAACGAAGCCGAAGATGTTGATCATCATCTCGGTCCGCTGACCCAAAAAAAGCTGCGTCACGAAGACGACCCCGTTGGCAATGACGAGGGCCCGGTTGACGACCGGCGTCGTTTGCAGAGGGAGGGTGTGGCGGAGGGGGATCATCGGAAACTAGAAACTAGAAACCAGAAACCAGAAGGAGTGCTGCATGTGGCTGCGTCTCTGGCTTCTAGGTTCTGGTTTCTGGTTTTTGGTTTCTAGTTTCGTCAAGTGCCTTCCCAATCTCCCTCACCACCTCCGCCATCTGATCCTTCGTCAACTCGGGAAAGACGGGAATGGCCAGCGTCGTAGCCGCGGCAAGGTCGGAATTCGGGAAGGGATCGCCGGCAGAGGGGACATCGGTGAAACACTCCTGCTGCGGCAGCGTGAGCGGGTAGTAGACCTCGCAGCCGATGCCGGCGCTCTTCAGATGGTTCATGACCCCGTCCCGCGTACCACCGTCGGCGAAACGGATGATGTACTGGTTATAGATGTGACGGCGTCCCGTCAGCTCGCGCGGGAGCACGATGCGGCCGTCGAGGTTTGCATCCGCGAAGAGCTCCGCGTACCTCTCCGCATTCTTTCTCCGTCCCTCGGTCCACCCTTCCAGGTGCGGCAGCTTGACGTGAAGGATGGCCGCCTGCAGCGCATCGATGCGGAAGTTGCCACCGACGTAGCGGTGGTAGTACTTCGGCCGCATGCCGTGCACGCGGAAGTCGATCAACTTCTCGTACGTGGCGTCGTCCTCGCAGGTCACGGCGCCAGCGTCGCCGAAGGCACCGAGGTTCTTCGACGGGAAAAACGAAAACGCCGCCATCGTGCCGAGCACGCCTGCACGCCGGCCGCCGTACTCCGAGCCAACCGCCTGCGCCGCGTCTTCGACCACCGCCAGGTTGTGCTTCGCGGCGATGCGGTTGATCTCGTCCATCGCCGCGCACTGACCGTACAGGTGCACCGGCATGATCGCCTTCGTACACGAGGTGATGCGCGTTTCGATCTGCTTCGGGTCGAGGTTGTAGTCGGCCAGGTCGATATCGGCGAAGACCGGCGTAGCTCCCAGCCGGTCGACGACACCGGCAGTGGCGAAGAATGAATAGGCCGGGACGATCACTTCGTCGCCCGGGCCGACGCCGAGGACCATGAGGGCGATGAGCAGCGCATCGGTGCCCGACGAAACGGCGACGGAATGCCTGCTCTGGCAATAGGCGGCAAAGTCGCGCTCGAAGGCGTCGACACGCGGTCCCAGGATGAAGTACTGCGAGTCATAGACCTCGCCGGTCACGCGAAGGACTTCGTCGCGAATGGTGGCGTATTGCTGTTTCAGATCGAGTAGCGGGATAGGCATGGAGTGGGAGTATATCGAGGGCGGTAGGACGGAGCGCTGGCGTCTCGCTAAAAACAAAACCAGAAACCAGAAACCAGAAACCAGAAGGAGTGCTGCATGTGCTGCGTTTCTGGTTTCTAGTTTCTAGTTTCTGGTTTCTGGTTTCTAGTGATGCTGTAATCGCATAAAGTTCTAGACACTCCTTTTCGTACGCGCGTACCAGAGCGCAACAAACGAAGGAGAAACCCAAATGAACTTCAAACGCATCCTCATCACCATCATGGCAACGATTCTGCCGCTGGCCGCCGGCGCCACCACGCTCATCATCCCCGCCTCCGGCACCGGCCCGGGCTCGAATGGCAGCCAATGGCAGACGGAGCTCACGCTTCACAACACGAGCGCCAGCACCATTACGGCAACGCTCACCTTCCACGACACAACCGGCGCCGGCGGAACGGCCACGGTCGACGTCGCTCCGCGCGCGACGGTCTCCATCGCCGACGTCGTGGCCAGCCGCTTCGGCCGCACCACCACCGCAACGGGCGCGATCGATGTCACGTTCGACAGCGCCTTCGCCCAGAAGCTGACGGTCAGCTCGCGCACGTTCAACAAGTCGTCGTCGGGCGAGTTCGGACAGGACATCCCGGCAGTCGATGCCACCAACGTCCCCGACGCCGGCAGCATCGTCGTCCTGAGCGGCCCGTCATCCACGGCAGATGCGCGCTTCAACTTTGGCCTTTATGCGGTAAGCGCCTCGACCGTACAGTGGCAACTGGTGCGCGCCGATGGCACGATCGCGGCGACCACCGAATTGGGGTACGCCGCCGGCGCGCAGGTTCAATACAACAGCGGTGTCTTGTCGCTCCTCCACGTTGATGCACGCGACAACGACACGGTCCAGGCGATCGTGACCAGCGGCCGCGCCCTCGCCTACGGCAGCATCCTCAACAACGCCTCGGGCGATCCGACCTACGTCCCGGGCGTTCTGGCCCTCGCCGATCTGCGCATCAACTTCGCCGGCGTCGACTTCGGCGACAACGGCAAGATCAGCGTCCCCGACGCCAACCACGACGGCGTCCTCGATCACGCCATCGACGTCCAGACCGGCACGTGGCCGATCGCCTTCCGCGTGGTCGTCAACTCCACCACTCCGGCGACGTTCGAGCTGCTCAACGCCCCCAGCGAGCTCCGTTTCTTCGACGCGCACGGCGGCCTCACCTGGTCGCCGAACGCCCTCTCCGCCGGCACGACACTGAACCTGAAGATCCGCGTCACCGCCGACGGGGTGACCGAGATCATCACGATCCCGGTGAACATCCGGTGAGACAGGGATCGTGAGGCAGTGACGAAGGGACGAGGGGAAACCCTCGTCCCTTTTTCGCTATGAGACAGCGCTCGCCGCGCCCGCTCTGACCTTGGGGTGGCGATTTCTCGTGGCAGCGATACGCTGCGCCGTGATCTGAGCCGATCCGACTCAGGTAAGACGGATCGGCCCGGCAAAAGGTTCCATAGCGTTCCGGTACCGGTTCAAATTGGTCCGAAATCGCATCAAATTGGATCGATGCCGCTCCAGACGGGATCGAAATCGCTCCAAATTGGATCGATACCGCATCAAATCGGATCGATACCGCTCCAAATTGGATCGATACCGCATCAGATTGGATCGATGCCGCATCAGATTGGATCGATACCGCACCAAATTGGATCGATGCCGCATCAAATCGGATCGATACCGCTCCAAATTGGATCGATGCCGCATCAAATCGGATCGATACCGCTCCAAATTGGATCGATACCGCACCAAATCGGATCGATTCCGCTCCAAATTGGATCGATGCCGCTCCAAATCGGATCGATACCCCTAGCCTAGGGCTAGGACCACATCCCTCAACCGTCATCGCTACCCAAACGTAATCTTCGCGAACCGCCGCTTCCCCACCTTCAGCACATACGACTTGCCGCTTGTGGCATCGAGCGTGGCGCGCGGGTCGCTGACTTTCGCATCATCGACGAGCACCCCGCCCTGGGCGATCACGCGCTGGGCGTCTTTGTTCGACTCGGAGAGGCCGGCGGCGACGATGATCTTCGACAGCAACTGCGGTTCGGCGGCGGATGGGAGCGCCGTCTCTTCGATCTCCGCGGGGGCCTGGCGTTCGCTGAAGACGCGCCGGAACTCCTGTTCGGCGGCATCCGCGGCATCGGCATCGTGGAAATCGCGGATGATCGACTTGGCCAGCTCGCGCTTGGCCTCCATCGGATGCAGTGCCGCCTTCTTCGCCGCAATCTCGGACGGCGTCAGGTCAGTGCAGAGCGTGTAGTACTTCCACATCAGCTCATCGGAGATCGACATCACCTTGCCGAACATCGACCTCGGCTCGTCGTTGATGCCGATGTAGTTGCCGAGCGACTTCGACATCTTCTCGATGCCGTCCAGCCCTTCGATCAGCGGCGTGGTGATGACCACCTGCGGCTCGAGGCCATACTCGCGCATCAGGTCGCGGCCGACGAGCAGATTGAAGAGCTGATCGGTCCCGCCCATCTCGACGTCGGCCTTGAGGGCGACGGAGTCATAGCCCTGCGCGAGCGGGTAGAGCAGCTCGTGAATGGCGATGGGCTGATGATTGTCGAAGCGTTTCCGGAAGTCGTCGCGCTCCAGGATGCGCGCCAGCGTGTACTTCGCCGCAAGGCGGACCATTCCATCCGAGCCGAGCGCGCCGAGCCATTCGGAGTTGAATCGGATCTCCGTCGTCTTCGGATCGAGGATCTTGAAGATCTGCTGCTTGTAGGTCTCCGCGTTCTGTTCGATCTCCTCGCGCGACAGGGCGGGACGCGTGGCCTTCTTGCCGGTCGGATCGCCGATCAGTCCGGTGAAATCGCCGATCAGGAAGATGACGCGGTGCCCGAGCTGCTGGAAGTGTTTCATCTTCCGGATCACCACCGTGTGACCGAGGTGGATGTCCGGTGCCGTCGGATCGAACCCGACTTTCACCGTGAGCGGCTTGCCGCGGGCAAGCTTGGCCTTCAGATCGTTGCGTTCGATGAAATCGACCGCCCCCTTGCCGAGGAAGTCGAGCTGTTCGTCGAGAGTCATGGCGGCGCATTGTAGTGGTGAATTTGACACATTCCACCCGCGTCTCTACACTTCGCCACCCGATGAACACCGACTTCGCTCACACTTGGCACCACCACCATCACCACGTGATGTAGGGGTGCCGCACGCGCCCCGATCGGACAAGGGGCGCTCAGCGAAGACAACACAGCCGACTGACCTGAACCTCTTCTCCGATGCGGGGAAGAGGTTTTTGACTTTATGGCCACAAATTCGAGATACCCGACAGGCGTTCACCCGTTGCTGGCCGAGGAGACTGCGCGGCGGCGGCGCATCGAGGCACGCTTCGTCGATGCCTTCAGCGGCGCCGGCTTCGCCGAGGTCGTCCTGCCGATCATTGATTATGTCGAACCGTACGCGTCGCTCGTCGACAGCACCGCGGCGAAACAAAGCTATCGCTTCGTCGACCGCGAAGGCGATCTCGTCGCCATCCGCGCCGATTTCACGCCGATGCTGGCTCGCGCGCTGGCGCCGGCGATTACGGCCGGAGAGCTGCCGCTCCGACTCTTCTACCGCGGCGACGTCATCCGCGTGGAAGCATCCCGCCTCGGCGCGAACCGGGAGCTGTTCCAGATCGGCGCCGAAATCATCGGCGACGATTCCATCGACGCGGACCTGGCCATGCTCCGGCTGGCCGCCGATCTGGTCAGCGATCCGGCCATCGTCTACAACGATGTCTCCATCGCCGCCGTGCTGATCGCGGAGTCGTCCGCGGTGCGCGAGGCACTGTCAGCCAAGCGGATGACCCCCGGCGTGCCGGCTGCATTGCAGACCATCGTGGCGAAACTGATCTCGGGAGAGGCGACCCTCGACGACGTGGCACCGTTCGCTCCCGAGGCCGCGGCGCGGCTGAGTGCCATCGGCGACGCGCTGGATGGCGACGCTACCTTCGCCCTCCATCTCGACGACATCGAGGACATCGGCTACTACACCGGCCTTCGCTTCCGCGTCTACGCCGGCGCGGCCCGCGCCAAGGTGGCGCAGGGCGGCCGCTACGACACACTCTACGAACGCTTCGGCCAGCGCGCCGCGGCGATCGGCTTCACATTCACCATCGACGACCTGGATTGAACGATATGCGCATAGCCATCCCCAAGGGACGATTGCAGGACCGGGCCCTCGGCGTCTTCGCCGGCGCCGGATACAAGGTGCCGGACGACGCCGATCTGAAGACGCGGAAGCTCGTCTTCGACCGCGGCGGCATCGAATGGATCTTCGTCAAAGATTGCGACGTTCCGGTCTATGTCGAGCACGGCGCCGCCGATGCCGGGATCGCCGGCCTCGATCAGATTCTCGAGCACGAATGCACCGCCTACCAGCCGGTCGAGCTCCCCTTCGGCCGCTGCCGGATGATGCTCATCGCCGCCCCCGGAGCCCCGCCCCTGACGAAAGTGGCCACCAAGTACCCGCGCATCACCCGCCAGTTCCTCGACAGCCGCGGCGTCCGCGCCGAGATCGTCCCCCTCGGCGGGTCGGTCGAGCTGGCCGCGGTGCTGAAGCTGACCTCGCACGTCGTCGACCTCGTCGAGACCGGCGAGACGGTGCGCGTGCACAAGCTGGAGCTGCAGGACGTCATCGCCGAGATCTCGCCGCGTCTGATCGTCGGAAAGAACTTCTATCGGACCGAGCCGAAGCAGGTGCGCGAGCTGATCGCCAAGGTGGAGGAGGCGGTGAATGTGGCGCGATAGGTCGCATTTCTCACGAACAACCTGGCATCGCGGACGCCGCCCAACGTCGAGAGGCGAGAGCGCTCGGGACCCCCTTACATCGAGAGCCCTTCTCCCCCGCGGGTTTTTGCGGGGGAGAAGAGCCTGCCCTGAGCGAGCGAAGCGAGTCGAAGGGTGCCGACAGGCGGATGAGGGGGCGATTCACGCGTCTGTAAGTTGCGAACGTGCAGAATGCCAACTAACGGGCGTCCGTCAAGCGTGGCAAGACCATACATCTCGGGTAAAGGCCCCCCTCATCCGCCTTCGGCACCTTCTCCCCCCGCAAAAAACCGCGGGGGGAGAAGGACTCTCGACGAACGGAGTCGCAAGTTCGAGGACGTGGAGACCATCATGCGAAGCGATGAGATAGACCTTGCTTTGCTCGAACTCGCATCCCGCCGCGGCGCGTCGAATGACAATGCCATGCGCGTCGCCGCGGAGATGATCGCCGGCGTCCGGGCGCGCGGCGATGCATTCGTACGCGAACAGATCGCGCGCTTCGATGGCGTGACGCTCGATGAGATTCTCATCACACCACGTGACGTCTCGATCGATCCGGCCATGCGCGATGCCATCGAGACCGCCATCGAGCGGATCGAGGCCTTTCACCGGCCGCAGCTTCCGGAGTCGTATCGGTGGGAAGGGATGCAGCACCGCGTCCGGCCGCTGCGGCGCGCCGGCATCTACGCCCCCGGCGGGCGGGCGGTCTATCTCTCAACGCTGATCATGTGCGCGGTTCCGGCGCGCATCGCCGGCGTTCGCGAGCTGGTCGTCATCACGACACCCGCCGCGGCGGCACGCGATGAGCTGCATTACGCCTGTTCCCGCCTCGGCATCACCGCGATCTACCGCTGCGGCGGCGCGGCCGGCATCGCCGCGGCGGCGCTGGGGACGGACTCGTTGAAACGGGTCGACAAGATCGTCGGCCCCGGCAATCAATACGTGACCGCGGCGAAGGCGCAGCTCGTCGGCACGGTCGGCATCGACATGACCGCCGGTCCCACCGAGCTCGTCGTCATCGCCGATGCGTCGTCGGACGTGACGCTCATCCAGGCCGATCTCGATGCGCAGGCGGAGCACGGCGAGGATTCGGCGGTCATCTGCATCTCGATCGGCACGCACCTCGATGTGCGCGCGACGCTGAACCTCGAGGTCTCTTCCGCCGATGATGCGGTCGCGCTCGCTGACCGCATTGCTCCCGAGCATGTTTCGATTCATGCACGCGGAGCCGCGGAGATCGCGGAGCGGCTGGAGAATTGCGGGGCGATCTTCTGCGGGCCGTTTTCACCCGTGGCCGCGGGCGACTACGTGGCCGGGCCGAATCACGTGCTGCCGACGGGAGGCAGCGCGCGCTTCTTCTCCCCGCTCGGCGTGTATGACTTCGTGAAGCGCTCGAACGTCATCACCATGACCGCCGAGGAGCTGGCGGAGATCGGCGAGGCAGGTGAGCGCATCGCGAACTTCGAAGGACTGCCGAAACACGCCGCATCGATCGCGGCACGGAGGAACCATGTCGCGTGATGTCGTAGCGGCCATGACCGCATACACGCTGGAGCTGCGCGAGGCGGAGATCAAGCTCAATCAGAACGAGAGTCCGGCCGACTTTCCGCGCGCGCTCAAAGAGCAGGTGCTGGCCAGCGTGCTGGAACGGCCGTGGAACATCTACCCCGACTTCGAGTCGATGCTCCTTCGCGGCGCGCTGGCAAAAACCCACGGTTACGCCACGGAGAACCTCCTGGTCGGCAACGGCTCGAACGAACTGCTGGCCGCGGCCGTCCCCACCTTCGTCGGGCCCGGCACGCCGGTCGTCTTCCCGAAGCCGTCGTTCGCGCTCTACGAAAAGCTCGTCGCCGTGGCCGGCGGGATCGCGCTGCCGATCGCCATCGATCCCACGACCGGCGTTCTTCCGCTCGACGAGATGCTCCGCGCCATCGAGCGCTGCGACAACGCCATCGTCATCGTCTGCTCGCCGAACAACCCCACCGGAGGGGTGCTGCCCGACGGCGGTATCGATGCGCTCCTGGCAACCGGCGCGACGGTGCTCTTCGACCGGGCCTACGGCGACTTCGCGGAAGATGCGATGCCTGCGCTGCACGACCGGCTGGTCACGTTCTCAACCTTCTCGAAGGCGTGGGGGCTGGCCGGGCTGCGTGTCGGCTGGCTGGCCTCGACCGCGTCGACCTGCCGCGAGATCCGCAAAGTGAAACTCCCCTACTCGCTCAACATCATCAGCGAAGCGGTCGCGGCAACGGCGCTCGATCACGACGACATCCGCACGCGCAATGTCGCCAACACGATCGCCGAGCGCGCGCGGATGTTCGAGGCCATGCGGCAGATCGACGGCGTGACACCGTTCCCGTCGCGGTCGAATTTCATCGCCTTCACCACCGCGCGCAATGCCAAGGACGTGTTCAACGACCTGCACGCGCGCGGCATCCTCATCCGCGATATCGGCGCCGCCGTGGCCAATGCCCTGCGCGTCTCGGTCGGGAACGCGGAGCAAAACGATTCCTTCCTGGAGACACTCTCGTCATGCGCGTAGCGACGGTCACCCGCACCACCAAAGAAACGAATGTCGCCGTCACGGTCAATCTCGACGGCGACGGGACCCACTCACGCATCGAGACGCCGGTCGGCTTTCTCTCGCATATGCTCGACGTCATCGCCCGGCACGGCCGCGTCGATCTCGACGTCGTCTCCACCGGCGATACGCACATCGACTACCACCACACGGTCGAAGACACCGCCCTGGTCCTGGGCGAGGCCTTCGCGCAGGCGCTCGGCGACAAGCGCGGCATCCGCCGCTTCGGTCACGCCTACGTTCCGCTCGACGAGGCGCTGGCGCGCGTCGTCGTCGACTTCGCCGGCCGTCCGTACCTGGTTTTCGAGGTGCCGATCGACCGCGAGATGCTGCTCATCCACAAAGATTTTCCGTTCGCCCTGGTCGAGGAGTTTTTCAAGTCGTTCGCCAATAAGTGCGCCTGCAACATCCACGTAGATCTCATCCGCGGCCGGAACGGACACCATGCCGCCGAGTCGATCTTCAAAGCATTTGCGATCGCGCTGCGAGAGGCGAAGGCGGTGGTGGGGAGCGAGATTCCGTCGACGAAAGGTGTGATTTGACCTGCCGATCTCGTGGGGACGCGCAACGGAGCGCTGGCGTCTCGCCGGCTGGCCCGGGGGCGTCTCGCCCCCGGTCCGGACGCACGCCAAACGCACATTCGCTCGCCACCCTCAGCGGCGAGACGCCGCTGAGCCAGCCGGCGAGACGCCAGCGCTCCGACCGATGAAGACCACCCTCATAGACTCCCCCGTCGCGAACGTCGCCAACATCGCGCGGGCTCTCCGCGCCGCAGGCGCGGAATTGCACGTAACGCGCGACGCGGGCGAAATCGCCAACGCCCCCAAGCTCGTACTCCCCGGCGTCGGATCGTTCGTTGCGGCCATGCGCTGGCTGACGGAAAACAAAATCGACGCCGCCATTCACCAGGCGGTGAACCGCGGCGCAGCACTCCTCGGCATCTGCGTCGGGCATCAGCTTCTCTTCGATCGTTCGCACGAGATGGGCACCACCCTCGGACTCGGACTCGTGCGCGGAGAGGTACGGCAATACGACGGCATCCTCCCCGTGCCGCAGATCGGCTGGAATCGCATCGCCGCGCGGGCGCCGCTGTTCGACGGCGTCGAGAACGGCGTCTTCTACTTCGTCAACTCCTATGCGGCCGTCGACGCACCCGACGAGATCGCCCGAGCCGACTACGGCGGCCCATTCACGGCAGCGGTGCAGCATCAGCGCGTCTTCGGCGTGCAGTTTCATCCCGAGAAATCGTCGGCGGCCGGGCTGCGCGTCCTGAGGAACTACATCGGATGGACGTGATCCCGTCGATCGATCTTCTTGACGGACAGGCCGTCCGCCTCCTGCACGGCGACTTCGCGCGGGTGACGGCGTACGGCGATCCGGAAACCGTTCTCGATAGGATCGACGTCCCCCGCGGATCGCGCCTGCACGTCGTCGATCTCGAGGCATCGCGGAGCGGCAGGCCGGTGGAGACGGAGATCGTGCGGCGGCTGGCGTCGCGCGGCCTTCGCATCCAGGCCGGCGGCGGAATCCGATCGCTCGCCGATGCCCGGACCTGGATCGACGCCGGCGCGGAGAAGGTGGTCATCGGTACGGTCGCGGCGGATGCGCCCGATGTTATGCGCGCGATCGTCGACGAGCTCGGTGCTGAACGCGTCATCGCGGCGGTCGATGTTCGCGACGGCATCGTTCGCGTCGGCGGATGGGAGCGCGAGGCAACCGCGTCGTTGGCTCAGGTCCTGGCACGCGTCGAAGAGATGGGAATTGGTGAGGTGCTCATCACCGACATCAGCAAAGATGGCGCGATGCGCGGACCATCGTTCGCGCTCTACCGGTCGCTGCGCACGGCGATGCGCATCATCGCTTCCGGCGGCGTCTCCACGATGAGCGACGTCGTCTCGCTCAGCCGCATCGGGAGCGTCGGCGCGTGTGTCATCGGGCGTGCGCTGCTGGACGGACGGATCCGGCTGGCCGAGGCGCGCGCGCTGGTGGCTGCGCCCAACGCCATCCCCGAGCGCGTCATCCCCTGCCTCGACGTGCGCGACGGGCGCGTGGTGAAGGGCGTCAACTTCGTCGACATCCGCGATGCCGGCGATCCGGTCGAATGTGCGGTTCGCTACGAGAGCGCTGGCGCCGACGAGTTGGTCATCCTCGACATCTCCGCCACCGACGCGAACCGTTCGACGGCGCTCGACGTCGTACGGCACGTCTCCGAATCGCTCTTCATCCCGCTCACCGTCGGCGGCGGAGTCCGGACCATCGAGGACTTCCGCGCGCTGCTTCGCGCGGGCGCGGACCGCGTCGCCATCAACACCGCCGCCATCCGCGACCCGCAACTCATCGCCGATTGCGCGCGCGAGTTCGGGGTGCAGGCCGTGGTGTTGTCGTGCGACGCCAAACGCGCCGGCGATCATTTCGAGGCCATGGTGCGCGGCGGCAGGGAATCGTCCGGCGTCGATGCCGTCGATTGGTGCCGGCGTGCCGAGGAGCTGGGGGCGGGCGAGATCCTGCTCACCTCCGTCGACCGCGACGGCACCAACAGCGGCTACGACATCGAGCTGCTGCGCGCGGTGACGAGCCTGGTGAAGATCGGCGTAATCGCTTCCGGCGGCGCTGGCAGCGTGGAACATTTTCGCGACGCCATCGAAGCCGGCGGCGCGCGCGCGGTGCTGGCCGCGTCGCTCTTTCACGACCGGCGGCTGTCGATCGGCGATGTAAAACAGTTTCTGGCAAGCGAAGGGATACCGGTGCGATGAAACTCACTCCCGCAATCATCCAGGATGCACGAACCGGCGAGGTCCTCACACTCGCGTACATGAGTGAAGAATCGCTGCAGAAAACGCGCGAGACCGGCGAGACCTGGCTCTGGAGCCGTTCCCGCAATGAGCTCTGGCACAAGGGGGCAACCTCGGGGAACACGCAGCGCGTCATCGCCGTCAGCGAAGACTGCGACCATGATGCGCTCGTCGTCAGCGTCATCCCGAACGGGCCCGCCTGCCACACCGGCGCCCGGTCGTGTTTCACCGGCGTCCCGCCGCGCGCGCTCGACCGCCTGATGAACGTCCTCCGCGACCGTCGCGAGAAACGCCCCGAGGGCTCGTACTCGGCCAAACTCTTCAACGGCGGCCGCGGACGCATGGCCAAGAAAATCGGCGAAGAAGCCACCGAGGTCGTCATCGCCGCGCTGAGCGAAACGCGCGAGCGCCTCGTCAGCGAGATCGCCGACCTCGTCTTCCACGTCAGCGTGCTGATGGCGGATGAGGGGATCGAGTGGAGTGAGGTGGAGGGGGAGCTGGCGTCGAGGGAGAGGTGAGCAAACGTAACGCTGTAACCTTGAGAAAAACGCTGTCATCCTGAGGCGGCGGCAGCCCCGGAGGGGCAGAGCGCGCCGAAGGACCCCCAACCTGAAACCCGGACAGGGCGGTGGAATGTCTACTATTCCGCCGCCCAACCGGGATACAACTTGGGGGTCCTTCGACCGTCCTACGCCGCGCAATCGCTCCGCGATTACGCGGCTCCGGCGGCTCAGGATGACAGTGTTGGTTGGTGCTCACTCCTCGTCCGGACCCCAGATCGACGCGAGATCGATCTCCGCTTCCGGGAATGGCTCCGCGCGGACGATGTCGTTGCCGCTGTACGTATGTACCCGGCTCCAGCGCTCGCTTTCGAGTGTGAACACCTCGAATAGCCGTGCGATGGGATCGATGATCCAAAGCCATGCCACGTCGTGTTCGGCGTAGATGTCCATCTTCTTCCCGCGATCGATGCGCGCCGTGGACGGCGAGATCACCTCGCAAACCCAGTCAGGCGGGATAACGAAGCGATGGTCCTTCGGAATACGAGGCATCCGCTCCCGGCGCCAGCCTGCAAGATCGGGAACGACGACCTGTTCACCGAGATGAAGCTCCGGCTCGTCGACGATCCACCATCCACCCGGACCGCCGCGGCCGAGGCGATAGGGAGGACCGATGCACATGCCGAGAACCGACGACATGTCGGCATGCGGTCCGGCAGGCCGCGGCCACGTATACAGATCGCCGTCAATCAACTCGGCGACCATGTTCTCCGGCGCATCCAGCAGATCCTGGTACGTCGCTGCCCTACGGCTCAGCGCCTTCATGACCTCAATTGTACGCGTCCCCTCTTTCCGCTAACGTTCGCCACCATGCTGCGACGCCGATTCCTCCCGCTCCTTCTCGCTTTCTTCGCGCTGACGGCCCAGGCCGCTCCACGGCAGGTAGACATCGTCATCGCACACGGCACGGTCATCACGATGGCGGGTCCGAACATCGACGACGGCGCGGTGGCCATCGACAAGGGCGACATCGTCGCCGTCGGCAAGGCCTCCGACATCGCCAGGCGATTCGCCGGACGCGAGATCATCAACGCCCGCGGCAACGCCGTCCTCCCCGGCTTCGTCAACGCGCACACCCACGTTCCGATGACGCTCTTTCGCGGCATCGCCGACGACCGCGATCTGATGGACTGGCTGCAGCACTTCATCTTCCCGGCCGAGGCAAAGAACGTCGACCGCGAGTTCGTGCGGTGGGGAACGCGTCTCACCGCCGCCGAGATGATCGCCTCGGGGACGACGACCATAGATCCTGACGCTGGCGCGTCAGGATAGACTGCAATCATGAAACGACTCCTCATCGCATCCCTCCTCCTCGCCTCCGTGGCGCAGGCGAAGGAAGTCCTGCCGTGGATCGAGAACGATTACGCGAAAGCGATTGCTCATGCCAAGGCGGCGGACCTGCCGGTCTTCGTCGAGGCGTGGGCACCGTGGTGACACACGTGCCGCTCCATGAGGGCCTATGTCTTCACCGACAAGTCCCTCGAGCGGTACGCCGGACAGTTTGTCTGGCTCTCGATCGATACGGAAAACGCCACGAACGCGGCCTTCCTGAAGGCGCATCCGATCAGCGTCTGGCCGACGCTGCTCATCCTCGATCCGAAAGACAAGGTCATCTTCCGCTACGCCGGCGGGGGAACCGTGCCGCAGATCCGCAAGCTGCTCGATGATGGCGAGCGCGCCGCGCACGGGTCGCATGTGAAGGCGGACACGACGCTGATTCGGGCCGACGCACTGGCCGCGCAAGGCAAACAGGCCGAGGCGGCCAAGGCCTTTGATGAAGCAATCGCCGAGGCGCCGAAGGGTTGGCCAAGCCTCGGGCGGGCTTCCGAGTCGCTCGTCTTCGCGCTGCTGCAGAGCCGTGATCCGCAGCGCTGCGCGGAACGCGCGCTCGCGCTCTACCCGCGCGTGCGCGGCACCGGATCAGCCGTCAACGTCGCCAGCACCGGCTTGTCGTGCGCGACCGATCTCGATGCGAAGTCGTGGAACCGTTCCGAGCTTGTTGCAGGACTGGAAAAGGCCACGCGCGAAACGCTCGCCGCGGCCGGCACGATCGCCATGTCCGCCGACGACCGCTCCAGCCTGTACGAGTCGCTCGTCGACGCGCGCGATCAGGCCAAAGACGATGCCTCCGCGCACAAACTGCGCGAGGAGTGGGCGGCCTTCCTGGAGAAGGAAACGGCCAAGGCCAGGACGCCCGATCAACGCGCCGTTTACGATTCGCATCGCCTGGAGGTCTACCTCGGCCTCAAGCAGCCGGAGAAAGCGATCGCCATGCTCGAGCAGTCCGAGCGCGATCTGCCGAAGGATTACAACCCGCCGGCGCGCCTCATCTCAGCGTACCGTGCGGCGGGCCGCCTCGACGACGCGCTGGCCGCATCCGACCGCGCCCTGAAACTGTCCTACGGTCCTCGCAAAATCGGCATCTATCGCAACCGCGCCGCTGTCTATCTCGCCAAAGGCGACAAAACATCCGCGCGGAAGACGGTCGAAGAAGCGATTGCGTACGCCGAGTCGCTGCCAGCCGAGCAGCGCAGCGAGGGGATGATCGCGTCGATGAAGAAACAGTTGGATACGATGTAAGGGAGACCAATGTGGCACAGACACTCTTGTCTGTGCCCTGGAGATTGGACGTTTCTTCGTGCGCTACGCGGCAACGCGCCGCGGAGCGGCGCTCTGGAGTTTGGACGTTACGCATCGCCGGCGGAGCCGGCGCTCCGCGCCGCGGAGCGGCGCTATCTACGTAGCCCACAGCGTGAGCTGTGGGAAATCGATTCAGTAAACGTTGAGCCGCGGAGCGGCGACATCTCGAACGCC
>JADGNY010000209.1 GCA_017883235.1 Thermoanaerobaculia bacterium | reverse complement strand
CGATGGTCCACTTGTCTGCGTGATCGTCGATCCCAATCCAATGGATAATCTTCATGACCCGTTTCCTCCTGTATGTTGGCTCTGCACCCCTCGGGGCGTTAACCCACGAAAGGTACACGAGCGAGCGGGTCACTCCATTCTGTCTACCGTCTTGAGCCGCTATCGCGGCGTCGTAACGTCCAATTTCCAGCGAGCGCTATCGCGGCTCCGGCATTGCGCGCGTCTAGTAATCGGGCCAGGCCTCTTCTCCTGCATATCGTTCGTCCGCAAGCGCCTGCTCCTGCGACCTATCGAGATTTCCAGCCTCGCTTGCGAGTCGCTGCAAACGATCGAGAACAGCGATCCGTCCCGGTTTCTCGCGACGGCGCAGAGCGTGATCTCGTTGAGCTTCCTTGCGTTTCATAAGGGGATGACCCCGTCCACCGACTACAGCGTGTAGTTCTTCTCCAGCAACACCCTCGCCCTTCGATCCCGGAGATTCCGAATCTGCGACTCGATATCCCTTTCGAACGGGATCTTGCGGTGGCTGGCGTACACCGGGGCGTCGACGGTGATCTTCTTCAGCTCGTCGCCGAAGGTGTTGGGGGTAAGGTGCGCGGTCTCATCCGCGAGCGATTGCTGGTCGTTCGGGAACGACGCCTCGGTGACGATGGCGACGACGTTCGGGGTCTTGTTCGTCCGCTTCCAGATCTCTGAGGTGGGGCCGGTGTCGCCGGTGAAGGCGATGGCCTGACCGCCGATCTCCACGATCACGCCCGCGGCGGGGATCAGGTGATGGACGTTCACGGCGGTGAGGCCGACGTCGTTGATCATCACTTTTTTCCCGGGAGTGACCGGACGGTAGATCACGGCCGGCGCCTTCGTCAGCGGAGAGATCAGTTTCGAGAAATCGGGCCAGACGATGCCGTTGAAGACGTTGTCGAGCAGCAGTTGCATCACCTCTTTCGAGGCGAAAACGGTCAGAGGGCCGGCGGTCTGGCTGAAGCGGTTATGGATGAGGTGCGGCAGATCGCGTATGTGATCTGCATGAGGATGGGTGATGAAGACGGCCTGAATGCGGGCCTGCTGCGCGAACGACAGCTTGGAGGTGAGCGTCCCGGCGTCGACCGCGAGCCAGTCGTCGATCAGGTAGCCCGTCAGGTTATGTTCAGCATCTGACGCGCCGTAAGCGCCGAGGACTTTGAGCCGCATCCCTGTCTTTTGCCCGCCTGTCTGGAATCGCCTGGATCGAGACTATTCTTGCAGCGTAAGAACTTAATGTCCAGCGTAGCGGGAAGGTTCACACCTTGACTAGTCGGCGGACCACTTCGCGGAAAGGGCGCGAAACGACGGCGCTCGATGCCGCGATGCAGCCGTTTCATCCGGCCGTGCGCGACTGGTTCACGAGCGTTTTCCACACTCCGACGCGGGCGCAGGAGCTTGGATGGCCGGCTATCGCCAGGGGAGATTGGACGCTGATCTTCGCGCCGACCGGCAGCGGCAAAACCCTGACCGCGTTTCTCTGGGCGCTCGACCGATTGATGTTCGCGCCGCGCCCGCCCAAAGAGCGCCGCTGCCGCGTGGTCTACATCTCGCCGCTCAAGGCGCTGGCGGTCGACGTCGAGCGCAATCTCCGCGCACCGCTTGCGGGAATCGCAAACCTCGCGTCCGAGCGCGGCGAGCCCTTCGAGCTGCCGTCGATCGCTATCCGCAGCGGCGATACGCCGCAGGCCGACCGCGCGCGCTTCCTGCGCGATCCGGCCGACATCCTCATCACGACGCCGGAGTCGATCTACCTGATGCTTACCTCGAACGTGCGCGAAGTGTTGCGCGGCGTGGAGACGATCATCGTCGACGAGGTCCACGCGCTCGTGCCGAACAAGCGGGGGGCGCATCTGGCGCTTTCCCTGGAAAGGCTGTCGCGGCTGGCTGAAAACCCACCGCAAAGGATTGGGTTGTCGGCGACGCAGAATCCGTTGGAGGAGGTGGCGAGGTACCTGGGTGCGGGGGTCGGGAGTCGGGGGTCGGGGGTCGGAGAAGAACAGATCGCTGCCTCGAGCTCCGACCCCCGACCCCCGACCCCCGACTCCCGTCCCGTAACCATCATCGACACCGGCGAGAAGAAACAGCTCTCCCTCCACGTCGAAGTTCCCGTCGAGGAGATGGCCAAGCTCAACGAGTATTCGCGCGATGAGGTGCCGAGCGGACCGGCGGGAGCGACTGTTCGCGCATCGATCTGGCCGGCTATCCATCCGCGGCTGCTCGAGCTGATCCGGGCCCACCGGTCGACGCTCATCTTCGTCAACTCGCGCCGGCTCGCCGAGCGGCTGGCGGGCGCGCTGAACGAGCTGGCGGGCGAGATCCTGGTGCAGGCGCATCACGGATCGATCGCGCGCGCCCAGCGCATCGAGATCGAGGACAACCTCAAATCCGGGCGTTTGCCGGCGCTCGTGGCGACGTCATCGCTCGAGCTGGGGATCGATATGGGCGCCATCGATCTGGTGATCCAGATCGAAGCCCCGCCGTCGATTGCCAGCGGCATGCAGCGCATCGGGCGCGCATCGCATCAGGTCGGGACGATCAGCGAAGGGATCATCTTTCCCAAGTTCCGCGGCGACCTGCTGGCCTGCGCCGCCGTCACCGACGCCATGCACCGCGGGGCGATCGAGCCGACGCGCTATCCACGCAACCCGCTCGATGTGCTGGCGCAACAGCTCGTGGCGATGGTCGCCGTCGAGCCGTGGCATGCCGATGAGCTGTTCGCCTTCGTCCGCCAGGCCGCGCCGTTCTCCGAACTGGCGCGCACCTCATTCGACGGTGTGCTGGACATGCTCTCCGGCCTCTACCCCTCGGACGAATTCGCCGAGCTGCGGCCGCGTATCACCTGGGATCGCGTCACGAACATCCTCACGCCCAGGCCCGGCGCGAAGCGCGTGGCCATCACCAGCGGCGGGACGATCCCCGACCGTGGCCTCTTCGGCGTTTTCCTCGCCGGGGGCGAGAAGATGCAGAGCGCCCGCGTCGGCGAGCTCGATGAGGAGATGGTCTTCGAGTCGCGCGTGGGCGAGACCTTTCTCCTCGGCGCATCGACCTGGCGCATCGAGGAGATCACGCACGACCGCGTGCTCGTTACGCCCGCGCCGGGCGAGCCGGGCAAGATGCCGTTCTGGCGAGCCGACTCCGCCGAGCGAACCGTTCCTTTTGGTGAGGCGATCGGCGCGCTGGTGCGGGAGGTCGGCGCGATGCAGCCGGCCGCCGCGGTGAAGCGGCTGACATCGAAACACGATCTCGGCGAGCTGGCCGCGAAGAATTTCCTGCAGTACCTCGACGATCAGCACGCGGCGACGGGCGCCGTCCCCGACGACCGCACCATCGTCATCGAGCGCGTCCTCGACGACCTCGGCGACTGGCGCGTCTGCGTTCTCACACCGTTCGGCGGGCGCATCCACGCCCCCTGGGCGATGGCGGTGACGGCGAAAGTGCGCAACGAGCTGCAGATCGACGTCGAGACGATGTGGAGCGACGACGGTTTCATCGTCCGCTTCCCCGACACCGATGCCGCACCGCGCGCGGAGCTGGTCATCCCCGACGCGGACGAGATCGAACAACTCGTGGTCCGCCAGCTCGGCGCCAGCTCGATGTTCGCGGCCAAGTTCCGGGAGGCCGCCGCGCGGGCGCTGCTGTTGCCGAGGTACCGGCCGGATCGCAGAACGCCGCTGTGGCAGCAGAGGAAGCGCGCCTACGACCTGCTGCAGGTGGCGTCGCGCTTCGGATCGTTCCCGATCATCCTCGAGACCTACCGCGAGGTGCTGCGCGACGTCTTCGACGTCCCCGCGCTGGTGGCGACGATGAAGAAGATCCAGCAGCGGACGATCCGCGTCGTCGTCGCCGACACGGAGAAGCCGTCGCCGTTCGCCGGATCGCTGCTGTTCCGCTACGTGGCGAACTTCATCTACGACGGCGATGCCCCGCTGGCCGAGCGCCGCGCCCAGGCGCTGGCGATCGATCAGGCCCAGCTCCGCGAGCTGCTCGGCGAGCCGGAGCTGCGCGAGCTGCTCGATGCCGACGCGCTGTACGCGCTGGAGATGGAGCTGCAGCATCTCGACGACCGGCACAAGGCGAAGTCGCCGGATGCTCTTCACGATCTGCTGCTCCGCCTCGGCGATCTGTCTTTGGAAGAGATCGCCGCGAGATCGCTGGTCGATGCAAAGACCGCCACGCGCGAGCTGGCGAAAGCCCGCCGTATCATCGAGATTCAGGTGGCGAGAGAAAAGCGTTTCATCGCCATCGAGGACGCCAGCCGCTATCGCGACGCCCTCGGCGCGCCGCTTCCAGCAGGTCTGGCCGACCGTTACCTCCAACCGGTGGCCGATCCAACCGGCGATCTCGTGCTCCGCTTCGCCCGCACCCACGGTCCGTTCACGCCGCCCGATGTGGGCCGCCGTTACGGACTCGGCGTCGCGGTCGTGACGATGGCGCTGGAGCGTTTCGTCGAGCGCGGCCGCCTGGTGGAAGGGGAGTTCCGGCCCGGCGGGACGCATCGCGAATGGTGCGAGGTCGAAGTGCTGCGCTCCATCCGCCAGCGCTCGCTGGCCAAGCTGCGCAAGGAAGTGGAGCCGGTCGACACGAAGGCGTACACGCGCCTCATCAACGGCTGGCAGCTCGTGACGAAGAAACGCCGCGGCCTCGAGGGCCTGCTCGAAGTGATCGAGGCGCTGCAGGGAGCGGCTCTGCCGGCGTCGATCCTCGAGTCGGAAATCCTCCCGGCACGCATCGACGGATACAAGCCGTCGGATCTCGACACGCTCAGTGCTGCCGGCGAGATCGTCTGGACCGGTGTCGAGCCGATCGGCGAGCGCGACGGCCGCATCGCCCTCTATCTGACCGATCATCTTCCACTGCTGCACACGCCGGCGGAAGCGGAGCTGAGCGAACTGGAACAGCGCATCGTCGAGCACCTCCGCGCCGGAGGCGCGTCGTTCTTCGCGCAGATTCAGGAGGCGCTGGGCGGCTTCGCCAACGATGTCGTCGATGCGCTCTGGAACCTGGTGTGGCGCGGCGTGATCACGAACGACACCTTCCATGCCCTGCGCGCCTACACGCGTCCGAAAACGGCTCCGCGCTCGCAGGGCTTCCGCTCCCGCCGCATCGCCCCGCCGTCGACGCAGGGCCGCTGGTCGCTTCTGCCGCCGCCGCGCGGCTCAGCAACGGAACGTGCAACCGCACTCGCGCACCAGCTCCTGGCGCGCTACGGCATCATCGTCCGCGAGTCGGCGGCGGTGGAGTCGGTCCCCGGCGGCTTCAGCGCCATCTATCCCGTGCTGAAGGCGATGGAGGAGTCGGGCCGCATCCGCCGAGGCTATTTCGTGGCCGGCTTCGGCGCCACCCAGTTCGGCAGCGCCGGCGCGCTCGATCTGCTCCGCTCCAACCGCGAAGAGCCCGACGAGCCGGAGACGGTGATGCTCGCCGCCACCGATCCCGCCAACCCCTACGGCGCGCTGCTGAAGTGGCCGGCCGCCGGCCTGATGCGCGTCCCCGGCGCCAGTGTGATCCTCGTCAACGGCATGCTCGGCGCGTACGTCGGCCGCGGCGAAAAACAGCTTTCGGTGTTCCTCCCCGAGGATGAGCCGATGCGCGGAACGGTGGCAAGGGAGATTGCCCGGATGCTGGCGTCGCTGGTAACGAATGGTTTACGTCGCGCGCTGCTCATCTCCGAGATCAACGACGCACCAGCGTCGAAGTCGGACCTCGGTTCATACCTCGCCGAGGCGGGGTTTGCGGTGACGGGGATGGGGTACCAGATGAGGGCGCAGGCCCCAATCCTGACGCGTCAGCGTCAGGATCTCCGGTGATGCCGCGCTGTTTGAAAATTGGTTCCGTTCGTTCGGCCTGACCGGAGATGACGCGGACGCGTCAGGATGCTGGAGTTAACGACGCCGCGATAGCGGCGCAAGAGGGTAGCCAGAGGTGCGAGCGCTTTTTGCGAGCACCTCTGGTTGTTGTGTGCATTGAAATTGTGCCGCGTCAGCGGCACTGGATGAGTGAGACGAATGACGATTGCGACGACTTCCAGTGCCGCTGACGCGGCACGAAATCCATAACATCCGCTTCCAGGGGTGCTCGCAAAAAGCGCTCGCACCCCTGGCTATCGTCTTGTTGCCGCTACGCGGCACTGACTGCTAAACATGCCTGAAGGCGACTCCATCTACCGCGCCGCGCAAGCGCTTAACCGCGCTCTCGCCGGAAGGACAGTGACCTCTTTCGAGACCGTTCTCCCGAAGCTCGCGCGCATCGACGA
>JADGNY010000130.1 GCA_017883235.1 Thermoanaerobaculia bacterium | reverse complement strand
CTCCCCGCATCGGCAGATGCGAGGAGAGAACAAAGGATGAAGGCAGAAAGCAGAAGGCAGAAGGATGAAGTCGTAGCGGCCTGAGGCCTCTCGACTCACACTTCTGCCTTCTGCTTTCTGCCTTCTGCCTTCCCGTACATGCTCAACAAACTCTGGCTCATCCCCCTCCTGCCGTTCGCCGGCTTTCTGCTGAACGGCCTGTTCGGCAAGCGCCTCGGCAAGGGCTTTGTGACCGCGGTGGCGCTGCTGGCCTCCCTCGGGGCGGCTATCGCCGGGACGATCGCCGTCGTGCAGTACCACGCCGCCTATCCCACCGGCGAGCGCCACGTCGATCTCGTCTACAACTGGATCTCCTCCGGCTCCATCGGCGCCGATCTCGCCTTCCAGCTCGATCCCCTCAGCGTGGTCATGCTGATGGTCGTCACCTGGGTCGGCTTCCTGATCCACCTCTACTCGGTCGGCTACATGGCCCACGAGCATGGGTTCGGCCGCTACTTCGCCTACCTGAACCTTTTCCTCTCCGAGATGCTCGTGCTGATCCTCGCATCGAGCTACCTGTTGATGTTCGTCGGCTGGGAAGGGGTGGGACTCTGCTCCTACCTCCTCATCGGCTTCTACTACGAGACCGACTACGCTCCGGCGGCCGGCAAGAAGGCCTTCGTCGTCAACCGCATCGGCGACTTCGGCTTCCTCATCGCCATGTTCCTGATGTTCGCCTATTTCGGGAGCGTCGATTTCGCCAAAGTCTCGCAAATCGCAGCCACCGGTGGCGCTGACCTGGTCAGCCACAACGGGACCGTCGTCACCGCGATCTGCCTGCTGCTCTTCCTCGGCGCAGTCGGCAAGAGCGCGCAGATTCCCCTCTACGTCTGGCTGCCCGACGCCATGGCCGGCCCGACTCCGGTCTCCGCCCTCATCCACGCCGCCACGATGGTCACCGCCGGCGTCTACATGGTGGTGCGCTCGAACGCGCTCTATCGCCTCGCCCCCGGCGCCATGATGGTCGTGGCGCTCATTGGCGCGCTGACCGCACTCTTCGCCGCCACGATCGGAATCAGGCAGTGGGACATCAAGAAAGTCCTGGCCTACTCCACCGTCTCCCAGCTCGGCTTCATGTTCATCGGCGTCGGCGTCGGCGCCTTCACGGCCGGCATCTTCCACCTGGTCACGCATGCCTTCTTCAAGGCCTGCCTCTTCCTCGGATCGGGGTCGGTGATCCACGCCATGAGCGGCGAGCAGGACATGAGAAAGATGGGCGGCCTGAAGTCGAAGATCCCCATCACCTTCTGGACGTTCATCATCGCCACGATCGCCATCGCCGGCTTCCCGCCATTTGCAGGTTTTTTCTCCAAGGACGAGATTCTCGCATCGGCTCTGAACAATCCCTACTTTCCGAAGCCGTTCAGCTGGATGATCTGGACACTCGGCACGGTGGCCGCTTTCTGCACGGCGTACTACATGTACCGGCTGGTCTACCTGACCTTCTTTGGCAAATTCCGAGGGACGCACGAGCAGGAGCATCACCTGCACGAATCGCCGAAGACGATGACCATTCCGTTGATGGTCCTGGCCGCGCTTTCGGCCGTGGGCGGTGCGCTGCTCGGATGGCCGCATCATCACTTCCTTGCGCAATGGCTCAAGCCGATCTTCCCGAAAATCGGTGGTGTTCCCGAAGCCCAATACGAGATCTCGCCAAACGTGGAATACGCGCTGATGGTCGTCTCGAGCGCCATCGCCGTCGTCGGCTGGTGGATTGCGCGTACACGCTTTCGCACGCGCGGCCTCGAAGCCGACGAACTATTCGCGCAGAACATGCCCGCCGTCGCGAACGGGATGGAGAACAAGTGGTACGTCGACGAGCTGTACGCCGCGACGATCGTCCGCCCGCTCGAAGGGTTCTCCCAATTCCTCTGGCGCGGCGTCGATGCCCTGATCGACGGCATCCTGGCGCTGGCCGGCTACATCGTCGCCGGGATCGGCGACCTGCTCCGCTTCTTCCAGACCGGCAACGTAAGGAACTACGCGCTGATGTTTTTCCTGGGAGTGATCGTGTTCATTTGGGTGCTGGCATGAGCGGGCGTCGGGAGTCGGGGGTCGGGGGTCGTAGGAGACCCGCTCTCATTTTCGCGCCCTCGGCCTGCCCTCTCCGACCCCCGACTCCCGACTCCCGACTCCCGAGGGCGAAGCAATGACCAACCTCCTCTCCATCACCCTCTGGCTCCCCATCGCCTCGGCGGTGCTGCTGCTCGTCTTTCCGAAGACGGCGGCGAATGCGATCAAAGCCTTCGGACTGCTCGCTTCCATCGCCACCTTCATCGCCTCGCTCGGCATCCTCGGTCAATTCAAGGAAGGGGTTGCCGGCTTGCAGCTCGTCGAGTCGCTCGCCTGGATCCCGCAATGGGGCATCCGCTACTCGCTCGGCGTCGACGGCATCTCGCTCTGGCTCATCCTGCTGACGACCCTGCTGACGCCGGTGGTGTTCCTCTCCTCATGGAACACCATCCACAAGCATCCGAAGGAGTACGTCATCGCCTTCCTGATCATGGAAGCGGCGATGATCGGCGTCTTCGTCGCCACCGACCTGGTGCTCTTCTATGTCTTCTTCGAGCTGACGCTGTTGCCGATGTATCTCGTCATCGGCGTCTGGGGCGGCGCGAACCGGATCTACGCGGCCATCAAGTTTTTCCTCTTCACCATCGCCGGCTCGCTGCTGATGCTGTTCGGCATCATCTATCTCGGCTTCGCCCACTACCACGACACCGGCACGATCACCTTCGCCATCACGCAGTTGTACGGCACCGCGCTGGCCCCGCACGCGCAGACGCTGCTCTTTTTCGCATTCGCCCTCGCCTTCGCCATCAAGGTCCCGCTTTTCCCGCTGCACACCTGGCTCCCGGACGCCCACGTCGAGGCACCCACCGGCGGCTCGATCATCCTGGCCGGGGTGATGCTGAAGATGGGGACCTACGGATTCCTCCGCTTCGTCCTGCCGTTCTTCCCCGATGCCACCGCCAAGTATGCCGGCCTGCTCATCGCGCTGGCCGTCATCGGCGTCATCTACGGTGCGTTGGTGGCCTGGGTGCAGCCGGACATGAAGAAGCTCGTCGCCTACTCCTCGGTCTCGCACCTCGGCTTCTGCGTGCTGGGCATCTTCGCCCTGAACCAGACCTCGATCGAAGGCTCGATCCTGCAGATGGTCAACCACGGCCTTTCCACCGGAGCCCTCTTCCTCTGCGTCGGTGTGATCTACGAGCGGCGGCACACGCGCCTGCTCGCCGACTACGGCGGATTGGCGAAGACCATGCCGGTCTTCGCGACGTTCTTCATGATCTCCATGCTCTCGTCGGTCGGCTTGCCGGGGCTGAACGGTTTCATCGGCGAGTTCCTGATCCTGGCCGGCTCGTTCCAAACCTGGCCGAGGTGGACGGTCGTGGCGGCGACGGGAGTCATCCTCGCTGCCATCTACCTGCTCTGGCTCATCCAGCGTGTCTTCTTCGGGCCGATCACGAAGGAAGAAAACCGCAACGTTCGCGAGATCGCCTGGAACGAGATCGCCGCGCTGGTCCCGCTGGTCATCCTGATGGTCTGGATCGGCGTCCGCCCGAACACCTTCCTGCGCAAGATGACCCCGAGCGTCCAGCAGCTCCTGCAGATCGTCAACAAGACCGACGCCAGCAAAGCGATGATCGCCAGGAACACCCTCCCTCGCCATTCCTCATCCGTTGTCCTTGACGCCGGAGGTGTCCGTTGAACCTGACCCCGCTGCTCGAAGCCGGCTGGATGAACGCCATCCTTCCCGAGCTGGTCCTCTCGCTCGGCGGCATCGTGCTGATCCTCTTCGACGCCTTCGCTCCGAAACTCCGCGGCGCCACCGCGCCGCTGGCGGTGATGGTCTTCGTCGCCGCGGGGTGGAGCGAGATGTTCATCGTCGGCGGAGACTTCTTCGGCCACACCTACCAGATCAGCGCCATCACGGTGATCTTCGATTGCACCTTCCTGCTGGCGGCCCTCCTGGCCACGCTCTTCGCCAAGGCCTATCTGGCGCGCGAAGGGTTCGAGCGCGGCGAGTTCTACGCGCTGCTGATGTGGGGAACGACCGGCATGATGATGATGGCCAAGGGGCTCGACCTCCTCATCGTCATCCTCGGGCTGGAGCTGCTCTCGATCTGCATCTTCATCCTGGTCGGCTTCCATCGCCGCATCGCCGTCTCCAACGAGGCCAGCCTCAAGTACTTCCTGATGGGGGCCTTCGCGACCGGTTTCGTCCTCTACGGCACCGCGCTTTTCTACGGCGCCGTCGGCTCGACGAACCTGGCCGCCTTCTCGCACTATTTCGCCAAAGCCGACCCCGCCAACCCTCTTCTGACGATCGCCTTCATCCTCCTGATGTCCGGCCTCGGCTTCAAGCTCGCCGTGGCGCCGTTCCACGGATGGGCGCCCGATGTTTACCAGGGGGCGCCGTCGCCCATCGCCGGCTGGCTCTCCGTCGCTCCGAAGGCAGCCACGCTCATCGCGCTGGTGCGCATCTTCGCGTCGATGACGCCGGTCATCCAGCAGGCCTCATGGATGAAGATGGTCGCAGCTCTGTCGATCCTCTCGATGATCATCGGGAACGCCGTAGCCATCGCCCAGCGCGACTTGAAGCGGATGCTGGCCTACTCCGGCATCGCCCACGTCGGCTACATGCTGATCGCGCTCCTCTCACTGCGCGATGAGTCGGTGGCGGCCATCAGCGTCTACGTCATCACCTACGCCCTGATGAACATCGGCGCCTTCGGCGTCATCTCGATGCTGGCCAAGAACCAGAACGATCCGCAGACGCTCGACGACATCGCCGGCCTCGGCTTCCGCCGCCCGTTCTACGGCCTGGCCCTGACCATCTGCATGTTCTCGCTCTCCGGCCTCCCCCCCACCGCCGGCTTCATCGCCAAGTTCTACATCTTCAAGACCGCCGTCGACTCCGGCCACATGACCATTGCCTTCATCGGCATCCTGACCAGCATTGTCTCGGTCTACTACTACCTGCGGGTGGTCTACTTTCTCTACATGAAGGAGCCCGAAACCGCGGATTTGCACGCCGCCGATGCCCACTCCCTCACCTCCCCGCTCATCGACGCGGACATGTTCGGCACCGGAGCACTACTGATCTCACTCATCGGCATCTTCACCATCGGCCTCTTTCCCACACCTCTTTTGGATGCGGCCGGAGCCGCGGCGCACGCGCTCCTGCCGTAAATCCCGACTCATGTCGAACGACCGGTTGAACCACAACGAACGCGAAACAATCTCGGAGATGACGACCGGCAGGTTGTCGGTCTACCTTCGCTGTCTCACATTCCTCGAGTCCTGCAGCCAGATGACCGTCTCCTCGGCGGAGCTGGCCGACCGCTTCCACCTCAACTCCGCGCAGATCCGCAAAGACCTGGCTTGCTTCGGAGAGTTCGGCACGCGCGGCGTCGGCTACAACGTATCGCGCCTGAAGGACCACCTCGTGCGTGAGCTCGGCCTCGACCGCACCCGCCGCGTTCTCATCGCCGGCGCAGGCAACCTCGGCATGGCCCTGGCCGACTACGGCGGCTTCAACGACCACGGCTTCGAGATCACCGCGCTCATCGACAACGACCTCACGAAAATCGGACGGCGCTCCCGCAGCGGCATCGAAGTGCTGGCGTGGGAGGATCTCCCCACGATCGTGCGCGATCAGCAGGTCGACATCGGCATCGTCGCCGTCAACGCCGACTCCGCCCAGACCGTCTACGACGCCTTCGCCGACGTCGGCCTCAACGCCGTCCTCAACTTCGCCCCCACCCAGCTCCGCGGCCGCCCCGGCGTAAAGGTCAAATCCGTCGACCTCCGCATCAACCTGGAGTCGCTGTCGTTCTATCTGAAAAAGGTGGAGGATGAGGGGTGAGCGTCACGGAAGGGCCAGCCCGGCGTTTAACGACATACATGAACATGATCACCGACGAGCGAAACCTCTACAACCCAGCCGACGGGAACCAGGATCTCAACGTCTCGCGCAACTTCACGAATGCTGGATCAGCGCAGCGCGTGAGGCTCATGCGCTTACCAAGCTCGGCATAAATCGCCGAAGATCGAGGCCGCTGCATCTCGCGAAGCACGTGCTCCAATGCCTCCTTGGGGCGGCGCGGTTTGATGTCCGAATCCGGCCAGTAATTCGCCGACTGAACCCAGGCTCGTAAGCTGACTTCACGACGCCAGCCAAGAACTGCCGGTAGATGCGGAGAGTCGGTCCAGACCCAGTTTTCTATTTCCGGATCAACAACGATACACTTGGCTCTATCTCCCCAACGGGCCGACAGACTCGATTCGACATCCAGTTCGATGTCCAGACGCGTCTTCTCAGAGCCACAACCGTCCCGATCAAAAATGACCAGAGCGTGACCGTATTCCAACGCAAATGGCGAAAGAAATAAAGCCGACCGCCCATAACAACCAGGATCGTGGTGCGGATGAACAAACGAGCGGAAATCGAATAAACTACAGCCCATCGCTTCAGGACGGCGAAAGGCTGATTTCACGCCACTCTCAATGTTCTTGTCCGCCGCCAGAAGAACGAGATCGATCATCCCAACACTCCGCCGGCAAAGAGCTCTCCCAGCGACACCTCGTTTTTCCAGTTACGCAACGCGGGATGCAGGTCACCGCGGACAATATCCGTCGCGCCATCGTCACTCTTTGCAAAGCAGAGGACTTCCGATGCATTTACTATGTTGAGTATTACAGGCGAATGTGTTGCGACAAGAATTTGCGCGTTGTACGCCGATGATAGAGACTGAAATACTGTTTCTACGGCCCGCGGATGAATCCCGTTTTCGGGTTCCTCTATCAGGTAGATGCCTCGAAATTCTTGAAGGTAAGGAAGAAGGGTGAGAGCTAACATCCGCAAAGTGCCGTCAGAAACCATCCATGAAGGAACTTCGTAGCCCCCAGCATACTTTATAACGAGATATCGATGACGATCATCCTGGCGCTCGCGGACTTCAATTCCTTCTATATCAGGCAGAGCCGTTTGTACATGCGCTAACCACGATGCATATTGATCGGTAGTTTTCTTTTGCATGTCAGCAATTACCCACGGAAGATTGGATCCGTCCGCTCGAAATCCACGAATATGCTGAGGCGGGCTCGCTAAACGGATTAGCGCGCTATTCAGAACGAGTTGCTCTACACCGTTGATAAGCAACTGCTTGAGCCACGTCGACACGGGATAATTGGATTCGTCTTCAGGGAGGTTTCCAAGCGCAGACTTTCTCGGCCCGAGTCTGAACGTTGGTGTGTACCCAGTGCCCGTCTCCGGATAGAAATTGTCGTTGCCTCGCTCTCCTTTGTTAATGATGAACTTGGCTTTGTTGCTTTTTGCGGTCAAGATTGAGCTGGCTTGGCTTAGGGGAAAAGGAAAGACGAGTTGCGAGGTAGGCGCAGGTTGATCGGAGCGTTTCAGAATGACGCGTTCATGTATGAGACGCGGCTCTGGATCCTCGTTGTCGGCGCCGACTTCGATCTCATATCGGACAGTTGTAAAATTTTGATTCCCGAGGAGTTTGCGTTTGTCAGCCGGAATTGCGGCCTCAACTGCAATTTGCAGGGTTTGTCCTGATATACGTTTCCAGAGGAGATCGTCAAAGTTTCGTGTGCGATTGGTAACGGCGGATTCGAGTCCTTCCGATACAAGGCGTCCCAGGAATGAAATCGTATCCAGGAAGGTTGTCTTGCCGCTCGCGTTCGGACCTACCAAAACATGAAAGGGCCCCAGCGGCTGTCGAACGTGTTCTAGGCAGCGATATCGAAGCGCCTCGATAGAAGTGATCAAGCGAATATGCCTCCTGCCGGTCCAATCTCAACAACGAGCCGAACCGAGGTGCTATACGCTACATCATGAAGGCAGGCGAGCGGAACTCTCAGCATCAAGGTGGATGCGGAATAGCTTGCCAGGGTTGCGGCGGTCGAACCAGGCTGATGTCCCAACACGGACCCAGCGCCAAACCCCAACCCCAACCTATCCACCGCTCACCGCCGGAAGGATGATGATCTCCGCCCCGCTGCGGATCGGGGCATCCAATCCGCCGAGGTCGCGGAAACTGTCACCGTCGATGAAGATGTTGATGTGAGGGCGGACCTCGCCGAGCTCGGTGACGATGCGGTCGTGAACCTTGGGATAGTCATCGCCGAGGAGCGCGAGCGCCTCGGATACGGAACCGGCCGAGCCGTCGACGCGAATCTCAGCGCGGCCACCGGCGAGCTCGCGCAACGGTCCCGGGATCACGAAGACGAACGGCATCACTTCTTCTTCCCGGAGAGCGAGACGCGGGCCGCCTTCACCGAAACGACCGGCGGAAGACCGTCGACCAGTTCGTCCCAACTCTTCCCCTCGTCCGACGAGCCGAAGAGCTTTCCGCTCCTCGTGCCGAAGTAGACGCCCACCGGATCGAGCGAATCGACGGCCATGGCATCGCGGAGGACCGTTTCATAAGCCTCCTTCTGCGGCAGTCCCTTCGACAGTGCTTTCCAGCGCCCGCCGGCATTGCGCGTCCGGTAAACGCGTAGTTTCCCCTCGGGGGTGCAGCGGAAGCCGTCGGACTCGAGCGGGACGATCCATGCGCAATCGGGGTCCTCGGGATGGATGGCCATGGCGAAGCCGAAGTCGGAGGGCACGTCGTTGGCGATGTCGGTCCAGCTTTCACCGGCATCGTCACTGCGATAGAGACCCCAGTGATTCTGCAGAAACATGCGCTCCGGTTTCTGCTTCGACTGAACGACCTTGTGAACGCACTGGCCGAACTCCGGATACTTCTCCGGGAGGAAGTCGGCGCGCACGCCTTTGTTCGACGGTCGCCAGGTCGCACCGCCGTCCTCGGTCACATACATGCCTGCCGTCGACACGGCGATGCGGATCTTCTTCGGGTTGGCGGGATCGAGAAGGATCGTATGCAGGCACATCCCACCGCCGCCGGGCTGCCATTTTGGTCGCTGCGGATGGTTCCAGAGACCTTCGACCAACGCCCACGACTTGCCGGAATCGGTCGATTTGAAAAGGGCCGCCGGTTCGACGCCGCAGTAGAGCGTGTTGCGCTCCGTCTCACGGCCGGGAGTGATCTGCCAGATGTTCTTCAGCGCCGCTTCCGACCCTTCCGGAAACTTGACGTTCGCCACTTCCGGATCGGTCCAGCTCTCGCCGAAATTGTCACTCGATCGGAGGAGCGCTCCCCAGTGCATGCTTTGCGGGCCGGCCCAGATGCGGTGCCGGTTGCCGCGGCCGTCGTAGGCCATGGCATAGACCGCGCTGCCGGGAAAATACGGACCTCCCATATCCCACTTTCCGCGCTTCTTGCTCGCGCGAAAGATGAACGCGCCTTTCATCGTCCCGACGAGCAAAAGGACGTCGCCGTTGCGGGGGGTGACGTGTTGGATGACGGGCATCTGTTTCTCCTATCGATCAGCGTTACCGAGCGGGAAGATTGTATCCTGCCGGCATGGACGTGGTCCTCTTCGGCGCGACCGGTATGGTCGGACAAGGCGTGCTCCGCGAGTGCCTTCTCGACCCTGACGTGCATCGGGTCCTCTCGGTCGGGCGCAGCGCAACCGGACAGCAACACCCGAAACTGCGCGAGATCGTGCGCGACAATCTGTTCGACTTCACGGACATCGCCCCAGACCTCTCCGGCTTCGATGCCTGTTTCTTCTGCCTCGGCGTCTCCGCGGCCGGCAAGACCGAGGACCAGTACCGGCGCGTGACCTATGACATCACCCTGGCCGCGGCGTCGATTCTGGCAACGCTCAATCCGGGGATGACGTTCATCTACGTGTCCGGAAGCGGCACGGACAGCTCCGAACGCGGCCGCACCATGTGGGCGCGCGTAAAGGGAAGGACGGAGAACGCGCTGCTCCGCCTCCCGTTCAAAGCGGCCTACATGTTCCGCCCGGCGGGCATTCAGCCGATGCACGGCGAGACGTCAAAGACCCGACTCTATCGCGTGTTCTACGTGATCGCGCGGCCGTTGATGCCTCTGCTGAAGCGCCTCCTGCCAAAGTACATGTCCACGACCGAACAGATCGGCCGGGCAATGATCTCCGCGGCGCGGAACGGCGCGCCGAAGGCGATCCTCGAGACGGAAGACATCAACGCGCTGTAACGCTCAAAACACGTCGCCGATCCAGAAGTCCGTGCGGAACTTGCCAGTGACGTTGCGAAGGTCCGTTCGCTTGGCAAAGTCCCAGTGAAGCTCGAGGCCGAGCATGTTCAGGGAGAGGCCGTAGCCGACTGACGCAAGACCGTCTACGAGCCGGCGATTCTTCAAGAACGTATATTGCTGACCCGGCAGCTTCGCCCCCCCGATATCAAAGAAGAGATTCGCCCGGATGCCGGTGAAGGTCACGATCGGCGTCGCGAGCACGTCGATCAGTGGCATGCGCAGTTCGACGTTCGCAAACGCGGCGGTCGTACCGATGATCGACTGGAAATCGTAGCCGCGCAAGGTGTTCAATCCACCGAAGTAGTAGAAGTTCGGGAAATCGCCACGCGAGTAGCCGACGAAGAGGCGCGTGGCCAGGAGCGAGCGCGACGTGATCGGAAGATACTCCCGTGCGTCGAGCGTATAGTCGTTCGTCAGCACCGACCCACCGCTGCCGCCGACGCTGTTGACGGTGTTGCGGTGAACGTTCGGCGCAAAAAGAACCCCGATGTCATAGCGATGTCCGGAGATCGGCCCGAACTGCTTGAAGCTCGCCGTATCGCCGCTGAAACTGGCCGTGGCAACCGGGAAATTGTCGCGGCGATTGACGAAAAAGAGATTGCCGGAACTATCCGCGAACGGGTAGTTCACGTCGCGCGCCTCATAGCCGATGCCGGCATCGACGCGGTGATAGCGGTCGAAGGGATGACTGAGGATGCCGATCGCGCCGGACTCACGATAGAGCTGATGGCGGTCGAGCGTGAAATTCGTATTCAACGTCGAATAGAAGGCCCGGCTGTCGAAGACGCGGAAACCCCAGTTCGTGCGGTTGTGCAGATCGAGATAAAGGAAATCGAAGTTCGAGAATGACGACACCGAATCGAGCGAGGCGATGAAACGCCGGTCGCCGAGCATGTCGCTCATATAGATGACGGAACGCGAAACGATGAGATTATCCGACGTCACGCCGGCATTGACCTCGACATCGTCGATGAAGAGCTTGAACCCGCCGGGCTTCTCGATCTTCTCGGGATCGATCGTCACCTCCACCGGCGGCTGGAAGAGCGTGCGGGCCGACGCCTGCAGCGGCGCCGACGGAAGCGTGGTCTTCTCCGCCTCGTGCAGAGGCTTGTCGGTGGTCGTCGAGTAGAGGCGCCAGTGGCGCTTGTAGTAGGAGGCGTAGACCATCCGCTCCCGGTTGTTGGTCCCGGTGAAAACGACCGGCGTAAAACAACCGCCCACGACGTCCGTGTACTGGAGCACGTCGCCGCTGGCCAGGTTGAGCGAATAGATGTTGTAGGCGGCGTACCTGGTCATGTCGACCGGCGGCGTGGGGCCCTCCGGTTTTGCCTTCGCCTCGGCGTTCTGAAGAATCTGCGCGGCCAGCTCCATATTGCGGCCGGTCTGCTTGTCCGAGGCGAAGAAAATACGCTTCCCGTCGGGAGAGAACCAGGCGTCGATATCGTTCCACGCACCAGTCGTGATCTGGTATCGCTCGTCGTAATTCGCGAGATTCAGCTTGAAAAGTTTGGCATAACCATTGACGACCGATGAATAGACGAGCCATTTGCCATCAGGCGAGAAAACAGGTGCGCCATCGAAGAATTTGTCGTTCGTGACGTTCTTGATCGCCCCGCTGGCGACGTCGTAAAAATAAATGTCGGGGACGTTGCCCTTGAACGCGGCAAAGGCGATGGTCTTCCCGTCCGGTGAGTACGTGGGGGCGAGCTGCTGTTCGAACTCCATCTTCACCGACCGCTCGATGGCGCCGGTGAGGGCATTGATCAGCAGAAGGTTGCGGCCACGTTCTTTTTTCGCAAAGAGGGCGATCTGATCGCCGCTTGGTGAGAAGGCCAGATCCCGGCCCATGACCGGTCCGACCGTGAACATCTGGGCGATGGCGTATTCGTATTTCGTCGTATAGCCGCTCGTCAGATTGCGAAGCAGGCGCCGCTCGGGGATGTTGTAGAGAATGACGTCAACGGTGTCCTTATAGGTTGCATACGACGCGAGAAGATCGCCGGAGGGCGACGGCACAGGCGATATATCTTCGCTGGCGATATCCGGCCCGATCCGGAACGGATCGCCGTATTCCTGCGGTTCACCCTTGGCGATGAGAGCCGGCAGGTACTGCTTGCGAAGCCAGGTACGGAACTGGGAGTCGAACTCGTCCGGCTTGAGGTCGAAGGCTCGCTTGAGGGCTTTGTCGACGGAATTGCCGAGGGTGTTGCGGTACTCGTAAATGAAATCGCGCAGACCTTCCCACCCGTACTTCTGCTGAATGTATTGGAAGACAGCGTGACCGAAACGATACGCGAAGTATCCGCCGCCCTGCGCGTGCGAAATGGCCGGCACCTGATCGTTGACCACGGCGTCGCGCAGGACCATCCGATCTTTCGAGTCCTCGTCGTTCCCCATGAACGACGCCAGCCCTTCCATCAACCAGGTCGGTGGATTCGACGTCACCTCTTTCCCAAGCTTGCCCTGGAAGAGGATCTCGTACTCGAAGATGTGCGTGAGCTCGTGCTGGATGAGCTGCAGCAGTTTCTCGTCCGTGGTGTCGATGGGGATGACCATCCTGTTTCGCGTTGGCTCCGCGAACGCGCCGACGCCCTCGGGGATAAAATTGAGGTCGACGTTCGTCTGCTCGAATGCCGAGTGCGTGGCGTAATAGATGATCGGGATCTTCTTGGAGATCTGGAAATTGAACTTGCGCGAGAGGTCGTCGTAGGCGCTCTCGGCCATGTCCACGACTTTCTCCAGCGCCGGCTTTTCTTCATCGTAGAAATAGATGTCGAAATGCGTGGCGTGGTAGATGTTCCAATGGAACTTGTCGTAGACGATCTTGTTCTGGCCGAACGGAAATGCGCTCGGTGCGAACAGAATGGAGACGAAAAACAGCAGAGCGATCGTTCGCTTCAATTGAGCCTCCATGACGGGTGTCGGGTGTCGGGCGTCGGGTGTCGGAGCGGGCTGGTTTCGCTCATGCTCCGACATCCGACCCCCGACTCCCGGCCCCCTACTCCGTGAATACATATCTCGTAGCCGAGGTCTCCTGGGGCACGAAAATACCAACGAGCTGAGTCTCCATGGACCGGAGATTCTCGAATAGACCGAGGATCTCGTCGTAATTGCGTTGATCGAACTCTTTGAAGTCGCGGAAATTGTCTTCGAGCACTTTCTCGCCCGTGTCTGCATTGAAGACGGCGATGTCGATATCGAAGACGAAGCCGGTGGTCTCAATGAGCACCTGCCGGTAATACGTCCTGCCGTCCGCCGGCGAGACATACTCCTCGGTTTTGTATCCGGACTTGTCGTTGACGTCGAAATCGACGATGCCGGAGACGATGTAGTCCGCGCCTGTCTTCGCTCCCAGGCTCTTCCAGTAGTCGCGATTCGCCTCGAGGGCCTTCATGTCGGTACCGGGCAGACGGGTCTGCGGCACGTCCACGAGGCGCAGCTTCGTATTCTTGGTCAACTGCTTCCTCAGGTAGCGCTGAAACTCCGCCTGCACGTCCACCTTCGATGCGCGGTCGTTTTTCTTTTCGCGGTTGGCGATGACGAAGGGAGCGATGGCGATCTTCTCGTCGCCGCTGATCGACAGTTTCGGCTTGAGCGGGAGCTTCAGTTTGACCTCGGTCACCCCGGCGAGGGCCGTGAGCGGCAGAAGTACGGCGAAGACGATGATGGCGATGCGCTTCATGCGGCACCTCCCGGCAGAGTTGGCGGTGGCGTGGGTGGTGGTGATGGCTGCGTGGGCGGTTGCGGCTGCGGGCGATCGCTCGGCGTTGCGCCGGGAGGGTTCACCCCGGAAGGAGGAGGCATGTCGGCGCCCACTGGCCGATCGGGCTGACCGTTGTTGGTAACCACCCCCGTCTGTGCACTGGATGAAGGTCCTTTGGGCGGCTGGGCCACGGCGTTCGCCCCCGGCTGCTGCCGCTTGCGGTTGCGCGAGAGGAACTCCACGAAGCGGCTGTAGTTCTTCTGGATGTAGGGATTCGTACGATCGAGCCTCAGCGCCTCGAGGTATTCCTTGCGCGCCTTCTCGAAGTCTCCGTTGGCCTCGTAGGCGACAGCGAGATTGTTGTGCGCCTGAGCGTCACCGGGATTGATCTCGATGGCGCGCTCGAAGCGGAACATCGCTTCGCGCCAGAGATTCAGCCGCGCCATCTGCACGCCGAAGTTGTCCTGCGAGGCCGGCCGCGACAGATCGGACTGATGGGAACAGCCGATCGCCAGCAACAGCGCGATGAACAGAGTCCCGAGGCGAAGCATCCCTTTCATCGTCGATCTCCTTCCGGGGGCGGCAGGCGATGGAGCTCGGACTTTACCGGACACCGCAGGAAGATTACCATTGTCGCGGCGGCGTCCCACACGCATCGCTCCCTCCCGCGGCACCAACACGCCCATGCCCGAAGTCCCGCTCCGCGATCGTTTGATCGCGTATGCCCTGTTACCGCTCTCACCTGCCCGCATCCGTCTCCTCATCAAAGCCTTCGACCCGCTTTCGACGATCTGCAATGCATCCCCCGCCATATTGCGGCAGGTGCTAAGTATCGACGGACCTGATGCCGCCCAGCCATGGCGGAACGATGAACTTCGCAAACAGGTCGACGCCCTGCGCGACTCCACCGTCACGCTGGCCGATGACGAGTACCCGTCGCTGCTCCGGCAACTCGTCGATCCGCCGCTGGCTCTCTTCTACCGCGGCAATCTCGCCCTGGCCCAGAGACCGGCGTTGGCGATGGTCGGCTCTCGCCGCGCCTCGCCATACGCACTCAGCGTCGCGGCGCAGCTCGGCCGCGAGCTTGTCTCGGCCGGGTTAGCCGTCGTCTCGGGCCTCGCCCTTGGCGTCGACTCCGCGGCGCATCAGGCCACCCTCGATGCTTCCGGCGAGACGATTGCCGTCCTCGGCACGGGGATCGACATCGTCTATCCGCGCTCGAACCGGCGCCTCTTCCGGGACATCGAAGAGCGCGGGCTGATCCTCACCGAGTTTCCGCCGGGCACGCCGCCGTTCCGCTACAACTTCCCGATCCGCAATCGGATCATCAGTGGCATCACGCTCGGGACCGTGATCATCGAGGCGAACGGCCGTAGCGGCTCGCTGATCACGGCGCGTACGGCTCTGGAACAGAACCGCGAGGTCTACGCCGTCCCCGGCTCGATCTTCTCGCCGGGATCGGAGGGAACGCACCGGCTGATCCAATGCGGCGCAAAGCTGATCCATACCACTGACGACATCCTCAACGAGCTTCAAGGCGGCTGGAAAGTTCCGGCCGCGGCACCGGCACAACCCGAATCGCCGCTGCGTGAAGTGCTCGAGGTCTTCCGCCGCGAGCTGGGGACGCATATCGACACCGCCGCCGAAACGCTCGGCTGGCCCGTGGCGGTGCTCTCCGAGCCTGTTCTGCAACTCGAGCTCGGCGGCTGGCTCAAGGCGCTGCCCGGGGGCCGCTATGTGCGTGTCCGGTAGGAACACCGAGGTAGAATTCCGTCATGAGCAAACGCGAACCGAGCTTCAATATGGATCCGGAAACCGGCGAAATGGTGGAAATCGACGAAGAGCTCGATGCTGCCCTCCAGGAAGCAATCGCTCAGGCGGACCGCGGCGAGGGGATTCCCCTCGAGGTCTTTCTGAAACGCTGGGAGAAGGAACGGCTCTCCCGATCGACATAACCCCCCAGGCGTGGCCGAGGACCGAGGTAGAATTCCGTTATGAGCAACCGCGAACCGAGGTTCAATGTGGAGGCCGGCGAAATGGTGGAAATCGACGAAGATCTCGATGCGGCCATCGAGGAAGCGATCGCGTCGTCCGCCCGCGGCGAGGCGATTCCCTGGGAAGTGTTTCGGAAGGAGCTCTTCGACGAAGTCTGACGATTGAGATTCAGGCGCCGGCAAGGCGCCAGATCAACGCGGCCAAAGTGTGGTGGCGGGAAAATCGCCCGGCGGCGCCGAACGCCATCGCAGAAGACTTCGCCGCGATGCTCGAGATCATCGCCATGACTCCGAGTATCGGCAGACCGGCAACGGACGTACGCGCTCCAAATGTCCGTCAGGTTCGTCTACGCCGGGTAGGATACAAAATCTACTATCGCGTCATCGGCTCACCGCCGCGTCTGGAGATCCTTGCCTTCTGGCATTCGAAACGCGGCAAAGGGCCGCCGATCTAGGCGGTCCCCCCTCCTCACTCATACCGCAGCGCCTGAATCGGATTCATCGCTGCGGCTTTCCTCGCCGGGTAGTAGCCGAAGAACACGCCTACCGCGCCCGAGAAGCCGATGGCGATCAGCATCACCATTGGGGAGATCACGGTCTCCCATCCGGTGAAATGGCCGAGCACCTTTGCTCCGGCGACACCGGCGGCGAGGCCGATGGCGCCGCCGAGGATGCCCATGACGATGCTCTCGACGAGGAACTGCGTCAGGACGTCGGAGCCGCGGGCGCCGATGGCCAGGCGGATACCGATCTCGCGGGTTCGCTCGGTGACCGACACCAGCATGATGTTCATGATACCGATGCCGCCGACGAGCAGCGAGATCGAGGCGATGGCCGCCAGCAGCATGGTCATCACGGTTGTCGAGCTCTCTGCCGCCTGCGCCAGGTCGGTCTGATTGCGGACGGTGAAATCGTCTTCGTCGCCGCTGGCCAAACGATGCGATTCGCGCACCAGGCCGCGAATCTCATCCTGCGCGGCGGGGATGTCCTGCTGGGAGCCGGCCGAGGCCACGATCTGCGGGATGCGGTTCTTGCCGTTGAGGCGCGTCGCGGCGGTGGTATACGGCACGAAGATCACGTCGTCGGAGTCGTTTCCGCTGGCGGTCTGACCCTTCACCGTCAGCACGCCGACGATCTTGAACGGCGACTTGGCGATCTGGATGTCCTGCCCCACCGGCTCGTTGTCGCCGAAGAGACGCTGAGCCACCGTGTGGCCGATCACGGCCACGGCACGCTGGCCGCGCACGTCGTCAGCGCCGAAGAAGGCGCCATCGGCGGTCTGCCAGTCGCGGATGGTCTGATAGTCGGTATCGACGCCGTTGATCGTCGTCCGCCAGTTTCCCAGTTGCGCCACGACCTGCGAGCGGCTGACGACGACCGGGGACACTCCGGTCACGTACTGCGCCTCGGCGCGGATCTTGGTGACGTCGTCGAGCGATAGCGTCGGAAAGGCCTGCGCTCCCTGGCTGACACCGGCGGTGTTGGCCGAACCGGGCGTGATGACGATCATGTTCGTGCCGAGATTGTTGATCTGGGCGCTGATGCGAGCCCGGGCGCCGGAGCCGATGGCCACCATCACGATGACCGCGGCCACGCCGATGATGATGCCGAGCATCGTCAACGAGGCCCGCATCTTGTTCTTGCGGATTGCCTGGAGGGCAAGCTTTACGAGCGTCAGGATCTTCATGCCGCGCTCCTTTCTTCCTCTTCGAGATCGGCGGCCGCGTTGCGGCGGTCCTTCACGATCTCGTCGCGGCGGATGCTGCCATCGCGGAATTCAACGATTCGCTTCGCGTAGACGGCGATATCGGACTCGTGCGTGACCAGGACGATGGTGATGCCCTTGTCATTCAGCGCTTGAAACAGCGCCATCACTTCCACCGACGTGTGCGAGTCGAGGTTGCCGGTCGGCTCGTCGGCGAGAATGATGGCCGGCTCGGTGACCAGCGCGCGTGCGATGGCGACGCGCTGCTGCTGCCCGCCCGAGAGCTCGCTCGGCTCGTGATCGACACGATCGCCCAGTCCGACGCTCTCGAGCGCGGCGATGGCAAGAGCGTGCGTGTCGCGCTTCTTGCCGCTGCGGTCATAGAGCAACGGAAGCTGCACGTTCTCCACGGCGCTGGTGCGCGCCAGGAGGTTGAATCCCTGGAAGACGAAACCGATCTTCTGATTGCGGATGGCCGCGAGCTCGTTCTTGCCGAGCGACTCGACATGCACGCCGTCGAGCAGATAGGAGCCCGACGTCGGCGTATCGAGACACCCGAGCACGTTCATCAGCGTCGACTTGCCTGATCCCGAGGTGCCCATCACGGCGATGAACTCGCCGCGGTGAACGGTCAGGTCGATTCCGCGCAACGCATGCACGGAATTCGACCCGCTCTTCGACCCGATCTCGTATGTCTTCGTGACCTGCCGTGTTTCGATGATGACGTCGCTCATCAGATGCCTCCCCGGGTTCCAGGACGCTGCTGTCCGCTGCTCGGGGTGAACGGGCTGGCGGATGAGCCGGTGGTGGCGGTGGCGACCGTGGATGACGGCGATGCGATACCGGCCACCACTTTCATTCCTTCCTTGATCGTGGAGTTGTTGCGCGTCTTGATCTCGGTCGAGGTTCCGTCGCTCACGCCGGTGGCGACAGTGGCTGTGGCCAGATCGCCTTTCTGATCGACGTAGTAGAGCGTTGCCGTCGTGGGCCGCTGCCCGCCCGCGCCCCGCGCTGCTCTGCGCGCCGCAAGTTCGGCAGGAGACATCGTCGATGTCGATGTCGACGTGGCCGTCGTCGTTGTATTCGCCGGAGCTGCTGCTTTCTGCACGCCAAGCGACGCAAGCTGCTCATCGGTCGGCTTGAAGCGCAGCGCCGCGTTCGAGACCTTGAGAACGTTCGTGGCCGACTGCGTCTGCAGATCGACACGTGCCGTCATGCCGGGCAGAAGCTTGTTCTCCGCGTTTTCGACGGCGATGACGACGGTGTAGTTCACGACGTTGTCCGCGGTCGTCGACTGCAGGCGAACCTGCTTCACGGTTCCCTTGAATTTCTGATTCGGCAGCGCCTGCACGGAGAACGACACCGGCTGTCCTTCCTTGATCTGGGCGATGTCGCTCTCTCCCACCTGCGCCAGGATCTGCATGTGCGCGAGATCGTTGGCGATCAGGAAGAGCTGCGGCGCCGAAAGGCTGGCGGCGACAGTCTGTCCCTGCTGCACGTTGCGGTCGACGACGACGCCGTCGATCGGCGCGTAGATGTTGGTGTAGGCCAGATTCTGCCGCGCGCGGTCGAGAGCGACCTGGGCCGACTTCACGTCGGCGCGCGCCACGTCGAGCGATGACGCGCTCTGCTCGAAGGCGCTCTTCGCCAGCAGGCCCTCGGCGGTCAGCTCACGGTTGCGGTTGTAGTCGCGCTGCCCCTGGAGGAGCTGCGCCCGTACCTTATCGAGATTCGCTTGCGCATCGACGACCGCCTGCTGGGCGAGGGTCGGATCAATGCGCGCCAGGAGCTGGCCCTTCTTCACCACATCGTTGTAGTCGACGAGCAGTGCGGCAACCTGCCCCGAGACCTGCGTGCCGACGCTGACCGTCGTCACCGCGCCGAGCGCGCCGGTCGCGGAAACAGACTGCTGCAGATTGCCGCGCTCGACGGAGACGAGCCGGAACGATGCCGCAGGCTTCGCGAACATGCCGCGGTAAACGAAAACACCGATGGCGCCGAGGACGGCGACGACGATGGCTCCGATGATCAATTTGCGTTTCATGACCCTTACTCCCTTCGTTGCTCTCTACAACCCTGCACAAATGCCGCCGCTTGCGCGGTTTTCGCGAGTTGCATCTGTGTGACATGGAGTACACGTGGGTGTATTGGGCGGGGTTTGCTGGAGATTGGACGTTACGACGCCGCGATAGCGGCTCAAGACGGTAGCCAGGGGTGCGAGCGTTTTTTGCGAGCACCCCTGGTCTGCGTTGTCTCTTGGAAGCGTGCCGCGTCAGCGGCACTGGATGGAGTCCCCGATTACTCCAGTGCCGCTGACGCGGC
>JADGNY010000129.1 GCA_017883235.1 Thermoanaerobaculia bacterium | reverse complement strand
GATCGCTCTCATCATCGAGCCCGGGCGCCGCGGAAAGAGCTCGCTCGACATCGGACGCGAGCTGGTCGCCGACGGTCTGCTGGCACTCACGCGGCGGGAGTGGATTCCGGGGAAGCCGGTTGGCAGCCTCGGCGGAGGCCGCGTGGCGCGGATCGGCGCGGCACTGGAACTGGGACGACGCATCGCAGCACACTCCACGACATCGTCCGAACCGATCCGGGATCCTGCGGTGGTCGCGCGGCGCTTGATGGCCGCGTACGGCCATCGCGTGCAGGAGACCTTCGGCGGCATCTTCCTCGATGCCAGGCATCGCATCATCAGCGAGCGTGAGATCTTCGTCGGGACGCTGACGTCAGCCACGGTCTCGCCACGCGAGGTATTCCGTTACGCGCTGAGCGATCATGCGGCCTCCGTGATCCTCTTCCACAATCATCCCTCGGGCGATCCGTCACCATCGCCGCAGGATCTGGCGTTCACGACGAAACTGGTGGGGATTGGCGAGGCGCTCGGAGTCGACGTTCTCGATCACCTCATCGTCACGACGAGCTCCTTCCTTTCGTTCAAACAGCGCGCATTGCTGTGAGTGAGGAAGAAGCACACGACTCTTCCTCACCGGCAACGTCCACGTTAGCTCCTGTTTTGGCGTCGCGTCATCGGCCCGATCAGAAGGTCCATTTCTCTTCACGGAAGAAACGAATGATGCCCAGATGCTTGACGCCGATCGCATTGCAGACGAACGGAATCGTCGGCTTCTGCTCTTTTCCCTGCTTCCGCTCACCCGTGACGATGGGAATCCTGTGATGAAGGCGCCCGTGTCGAAGCAATATCTCAAGCGCGCGACCCCACCCTCTCGAATACGGCTCGCTCAATCGCCCCAAGATGTTTCAACTTCAAATCGAGATAATCTGAGACCTCACCTGCTGAAATGAGATCGCTGTGGTGAGCCTCCAGCACGATTCGCGGAAAGAGAACACCAAGCCGGGCTACCGTCTTCGTGACGGGAGTTCCACGGCCGAACCGCTTCTTCCCATCCAACTGCCTGTACTCCTCGAGAAGCTCCGCTCGTTTTTCCTGATAGAACGATTGCGAAGCCTTTCCGATCTCGACTAATCGCAACAACGCCGCTTCTCTGCTGACGTAGAAGGTATCAGCCACCTGCGCGAGATCCCTATCTAGCCACCTATGTCCAGCATGTTCGCGGACAAGACCCATCGACAAGAGTGCCATCCGCGGAATCAGGAGAGAGGCGGCAATTCTGTTGCAAAGGGTCTCGATCGCGCCGGTATCGCCGCTCGCACCGAGCCAATCGCACACGCCACCCGTTCGCAGCGAAACATGTGCTAATTCGTGGAAGAGCGAAAAGATCCTGCCACGTACAGCGTCCTTTGAATTGATCGCAACGAGCGGGGCACGTTCGTCGAACGACGAGAAACCTCTCGCTTCAACCACATCGACTTTCCCAAACTGGAACACGAGCACACCAAGATGCTCCACGGCCCTCTTCCAGTTGTTCAGCGCGTCGATCTCGCCCTTCCAGGCCCGCTGCATCGCCACGCTAACGTTCAAGGCATCGCGCAACCTCGCCGCGACGACCTCCGCGCTTTCCGTGGTGACTGCGCGAATCGAAACCCGCTCCGCTCCCGAAGCCTCTGCCAGTTCCCGGGCGATATTCTGACGAAACTGCGCCCGCCTCATCTCCAAGAGCAGTGCCGGCGAGAACTCGCGCGAGATTTCGGTAGGGAGCCGGCGGAAGTCGCGCATCGGCGTAAAACCCTTGGGCGGGGAGGCAAGAAAAAAAACACCCAGCGGCCGCTTGTAAACTGCTGCGAGCTTTTTCAACTGCCCAACCGTTGGCCGTGCTTCACCCGCTTCCCACGACTCCAGTTTCGCAGCAGGGAGCTTGGCCCGTTTCGCGGCCTCATCAACCGTCAGCCCGAACGACTCCCGCGCCCAGACGAGAAGCGCCGGCTTCACGAAGGCTTCAAGGCGTGGCATGGATACTATGATAGCCGTACCGGGTCGGTTCGACGCCCAACGGATCTCGTATTCAGGAGACCAGGCCGCTCATAGGAAGGTATCTCGCAGCCGTTCCCCCCCAGCCCCTCCTTCGATTAGCATTCCCCCGCCTTCAAAGAACGCCACATCAGAAAGAGGTCATCGATGGCCAAACGGCTCACCTGCTTCCTCGCGGTCTTCCTTTCGTTCGGAGTCTTTCTCAACGCGCAACCGGCGAAGAAAGCGGACGCACCCGACTCGAAAGAGAAAGAATCGAAGTACGGCGAGAAAACCTTTGCCGGCCTCACGCTTCGCGAGATCGGACCGGCACTCACCTCGGGGCGCATCATCGACCTGGCGGTCGATCCGCGCGACGCGCGGGTCTGGTACATCGCCACGGCAGGGGGCGGGGTCTGGAAGACGACCAACGCCGGGACCAGCTTTACGCCGATTTTCGACGACCAGAAGTCGTTCTCCATCGGCTGCGTAACCATCGATCCGCACGACTCGCTCGTGGTCTGGGTGGGGTCGGGTGAGAACAACAGCCAGCGCTCGGTGTCGATGGGCGATGGGGTCTACAAATCGGTCGACGGCGGGAAGAGCTGGAAGAACGTCGGGCTGGAGAAGTCGGAGCACATCTCCAGGATCGTCGTCGATCCGCGCGACTCCAACGTCGTCTACGTCGCCGCGCAGGGACCGCTGTGGGCGCCGGGCGGCGACCGCGGTCTCTACAAGACCACCGACGGCGGCAAGACGTGGAAAGACGTGCTGACCATCAGCGAGAACACCGGCGTCACCGACGTCGTCCTCGATCCTGCCAATCCCGACATCCTCTTCGCCTCGGCGTACCAGCGCCGCCGCCACGTCTTCACCCTCATCGACGGCGGCCCCGAGTCGGCCATCCACAAGTCGACCGACGGCGGCAAGACGTGGACGAAACTGAAGGACGGCCTGCCGAAGGAGGACATGGGGCGCATCGGCCTGGCCATCGCGCCGCATAACCCGAAGATCATCTACGCTACCGTCGAGTCGACGCGCAAGGCGGGCGGCTTCTTCGTCTCCAAAGACGGCGGGGCATCATTCAAGAAGGTCAATGACTACTCCGCTCCCGGCGCGCAGTACTACGGCGAGATCTTCGTCGATCCGAACGACGACGAACGGATCTACTCCGCGGACGTCTGGGTGCGCGTCTCCGACGACGGCGGCAAGACGTGGCGCAAGCTCGACGAGAAGTGGAAGCATCCCGACAACCACGTGGTCTGGATCGATCCGGCCAGCAGCGATCACCTGCTCATCGGCTGCGACGGCGGGCTCTATGAGTCGTTCGACCGCGCCGAGTCGTGGAACTTCAAGGCCAATCTGCCGGTCACGCAGTTCTACCGCGTGAGCGCCGACGATGCCCTCCCCTTCTACAGCGTCTATGGCGGCACGCAGGACAACTTCAGCCTCGGCGGTCCGGCGCGCACGACCGACGCGAAGGGGATCGTCAACGCCGACTGGTACGTGACGCAGGGCGGCGACGGCTTCCGCTCCGTTCCCGATCCGAAGGACTCGAACATCATCTACGCCGAGTCGCAGAACGGCGGCCTGGTGCGCTTCGACAAACGCACCGGCGAGCCGCTCGACATCGAGCCGCAACCGGCCGCCGGCATGGATCCGCTGCGCAAGAACTGGGACTCGCCCATCATCGTCAGCCCGCACAACAGCAACCGCATCTACTTCGCCGCGCAGTATCTCTTCCGCAGCGACGACCGCGGCAATGCATGGAAAGCGATCAGTCCCGATCTCACCCGCCACATCGACCGCAACACGCTGCCGGTCATGGGACGCGTGTGGGGTGTCGACGCCGTGGCCAAGGGGGCGTCGACGTCGTGGTACGGCAACATCGTCTCGCTCGCGGAATCGCCGCTGCAGGAGGGGCTGATCTACGCCGGCACCGACGACGGCCTCATTCAGGTCACCGAGGACGGTGGCGCGCACTGGCGGAAGATCGATCACATCGCCGGCGTCCCCGACATGACCTACGTCTCGCGCCTCGAGGCATCGCAGCACGATGTCAACGTCGTCTACGCCGCCTTCGACAACCACAACACAGGCGATTTCAAACCGTACGTGCTGAAGAGCAGCGACCGCGGGAAGAGCTGGACGTCGATCGCGGGCGACCTGCCGGCACGAGGCATGGCCTACGCGCTGGTCGAGGATCGCGTCGATCCGAAGCTCCTCTACCTCGGCACGGAGTACGGTCTCTTCGCCTCGCAGAACGGCGGCTCGGCGTGGATTCCGATGAAAGGGGGGTTCCCGACCGTGCCCGTGCGCGACCTCTGGTTCCAGAAACGGCACGACGATCTCGTCATCGCCACCTTCGGCCGCGGTTTCTGGGTGCTCGATGACGTGGCCCCGCTGCGCACGATGACGCCGGCTGTCGCCGCCGGCGAGGCGACGCTATTCCCGACGCGCGACGCGGAGCTGTACATCGAACGATCGCAGCTCGGGCTGCTGGGCAAGACCTTTCAGGGCCAGTCGTACTACACCGCGCCGAATCCGCCGTTCGGCGCCGTCTTCACTTACTACCTGAAGGAGGAGTTGAAGAGCCGCCGCAAGCAGCGCCAGGCCGCCGAGGCGAAGATCGATCAGGACAAGAGCAACGAGCCGGGACATGCGCAGCCGCCCTATCCGACGCTCGACCAGTTGCGCGCCGAGGAGAGGGAGATCGAGCCGTCGGTGGTGATGATCGTGTCGGATGAGGAAGGAAACGTCATCCGCCGCGTCAGCGGCCCGGCCAAGGCGGGGTTCCATCGCGTGGCGTGGGACCTCCGCTATCCGCCGCCGTCGCCGATCGAGCTGAAGGAGCCGGAGCCGGACGTCTTCGCGCCGCCGCCGGGCGGCCCGCTGGTCGCCCCGGGCAAGTACACCGTCCGCATCGCCAAGCGAATCGACGGCGTCGAGACGATCCTCGGTGCGCCGCAGACATTCAACGTCGTCCCGCTCTATCTCTCGATCATGCAGGAGAGCGACCGCGCCGCGGTCCTCGACTTCCAGAAGAAAGCCGCCGCCCTGCAGCGGTCTTTGATGGGAGCCGCGAAGGTCACGCAGGAGGCACTGACACGCATCCAGTACATCCGCCGCGGCCTCGACGAGATCGCCGGCCCCGATCCGAAGCTCGTGGCACAGGTAAACAGCATCGACACCGCCCTGCGCGACATCAACGACCAACTCAACGGCGACCCGATCCTCCGCCGCGCCAACGAGCCGAGCGCCCCGTCGCTGCTCGATCGCGTCAACACCGCCGTCAACGGCCTGACCACGACCGCTCCCCCGACCGCAACGCACCGCGAATCAATGGCCATCGCCCAACAGCAGACCGGCCCGCTTCTGGAGCGCCTGCACAAGCTGATCGAAGTCGATCTGGCAAACGTGGAGAAGCAGATGAACGAGCGCGGCGCGCCGTGGACGCCGGGGAGGATTCCGGAGGTGCCGCGGTAGGAGCGCCGTTCAAGAAAACCTCAGTCACCAGCGAGATCGTCCGTGCGGGCGAGAGTCCCGGTGCGGCGTCAGCGGAACGATCGAGATTCAGTCGGAAGATACGATGCTGAGCTGATGAACCGGGATCCCATTCGATGACGCGGTGACCGGCCGCCCGGCGAAGTCGAAGATGATCGGCTGGGTCGAACGAACCTCGAACGGGTCGCGGTAAGATGGCGAGCGTTTGCCAGCGGATACGAATAACTACCGATTAGTCGGACACAAGAAAATGGATCGTTGTAAGTGCCCTGACACCAGATACTTAACACTACTAAAAAACGAAGGCTTGGCCCCACTGAGCTGGCCAGCAGCTGCGCGAGTCCGGCCAGCTATCCCAGCAGGATCTGGCGCAGATGACGCGGATTCATCTTGGGCAAATTAGCCGGTATGAGCGGGGAGTCATTTTGCCGTCCGGGGAGACGGCTGTCCTCCTCTGCCGCGCCCTGCGGTCACGGCCGATTATTCTTCTTTTCGGTGCCCGGTCGAAAGAAGAACGGCCCGAGATCGAGAACCTTCGCCTTCTCGAACGCTTCCGGCGTCTCTCCGAGATGGATCGCGCTCAACAGGAGATCACCATCAAGCTCATCGACGCTCTAGTCTAGTCGCTCAACGAGAGGTCCAAAGGATCGTCGGCAGAACGCCCGTCTCCTCACGATAGCGCCCTAAAACAAAAACCGAAGGTGCGGCCCTTCGATTTTTCCTCCAATCGACGGTGCATGGCAGCGTTTTTGGTGCGCGGGGTGCCTCAGTACTTAATCCTTAAAGAAACGCCAGATCTTTTCTTCTGCGTCTAGCAAGTAAGATAGACACCGATCACGAGCGACCGATGGCCGGAGAGCGGATACCCTTCGTTGTCGCCGGTGCAGTTCACCCAGAGCCTTACTCCGACTATCGTAGATTTCTTCATCGACGTCGGGAGGTCCGCAGGTTGTGGGTAGCAAAGGGCGATCGCCGATCGACCTGAGCACGGTCTCTGGAGCCGTGTTTAGTGCTTGACCAAGCGAGACAGCGATCCCCTCGGCGATATGCCCATCTGAGACGTCATGAAGCCTTACGGCAGCGTCGATAAAGCAACGGTCGCCGTGGGCGACCCCCTTCAGGAATCGATTCCAACCAGATTGCGTGGCAGAAAGCGCCTGTAGCGTTTTTGCTGGGCCGTCCTTTGTAAGTCGAGCTACAACCTCGCGCCCAGCGTGCGACCGGCATGCCGCAAGCGCTGGTGTGGCCACTGTAATGAGGAGAATCAATCCAAGGCCATTCAAGGTCATGGGACTACCGTCAACGTGTTCGGAGACTCTAGACTCATAAGACGGTCAAATAAGTTTCTTGTTGCGTTGGTGGTTGCAGCAATGCATCCCTGCGAGCAGGTCGCCGGATCAGGGCAGCCGTGAGTTTGGAAGTCTCCTCGACCGTAAGTCACATTACCGGGCGCAGCCGTCAGCGGTCTTCTGTGGCCATGGCCATTCCTCGCACCGATTCTGTAGTTTCCTGGGGGCAACGGCCCATGTTCTCTTACGCTGACTCGGTTAGGGTTGTTCTGACAGTTCAGGCACGTATTGCCTTGATTGTTACCTGAAACGTAGTCACTGCTGGAGAAGTTTTGATGTCTGGGATTAGAAGCTACGCATGCCATGGTGTGAGTAGAGATCTGGTAAGTGCATGCGTACAAACCTAATGGATCTACCATTGAGATCGGATCATCGAGAGAATACGCGTAGGGATTTCCGTCAAACGTCGATTCGTCTTCGTCCGCCTGCGTATATCTTCCCCACCCTGAGCGGTACCACCTGAAGATGTTGTACTCGCGCTCCGTCACTCCATTCGCGCCGAGGTTGATCTGCTCGGCTTCCTGGCCGGGGAGGCGCAACGGCTGGTGAACGTCGGCCGAACGAAGGGCGAAGATGGCGCCGAACGGCTCGTACTCGGCCCGCCAGTAGGTTGAGCCGTCATTGTTCGTGAATACGATCGGTGTGCCGAGGTGGTCGGTGAAGGTCCAGTGCGTGGCGCCTCCATTGTCGAACTGCGCGACTGGGTGGCCGTTGAACCATACGTACTCGTGCGCGATTGCCGGCGCGCCGCTGGCGGCGAGGGCGGTCTCGGCGATGAGGTTCATATCCGGCGAGTAGAACGAGTAGCGGCGGTTGCCGGCCGGGACGCTGAAGCCGACCGGGCGCAGAACGGAGGTGATCGTCTTCTCCATCGCCATATAGTCCAATGTCAAAGCCAGCGAGGCAAGGTCGGGCTGCACGAGCGAGACGACCTGCGGGGCGTGCGTGTGGGTAACGTGACGGAAAAAGAACGGCGCGGTGTTGGTCGACGCGGTCTGTCGGTCAGTGACGGCAGGGAAGAGGTTAGCGCCGTCCTCGATGACGGCGACGATCACGCCGTAGCCGGGTTTGCCGGGGTCGTTGCCGTAGACGGGCGTAGGGTCGACACGCAGGACGACTGCGGCGGCGATGTTGCCGTCGACCGAGCCGCCGTTCTTTGCGATCGAGGTCGAGACGATCACGCTGATGTAGCGCTCGATGGCCGCGGGAGGGTTGGATTGGCCCGGCTTCGAGCTCCAGCACTTGCCGTCGGCGTGAGTGGCCACCTCGCACGATGCGAGCGGCGAGACGGACGGCGTCGCCCGGCCTTTGAACTGTGCGCTGTTGTCGTAATCGCCGCTGAGCACCTGTTTGTCCCACTGCGAACCCCAGAAGTTTACGCGGTCGCCGATGTGCGGCGGGATCGTGTTGCCTCCCCAGATCACGAACGACTCCGGCTGGTAGAGGATCACCGGGACCGAGGTCGAAGCGGGAACGTTCGTCGCATCTCCCGCGAACGACGCGGTCAGGCGGATCGAGCCGGTACCGAGGGACAGCGGGATGTTGACGACCGCCGAGGCGACGCCGTTTGCATCGGTGGCAGCGCTGGCCGTGATCGAGCCGATCGTGAACGTGACCATGCGGCCCGTCAGCGGCTCGCCGCCATCAGGATCGGTGAGAACGGCGGTAAGCGTCTGCGCGATGCCGTCGGCGACCACCGTCTTGCCGGTGTAGCGGATGGCCGATTCGTCGCGCACGATATTGATGAATAGCGAGGTCGATGAGCCGGTGTACGAGCCGCTCGCGGCAAAGCTGACCGACGTCACAACAGAGCCTGGCGTCGTCCGCGCCGTGACCGACACACTGGCGTTGCCGTTCGCATCGGTCGTCGCCGTCAAAATCTGCGCACCGAAGGTGAATGTTAGCGTCCGGCCGGCGATCGGGCTCCCCGTCACCGCCTCGGTGAGTCTTGCCGAGAGGGTCATCGGATCGTTGACCTCGCCGGCGAGAGCGCCTGTGTAGATCAAAAGCGTCGGCACGGCGATCCATTTTGCCACGATCTGATTGGAGGTGAGACTTCCCGTTTTGGCCTCGATGACGTCGGTGCCGATCGCCGCCGAGGTGTACGTGAACGTGGCGTGGCCCGTGCCGTCGGTCGTCGACGACTGAGTCCTGCCCGCATTCGGGCCGGCTACGACGTTGAACACAACCGGCGTGCCCGACGACGGCGAACCGCCAGTGGAGACGAACGCGGTCGCGGTGTAGCTCGAACCGATCGGCGTCGTCGCGTTCGACGGTGCCAGAGTGATGGCCACCGGTGCGACCCAGATCGAGCTCACGTTGTTCGAAAGGATGGCGTTCCCTCCGCTGCCGACGACCGAGGCGACGACGGTGTCGGTCCCCTGAACCGTGGAAACGTAGGTGAAGAGTGCGTGGCCGGCGGCGTCAGTGAATCCCTGCCCGGTTTTCCCGCTGTTAGGTCCGGAGTTGATGCGGAAGGTGACGAAGACGTTCGCCAGCGTCGCACCGCCGCCGTCAGTGACGAGGACCGTGGCGTTGTACGGCGTACCGACCGTCGTCGTGGCGGTATCCGGCGAGAGCGTGAGGCGCACGGTCGAGACCCACGTCGAGCTGACGTCGTTCGACGGCAGCACCGCGCCGACCGAGTTCGTGATCGACGCGCGGACAACGTCGGTGCCGGTGAGCGTCGACGAATAGGTGAACGTGGCGATGCCGGAGGAGTTGGTCGTCGCTGAACCGGTCTTCCCCGTGTTCGGTCCGGTAACGACGCGGAAGTCGATACGCAGCCCCGCCACCGGCTCGTTGCCGGCATCGGTGGCGATCGCCGTGGCCGTGTAGTTGCCGCCGACTGGCGTGATCGATGCGAGTGGCCGCAAGGCAAGATGGCCGGCGTCTGTTGTCGACGATGAGCCGACCGGGCGCCACTGCAGCGACTCGTTTCCGATGCATACCAAGTCGTAGCCGAACGTGTCGAGGATGTGCGCGGTGTCGAGGTAGCTGGCCGTCTGCCCGCCGATGGTGATGTTGATCTTCGGGATGCGCGGATCGGTCGGCGAGACCTGCTGTCCGCATCCGAGGTAGCCGGGGTCGGAGCTGTCGAAGTTGTTTCCGCTCGTCTGCGCCACGATCGCCGACTGGTGTGCCGGGATGTCGAAGTTGCCCCAGAGGTTGTAGTGGATCCCGCCATACTGCATATCGACGTTCACGTTGTCGACGTGCAGCGAGACGTCGCTGGTGTTATCGAGGCGGATCGCGCCTGTGTCCCAGCCGGGACCGCGGCTGCCGATGAAGAGAACGCCGGGCGAGCCTTGCCACGGGTTCGGGAACGACGCGCCGGCGCGCAGATCATCGGCATAACCGACGAAGACGTTGATGTTCGTGAAGGCCGGCCAGTTCACGGTGACGGGGTTCGACGTCGACGAGCCACCCGAAGCATTCGTGATCGTTGCCTGGATCGTGTCGGTGCCGGCGATATTCGAGGTGTAGGTGAAGCTGGCATGGCCGCTGGTGTCCGTCGTCGCGGTGGCGGTGCGCGTGCGGTTCGGCCCGGCGATGACGGTGAAGCGCACGGAGACGTTCGCCAGCGGCTGGCCGGTACCGTCGGTGACCGAGGCGGTGACGGTGTATGGCTGCCCAAGCGCGCTCGTGCCGGTCGGCGGCCCGAGGAGGAAGTCGCCGTTCGCGTTGATTCCGGTCGTTCCGATGAGTCGCCACTGCAGCGACTCGTTTGCGCGGCAGGCGAGATCGAAACCGCCGGTATCGAGGATGTGACCGGTGTCGAAGTAGGTGGTGGCGGCTCCGCCGGTGGTAACGATCACGCGCGGCACGCGCGGGTCGCCGGCGACGAGCGTGCCGCCGCAGGCGACGATCGGGAAGTCGCTCGTGTCGAAGTTGAACTGCTGCGTCTGGGTGAGGATGACCGACCCGTGTGACGGCACGATGAAGCTCCCCCAGAGATTGAACGCCGGACCTGGGCGCCCCAAGTCGACGGTGACGTTGTCGACCGGCATCGGCGCGTCGGTGTTGTTGTCGAGGCGAATCGCTCCGGCGTCGATCGGCGACGGCGTGCCAATGTAGACGATATTCGGCGAGCCGGCCCACGGCACCGGGAAGTTCGCGCTGGCGCGGAGGTCATCGGCGTAGCCGACGAAGACCGCCAGCGCGACGGCCGGGAGCCGGATTGTGCCGGCGTCGAACGTCGCGCCCGGCGCGAGGGCGAAAAAGGCAGTGGAGGTGTCGGCGAAGCCGGGGGCGGAGACGTGAATCGAGTAGCCGCCGGGCGGCTGCTGGATCGAGAAATGGCCGGTGGCGTCGGTCGACGTGCTGTTCACACTGCCGCTGACAGTGACGGTCGCGTTGACAACCGGCGTGCCGCTGGTCTGGCTGACGACGACGCCGGTAATCGTGCCGAGGGGATCGAGGACGATCGTGCCGGTGGAGAACGTAGCGCCGGCGCCGAGGGTGACGTCGGCGGTAGTGGTCGTGCCGAAGCCGCTCTTGGAGATGGTGAAGGTGTAGGCGCCGCCGGCGAGCGAGAGGGTCCAGTTGCCGGAAGCGTCCGTCGTGGTTGAGGTACCGTTCGCAAGCGTCTTGATGCGGCCGTTGTGCGAGGCTCCAGTCGGACCACCGCTTGCCGTGACGGTCGCGCCGGCGACGGCGCCGCCGGTGGAGCTGGTGACTGTGCCGTTTACCGTCGCGGGGATGGCGGCGAGGGTGATCGTGCCGAGGGAGTAGGTCAGGCCGGGTTGCGTCGTGAAGGAAGGCGTCGTCTGCGACGTGTAGCCGCCGGCGGTGATGCTCGCGGCGAACGTGCCGGCGGGAAGTGTGATGGAGAAGGTGCCGGCGGAGTCGGTGGATGCGGTGGCGCTCGTGCCGGAGAACGCGACCGTCGCGCCGGCGACATTCCCGCCAAGTGAGCTGACTACGGTCCCGGTGATCGTCGACGGAGCGACGGAGAGCTTGATCGTTCCAACCGGAACCGATGCGCCCGCGGTCAGCGTGAAGGCGGTCGTCGTCTCCGGCAGGAACCCGATCTTCAGGACCGTGAGCGTGAAGTTGCCGGCCGGCTGGTTGAGCGAGAAGTTGCCGCTCGCGTCGGTAGTGCTCGAGTTGAGGGTGCCGGCGATGCTAACGGTGGCACCGGCAACCGGTGCTCCGGTGGCGGCTGTAACGACCGTGCCGCTGAAGGTGCCGAGGGCGTCTGCGACGGTGGTGATGGTCCGCAGGCCGCGTGCGTCGTAGGTGTAGGTGAGACCGTCGCCGCTCCTCAGGAGGTTGCGCGGCGAGTAGGCGTACGTCGTGGCGCCCACCGTCTGTTCGTTGCCGGCAGCGTCGTAGGCGACTGCGCGCGTCGAGCCGTTCTCCGTGACCGCGGAAAGCGTAGGCAGCGTACCGTTGTAACCGAAGGCCGACTGCCGGGCGGTGCCGAGGGAAAGCGCCGTCATGTTGCCCATGGCGTCGTACTGATACGTCGCCGCGCCCCAGAGCGAGCCGCCGCTGTTTGCCGAGGTGAGGCGATTGAGGTCGTCGTAGCCAAACGTGCGGTTGTAGCTCGGATCGACGAGATCGCTGATCGCGGTGATGTTGCCGACCGCGTCTTCGCTGTAGCCGTAGTCTGCGATCGATCCCGCGCCGCCTGTAAGCTTGTTCTCGATCGGGCGGTAGCGGAGGTCGTATGTCATCGTCTTCGTGGTGCCGTTGCCGAAAGTGAGCTGCGTCTCCGGGCCGAAGGGGAGATAGCTCGCGCTGCCGACGATCGTCGTACCGTTCGCGCTCGCATTTTGCGGGCGGTCGGCGAAGTCGAATCCGTAAGCGACGACACGTCCCGAGGGATACGTCATCGACGAGCGGTTGCCGTTCGCGTCGTAGCCGTAACCGATCGAATATGCGTTCCCCTGAATCGTGTGCGACTCGAGCCGAACCATGCCGCGGCGCTCGTACGCGTACGTCATCGAGCCGGATGGATCGCTGACAGAGGCGACGCGACCCTTGCCGTAGTTGCCGGCCGTGGCGCTGTCGTAAGTGAAGGTAATGCTCTCAGACGTCGAGCCGCTGCGCGACGAAGATCCGGCCAGGAATCGGTTCGCAGGGTCGTATGTACGCGTGGTCGTGGCGCTGTTGGCGTCCGTCGTCGAGATAAGGTTGCCCGCCGGATCGTAGGTATAGCTGGTCGTGCCCGTCACCGGTGAGGTCTGCGTCTGCATCCGATGGAAGTCGTCGTATGCGTACGTGGTGGTATTGCCGTTCGGGTCGGTGACGCTCGTGAGGTTGTCCTCGGCGTCGTAGCGGTAGCTCGTTGTGATCGTCCCTGTGCCCAACGCCTGCTGCACAGAGGCGAGACGATTGAGCTCGTCGTATACGTACGTTGTGTTCGGAGTGGTGTGGTTTTCGTCCTGCACGGACTTGAGCAGGCCCGCGCCGTCGTACGCATAGGTCACCGTCGATCCCGCCGGTACCGCGTGCATTACCTGCGCGAGACGGTTGTGCGCGTCGTAGACGAAGTCCTCCTGCCGCTTCGTTACCCAGCTCGCGCACGGCGCTGCCGGCGACGCGCACTGCTGGTCCTCTTCGCGCACTTTGTCGCCGATGGAGTTGAGCGTTAGGTGCCGCCGCTCGCTCTCGTTGCCGTTCGCGTCAAGCCGGATCGTGTCGGTGAGCCGGTTCGTACCGTCCTCGTACGCGAATGTCGTGACATTGCCGCGCGGACGCGTAGTGCGCACGAGGCGATCGCGTCCGTCGAACGTCGAGCTGGACGTGTAGTCGCTCGTCTCGCGCGCGTCGCCAGCAACGGCCTCGTTCGTCGTGACGGTGGCCCGCCCGCGGCCATCCGTCTGCACGAGCGTCTGCACGCCGTTCGGATCGGTGATGAGGCGCGCCGTGCCATACACGTCGTAGTTGTCGAAGCTCGACGTGAGGCCGACCTCGTTCGTCGTCGAGGCAAAACGGCCGCGACGACTCAGGTTTGCGTCCGTGTCGGCGTAGTAGTTCCGCGCAACGGTCTGATTGACGTCAGTACGTGGTCCGACCGTGGTGAGGAGGCGATGCCGCGCATCGAAGGTCGACGTGGTTGTGTATGTCGTTGCCGTCTGGTCGGTCGCGCGCAGCGATCCAGTCGTCGAGACGGTGAGCGTCGTCTCGGGAGCGCCGGTTGCGTTCCACCCTTGTGTCGTCGTCTTCAGGCCCGGCTTTGCCGCGGACTGCTCGCTCATCTGTGTCATGAAGCGCGGCCATGGCGCGTAACCATAGGCGAAGGTCGTCGTCCGTTCCCGCGGCGTGCCGACAGCTTCGACTTTCGTCAGCAGGTTGCCGTTGCCATCGTAGCTGTAATTCGTGACGTGACCGTCGCCGTCGATCTTCTGCGTCGGGAAGTTGCTCTGATTGAACTGAAACTTGTCATCGTCTTCGCCACCACCGCACGAGGTGCAGTTGCCATTGACTTCGAGCGGCAGGTAGCGCCCGCGCTGGTAGATGAGCGAGAAGGTCGCGGTCTGCGACGTTGCGCCGTCGATCGACGAGGTCACGATTGTCTGTGACGGAGTAGGGCCGTTGAATTGGAGCGTGACCAGCTCGCGGTTCGCACCAACGTACCCTGATACACCGCGCTCGAGGCTGTCATAGGCGTGCCCTTCGAGTAGTGCCCCCGCTTCGTCGCGTACGGCCGTGAGGAGGCGCAGCGTACCGCGCGTGTCGGGCTGGTATTCGAACGTGCGCCACGGCGTGGCGCCGGTGTGAATGGGGTCGAAGATCTGCGCGAGCTCGCCGCCGGTGTATACGAACCGCCAGGCATTGCCGTCCGGCAGCGTTATCTGGGAGAGCTGCCCGCCGGCGTACGCGAGCTGCAGTTGGCGTCCCTCGGTATCGGTCAGCGTCGTCAGAAGGCCACTGGTGTAGATTCCGCTGATCGCGTTCCCCCACCGGTCCGTCGTTGATTGCCACAGGCCGCTCGCGGCATCGAAGGCCGTGATGTTCCCGTCGAGGTCTTTAACCCGATACTGACCGTCCACCAGCGTGATGGTCTCGCGCAGCTCGCCCGGCCGCGCCGAGATCCACGTCGTGCTCCCTGCCTGCGTGTACCACGATTCGGAGCCATCGCCACGCAGGCGGTAAAGCTCGTGGTCGATCGGATCAATCTGCCGGACCGACTCGTTGAACGGATGCGTCCAGCCACGCCCCATCGGCTCATTGATCAGCATCTGATTGCCGGCGAGCTCGCTGTGGTACATGAGCGCAAACGAGAGCGCTGCCGGCGACTGCGAAATCGCAAAGAGCGGCACGCTTACGGTCACGTCGCCCGAGCCGACGTTCACAGGATTGGCCGGATGGCCGGGCAGACCTGGACCTCCGTTCGACAGGCTGCAGAGGAGGCAGTTCCGGTCGCCGCCGCACGGCGTGAGGGAGATGTTCGGCTGCGAGCTGAGGGCGATCGAGATCGGGAAGGTCTGACTCAAGCCCTGGCATTCGTTGATGACGCGCAGCACGTAGTTGCCGTTTCCGCAGAACGGGATGCGCGGGTCCCAAGCGCCGTGCTCGAAGACGGCCATGCTCTCGGCGATGATGTTGCCGCTGACACTGTCAAGGACTTGCAGGCGATTGAGGTGGAAGTTGTTGAAGACGATCGGCCACTCGGCGATGTTGCCGTCAGGCGAGAGCTGGCAATAGTTGCCGGGGAAGTCGTACTCGAGGTGGAAGCGGACGTACGTGCCGGTCGATGTCGTCTCGACGTTCGCGGTTGGCGAGCCGAGAATCGCCGGCTGACGGCAGAAGCCTGCCTGCGACGTACATCCCGGTCCGTCGCAGAAGCCACCGAACTGCCCCGATACCGGCGTGCACGAATACGTTGCCGGGAACTGCACGCTTCGATCGCTCAACTTCGTTTGCCGGTGCATATCGACCGGCCCCGGCTGCTGCGAACAGTTCTCCGCCGGTGTGGTGCCGCCACAATCCGGATAGCTGCTGTATTGCGGCATCGGCCAGACGGCAAACGCCGGCAGTGCGACGAGGGCGACAACAACGGTGGAAATGAGCGTGAGAGCGCGCGAGATTCGATCCGTCATGAGTGGCTCCTGCGATTCTTCTAGACACTCATCAATGTGGGGGGCTCGGCGGCAGAAGATGTGTGGATTTTATGGCTGTTTTATGAAATGAGCAGGAAGGACAACCTGTGGCCCGCCGCGTGGCACCCACCGCCTGATCCTGTTCGGATCGCCCAAGCCGACAACGCCTCGACGCCAAGGGAGGCCTCGCGCGCTTCGAACCGGTCGCGCGCGTGCTTCTCCAAATTCAGATGAAGATTCGATTTTGGGAGATCGCTATCGCCGAGCAGCTTGCAGACGGAGCGATCAGCAGTACGAAGAGAGGAGATCGTCGAGTTTCTATTCGGAAATGCCGAACAGCCAACTACGGGGTAGTCATACGCTCGGCAACCTGGCGTTTCAACTCCGTTAGGTTCAGCATCCGTAGCTTAGTGGTCGTTGTTTTCCGAAATACGATCGATGCCACCACAGCACCGAACTCAATCTGCGCGTCATGCGTCACCGACACGGGCTCATGGCCGATCTTGGTCCCGTCAACGTACGTTCCATTCTTACTTTCCAAGTCCTTGATCAGGAAAGTGCTATCGCCGTCGTAGATCGTGATGACGGCGTGGCGCCGGGAGATCGTAGCGTCCGACAATACGATATCTGCGCCCAGCGCTCGACCAACGACATTCTCTCCCGGATACAGTGAATAGCTCGCCTCTCCGCATACCAGGTTCGCGCTGACGACGGGCACGCGGGCCGCCGACGCAACCTCGCCTCCGAACGCATAACCAAAGCCGTGAACCGTGCGAATGAACTGCGCCGAGCGGGCGTCGTCGCCGAGCGCACGCCGAATCTCATTCACGATGCCAGCGAGATTGGTCTCACAGACGAACGTCGACGGCCAGAGTGCGTCGTAGAGCTCCTCCCGGGACAAGGCGCGCGGCCGTGCCACCAGCAACAAGTGAAGCAGCCGCTGTGCTTTAGGCGAGAGATGCCGCGGTGCTCCATTGCACATCAACAACCGCGACCCACTGTCGTAGGTGAACTCACCAAAATTGAACGTAGTGGCCGAGTCATCGGCGTACCGAGTATTGGCGCTCATAGGGCTCTCTTTGATGGATTGTGTGGAGCTATGATACGCCATTCCGGCTTGCCCTCATGAATTCCCAACGAAAAAACAACATCTGGGTCTTTTCCGCGGTCCTCGGGCGGCTTGTCCGAGCAATGAACGACCACATCGAACAAGTGTTCCGATTCTCCTGCCGCGCCCTCGTGTAGAGCTTGGATAGCTACTTGCGCTTCTCGTGATCGTCGATATCGCGCGCTGCTGGTGCGGAGCAGGTTCCATCGCGTGAAGCGAAAGCGCCGCGGTTCGAGAGCTTCACGCCCTTCCCATCACGTCGCCAGCGTCGAAAACCCAGTCCCGTGCAGCAGACGCTCATCCGCCGTAACAAGGCGCAGGTCGTAGTAGCGAGCGGTGGCAGCGAGGAGGCGATCCGCCGGATCCGCGTGAGAGATCCGAATGTCGCGCGCCGCGAGAACGACTTCGTGGGTCAGTGGTGCTTGAATTCGGATCGCTTCGACGGCCCCGACTCGAGCCACGGGCTGGCGTGAACGATATCGCCACGAACCTCCATTTTCCCTGCCATGAATCCAAGCGCGCGCTTTTCTCGCGGCTCCGCCGATGGCGGGACGACTTCCGCGACCGGCTTGCCGAATCGCGTAATGCGCACGGGACGCTTCGTCTTTCTCACCTGATCGAGAACCGCCAGGCATGTGGCCTTGAATTTCGAGATCGGTATTTCCTTCATGGGTGTGACGCTAACATGGTCAAAAACAAATGGTCAATTCGGGGGACGCAATGTGGTGAGGGACGCGCCGGATCGGGCGGTGGCCGTCGCGGCATAACCGAAGACCTCGAACGGCCCCTCTCACCACCTGTTGTTGCAAGTCATGCAATGATGTAGAAAGCTCCGGACATCCTTCTCCACTCACATGCCGGGCGTATTCATCAGTCATTCGAACGCCGATCGGGCGGCGGCCTTTACGCTTTCGGAGAAGCTGACGGAGAAGGGATACCGCTGCTTTCTCGACTTCGAGAGCATCGCCGGCGGAGAGGCATGGGAGCAGGAGATCTACGACGCCCTTCGGCAGAGTGTCGTCGTTCTCCTCTATGCCACGCCGGAAGCAATCAAGTCGCAGTGGGTATTCGCCGAGGTCTCCATCGCCCGGTTCCTCGGCGTGCCCGTCATCCCGATGAAGATGAGAGGAGACGACTGCGAAATCTGGCCGCATGTCGAGGCGACGGTGCAGCACATCGACTTCCGCACGCATCCAGGTCCCGCCCACGAGAAGCTGTTGGAATCGCTCGCCGCTTTCGATCTCAAAGCGGATGCCGCCTTTCCCTCGGGTCAATCCCCATACCCTGGCCTCGAGGCGTTCCAGGAGAAGAATGCTTCCGTTTTCTTCGGCCGCGAGCGGGAGCTCCATGAGGCCCTGAGCGAGCTTCGTCCGGGCGGCCGGCAGCGCCGCTTTCTGGCCGTGATCGGGCCGTCGGGCAGCGGGAAGTCATCGTTCGTCAAGGCGGGGCTCATCCCGGCGATGACACGAGGAAAGATCCACGGCTCCCGGCAGTGGCTCTACATTCCTCCGTTCACACCGGGCGATACACCCTTCCGAAACTTCGCTCAGGCGCTCTGCACGGCTGACAAGAGCCTCGGTTTCGTCAGTGAGGTCGAGGCCCATCTCCGGAAAGAAGGGGGATTCCTCGATGCGATCGTGACAGCGCTTGCCCACTCGCGGCCGGTGGACGCGGAGGCCTCCGGCGCAAACGTCGTTGTGGTTCTCGACCAGCTTGAAGAGATCGAGCGCCGCACGCCGAAGTCCGAGGCCAACGCCTTCCTGGAGTCGCTAGGGAGTGCGCTCGAGGCCCCGAGCACGCCGCTCATTGTCATCGCCACGCTGCGGTCGGATTTCCTTTCGGAGTGTCTCCACTTCCCGGCGCTGGCGCCGCTGCTCTCGTCGAACACTCTGCTGCTGGGGGCCATGGATCGCGCTGCACTCCGCTCAGCAATCCTCCGTCCCGCGGAGATTACCGCTCTCCGTTTCGACGACGGCCTGGTCGATCGAATCGTGGAGGATACGGGTGGAGGGGATGCCTTGCCGCTGATGGCCGATACGCTCCGGCAGTTGTGGGAGAAGAGCCGCGATCGCAGCCCGCCGCGGATCACGACGGAGGACTACTACACGATCGGCGGCGTGCAGGAAGGGCTGGCGCAGCGAGCGCAGAAGCTCTTCGACAGTCTCCCGCCGGACACCCGGCTGCCGTTGCGCGATGCTCTGGTGCAGCTCGCCGACGTCAACGAACGGGGCGACTTCACCCGGCGGCGTCTGCCTCGCGATCAGATTCCGGGGGCCGCACAGGCAGCCATCGATCAATTCGTGGACAACCGGCTTCTCATCTCCTCGGGCGGAAGCAGCGGCGGTTGGGTGGAGGTTTCCCACGAGGCCCTGCTGCGGAAATGGAACCTGCTCCGCCAGTGGCTAGAGGAGGAGAGCGACCGCCTCCGTCTTCGACGCCAGATCGAGATGGATGCTCGGGAGTGGGCCGCGCATGACCGCGCCCCCGACTACCTTTGGCGATCCGGCCGGCTCGCCGCGGCGCGCGAGCTGATGGAGGGGGAGCCTTGGCCTGAGAACGACGTTCGGCGGCGGTTCCTCGAAGAATCACACATTCATGAGCAGTCAGGCCGCCAGCGGGAGTCCGAGCAGCTCGCCAATCGAGTCCTCAATGATTACGAAAAGGATCCGCAGCTTGGGATCCTGCTCGCATTGGCCGCAATCGAGACCTACGGCTGGACGCCGCGGGCAGAGCTGGCGCTCAATACCACGCTTGACGCATCGAGACTGCGCGCCCTTCTTGGGCACGAGGACACCGTGTCTAGCGCGTCCTTTGGCCCGGACGGCTTGCGCATAGTCACGGTCTCCGACAACAACACCTCCCGCGTATGGGATGCCACCTCCGGACAACCACTCCACACACTCCGAGGCCACGAGAACACCGTTTATCGCGCTGCCTTCAGCCCCGACGGCTCGCGCATCGTCACCGCCTCC
>JADGNY010000128.1 GCA_017883235.1 Thermoanaerobaculia bacterium | reverse complement strand
GTGTACGGCTCGAGCAGGTCGATGACCTTGATGCCGGTCTCGAACATCTCGATGTTGGTCGACTGCTCGTCGAACCGCGGCGGCTGCCGATGGATGGAGAGCGTGGTCTCGGAGTTGACCGGACCTTTGTTGTCGACCGGCTCGCCGAGGACGTTGAGAATGCGGCCAAGAGTCTCGCGTCCAACGGGGACCATGATCGGGCCGCCGGTGTCGATGGCCTTCATGCCGCGGACCATGCCGTCGGTCGGCTTCATGGCGATGCAGCGGACCTGGTTCTCGCCGATGTGGTTGGCAACCTCGGCGACGACATCGATCGGCACTTTTCCGAGCTCGCCGTTATCGACGATGCGGATGGCGTTGTAGATGGCCGGGAGGTGACCCTCTTCGAATTCGATGTCGAGTGCCGGTCCGATGACCTGGATCACTTTACCGGTGCGCTGTGTAGTGGTCTCTTGATTTGCCATGTCTTCTCCGTTGTCTATTGGGCGGCGGAGGCGCCCGAGACAATCTCGATGATCTCTTTGGTGATGGCCGCCTGGCGGATGCGGTTATAGGTGAGCGTCAGGTAATTGATCATGTCTGACGCGTTCTTCGTAGCCGCTTCCATCGCCGTCATGCGCGCTCCCTGCTCGGCAGCGGCCGACTCGAGGAGAACACGGTAGAGCTGGAACTCGATGTGTTTCGGCAAAAGGTCCGAAAGGATCTGTTCCGGTCCGGGCTCGTAGAGGTAATCGATCGCCGGACGGTTCGGGTCAGCCTCGAACTCGCGCGCAATCGGAAGAAGCCGATCCGCGCGGACGTGCTGGGCGATGAGCGATTTGAATTCGTTGTAGACGACGTAGACACCGTCGATTTTCTCGTCGATGAAGTCTTTGATCAGGCTGACGGCGATTTCTCTCGCGACGTCGAGCGATAGAGCCTGGGCGACGAAGACGTTACGGCGGATCGGAATCGTGCGCCGCCGGAAGAAGTCGCTGGCCTTCCGGCCGATCGTCAGGAGCTCCACGCCTTCAAACGCGTTTTCGCGAATGAAGTTCTGCGCAGCGCGGATGACGTTGGCGTTGAAGGCGCCGCAGAGGCCGCGGTCAGCCGTGACGACGACCACGACGACGTTGCGCTCCGGTTCGCGCCTCTGCAGCAGCGGATGCGCGCTGATGTCGACGCGTGTTGCCACCGACGCCAACACCTGGCGCAGGCCGCCCGCGTACGGGCGCGCGGCGAACATGCGCTCCTGCGCGCGGCGGAGCTTTGCCGCCGCCACCATCTTCATGGCCTTGGTGATCTGCTGCGTGTTCTTGACGCTGCGGATACGGCGCCGGATATCGATTGTGCTTGGCATGTGTGATTAGGCCGCGAGTGCCTTCGCGTTGTCTTTGACGTACTGCGCTTTGAATTCCTCGATGGCCGCGCGGAGGGCGCCTTCGAGATCGGCATCGAACTTTGAAGCGGTCTCGAGACGATCGATGACGTCCTGCTTTTCATCGCTCAGGTACTGATGCATCGCCGTCTCAAACGGAAGGACGAAGCTGACAGCGAGGTTGTCGAGGAAGCCCTTGACGCCGGCGTAGACCGAGGCGGTCTGGAGGCCGATACGCATCGGCCGATACTGACCCTGCTTGAGGATCTCGACCAGCCGGCGTCCGCGATTGAGCTGCGCCTGCGTCACTTTGTCGAGGTCGGAGCCGAATTGGGCGAACGCGGCCAGCTCGCGATACTGGGCCAGATCGAGGCGAAGCGTGCCCGAGACCGACCGCATGGAACGCACCTGCGCCGAGCCGCCAACGCGTGAAACTGAGATGCCGACGTTGATGGCCGGCCGGACGCCGGAGTGGAAGAGGTCCGTCTCGAGGAAGATCTGACCGTCGGTGATGGAGATGACGTTCGTCGGGATGTAGGCGGAGACATCGCCGGCCTGGGTCTCGATGATCGGCAGCGCGGTTAGCGATCCGCCTCCCTTCTCATCGGCCATCTTCGCCGCGCGCTCCAGAAGGCGCGAGTGGAGATAGAAGACGTCGCCGGGGTAGGCCTCGCGGCCGGGTGGACGGCGGAGCAGAAGCGAGATCTCGCGGTACGCCGCGGCGTGCTTGGAGAGATCATCGTAGATTACGAGGGCGTGCTGGCCGTTGTAGAGGAAGTACTCGCCCATGGCGCAGCCGCCGTACGGCGCGAGGTACTGCAACGGCGCGGGATCCGACGCGGAGGCGTTGACGACGATGGTGTAGTCCATCGCTCCGTTCTCTTCGAGCGTGCGGACGACCTGGGCTACGGTCGACTTCTTCTGACCGATAGCGACGTAAACGCAGATGACGTTCTTGCCCTTCTGATTGATGATCGTGTCGACGGCGACAGCGGTCTTGCCGGTCTGGCGGTCGCCGATGATCAGCTCGCGCTGGCCGCGGCCGATCGGGATCATGGCGTCGACCGCTTTCAGGCCGGTCTGCAGCGGCTCCTTGACCGGCTTGCGGTCGACGACGCCGGGGGCAAGGCGCTCGATCGGGTAGAACTCGGTGGTGTTGATCGGTCCTTTGCCGTCGATGGGGATACCGAGCGGATTGACGACGCGGCCGACGAGAGCCGGGCCGACAGGGACCGACATGATCTTGCCGGTTCGCTTGACCTCGTCGCCTTCCTTGATGGCCGAGGCCTCGCCGAGGAGCACGACGCCGACGTTATCTTCCTCGAGGTTGAGAGCAAGTCCGGCGATGTCATGCGGGAACTGCACGAGCTCACCGGCCATCACGCGATCGAGGCCGTAGACGCGGGCGATACCGTCTCCGACGGAGACGACTGTACCGATTTCAGAGACGTCGACGCCGCGGCCGATTCCGCTTAATTGCTGCCGAATAATCTCTGTGATTTCTTCTGCTCTCAAATCTACAGCCATAAAGTCTCCCGAAAATGGATCACGCTAAGGATTCGCGGAACTTCTCGATCTTGCCGGATACGGAAGCGTCGTAGACCTCGCTGCCGATCTTTGCCACAAACCCGCCGATGAGCGACGCATCGACCGTGATGTCGACGTCGACGTTCGCCCCGACCTTGCGCTCGAGCATGGCCCGCAGATCTGCTTCTTCTTTCGATGACAGCTGGCTGGCCGAGCGCACTTCGGCGGCAACCGTGCCGGTGGCCTCGCGAATCATCGTGGCCAGACCGGCGACGATGTCGCTCAGGTCGTTGATACGGCGGTTGCGAATGAGCACGTCGAGCAGCCGCACCGCGAGGTCGGACAGGCCGAGCCGTTTGGCAATCGCGCTTGTAACTTTGTTCTTCGAATCGAAGTCGATGCCGGGGTTGGCGTACATCTGCTGGAGGTCAGTCGATGACTTGCGCACCTGCTCAAATGTGGTCAACTCGTCCCTGAGCAGGGCGGCTTTTTCCGGCGACTTTGCAACCTCCATCGCGGCGCGGGCGTACGGTCTGGCGAAACGGCGGATCATGACCGCGCCTCCGCGACTTCGCGGATGCTCTCGTCGAAGAGCCGCTCGCGGTCTTTGTCCGTGACCTTCTCGCGCAGGATCTGCTCGGCGCGCTGTGTGGCAAGCTCGCCGGCGTACTCCGTCAGCTCGTGCCGGGCGTGCTTGAGACGGTTATCGACTTCATTGCGTGCCGACTGCAGGATTTTCTGGGCTTCGGCTTCCGCGGCCGCGATGAGTTCCCGCTTCTGCTTTTCGCCTTCCGCCTGAGCGCGCTCGTGAATGGCGCGGACGTCGATCTCGATCTGTGTGAGCCGGGCCTGGATGTCGGCCGCGAGCTGGTCAGCTTTGACGCGCCGGGCCCTGGCCTCATCGGCTTCGGTCTGAATCTGCCCGCGGCGGCCGATGAGAGCCTTTTTGATCGGGCCGCCGAGCGCCCAGGCGAGCACGCCGATGAAGAGAATCATGTTTGCCAGCTTCAGGATCCAGCCTGGGATGCCGAAGTACTTCTTCGGCGCCTCAAGCTCGCCGCCGTGCGCTTCCGTCGGATGCGTCTGTTCGTGCGCGGCTTTTTCTGCGCCCTGAGCGACGTTGTTCGCGTCGTTGGTGTGGTTCTTCTGCGCAAAAACGATCGCCGGAACGAGCAACAGAAGAAAGATGAAAAGTCCGCGGCGCATCAGACCGGCCTCCCGAGAATACGCTCGGCGGCCACGTGCGCCAGCGCTTCGGATTCGGTGACGATCTTTGCGCGGGCTTCGGCCACATCGCCTTTGAGCTTCTCGTCGGCTTCCCTGACGATGCCGCCGGCGTCGTTGTGTGTCTTCTCGACGATGGAGGCGCGATAGGCGGCGGCTTCTTTGCGGAAGCGGTCGCGCACGTCGGCGGCGGCATGCCGCGCGATATGAAGTTTCTCTTCCATCAGCGTCGTCGCCTCGTTGAAGCGCGCCATCGATTGTTCGTAGACCTCGTTCGCCGAGCGCACCTCGTGCTCGCGGGCCTCGATCACCTGATTGATCGGCCGGAGAAAGAACTTGCTGACGATCAGGTAGTTCAGGATAAAAATCACCATGATCGCGAGCAGAGAGTAATCGGGCGTCAAATTGATTTGCATAGACTGTTTGGAGCCGGAAAACAGGGCGCGCAGAGCCGACGCCCAACCCCGAGGCGGCGGTTGTATACCACAAGGGAAAGAACGTTGTCACCTCATCGGTTGTGCGTGGCGTGCCCGAAAAAACGCGCGACGAAACGTACACGAGCATCCTTGATCGCGCGGACGGTTTCTTTCGTTCCGTCGCCGCGGCCCAGCCGGAGAACCTGCAATGCGGTAAGGGCTGTTCGCTCTGCTGCTACGGTCTTTTCGAGATCGGTTCGGGTGATGTTCCGCTCATCGCCGAGGGCCTGGAGAAGATGCATCCGGCGCGGCGAAGGATGATCGTCCGTCGGGCGCAGGAGATTCTGACGAGGTCAAACCATCCCGATCTTCGCGAGTGCTCGCCGGCGGAAAAGAAATCATTTTTCGCGCGCACCGAGTCGACCCCATGTCCGAATCTGAACGAGCGCGGCGAGTGTCTGATTTACGAGCATCGTCCGCTCGTCTGCCGGACATTCGGCCTTCCGCTGCGCAACGCCGATCAATACATCGGCGACATCTGCGAGCTGAATTTTCGCGATGCAGCACAACCCGAACGTGAGGCGGCCGCGTGGGACCTGCAGTGGGAGGATGCGCTCGGTGCGGAAGACGAATACACGATTCCCGAAGCGATCGTGATCGTGGCCAGGATGCGAGGGTGGCTCACGAAACTGTCCTGAGGCGCGGAACGACGAGGAATCTTACCTTCCCGCCGACTCGATCAGGATGATGTCCGCGATGTCGCGGTACTTGCCGGCGAAGTGATGTCCCCCCGGTTCGGCGATGACTTTGAATGCTCGCTGGTCGAGAACGTGGCAGAGCGAGTTTTTTTCTTTTGCTCCGTAGATGCAGAGGACGTTCTGGCCACGCAGTTTTTCCATCTCCGGCTTGACGGCATACTCAGGCTCTTTGTGCGTGTATGCGGTCATGCTCCAGGCGGGCGAGTATTTGAACCCTATCGTCGGCGAAAGCCCCAGGAGCGCTATGAGCTGTGTCGACGCGCGCAGATCGCCTGGGAGGCGGCTGGCCATGAAAGGCAGTACGTCGGCGCCTCGCGAATAGCCGATCAGCAGCACCTTGCTCTTGTGCCACTGAATCTTGTAGTAGCGGATGACGCGCTCCAGGGCGCACGCCGACTCGTCCGGCGTGCGGCGCTTGCGGTAATAGTCGGAGGCGATGAAGCCGACGATGGGGACGCCGGCGGCGCGCAGGCGGTCGGTAATCTTCTGATCGATGCGCCGCCAGCCGCCGTCGCCTGTGATCATGACGGCGAATCGATCGCTCGGAACTTTTGCGCCGAGGGTCACGACAGGAATGCCGGTGATGTCCGTGCGCGCCGCGCAGCGCTGGTCGGGAACTGCGGCGAGCGAGGCGCCGGCAGCGGCGAAGAGCAGAAGTACAGACAGCAGCCGCTTCACTTGAGGTGCTCGATGATGATTTGCCCGAGTTTGCCGTAGCCGCCATCGAAATGGTGAGATCCCTGGAGCGTGACGATTTCGATGTTCGGGCGTCCGGTGAGCTCGCGGCAGAGGGAGTCGGGATCATCCTGGCCCGAAAGGCAGAGGATGCGTTGTGAGCCAAGTTTGTCGACCTCGGGTTTCACCGGTATGCCCGCCGAGGAGTTGTGCATCCAGTCGGAGACATGAAACTCGAACTCGACCTTCGGACTTGGACTGAGAAGCACCAGCATGCGGACCTTTGCCTGTGTGTCGGCCGGAAGCCGGCTGATCATTGCCGGAAGCACGTCGGCGCCTCGCGAGTAGCCGACCACCAACACGCGCGACTTGTGCCACCCGCCAAGGTAGCGGTCGATGATCGTGGCGAGATCGCGCGATCCCTCTTCCGGCGTCCGCTTCTTCCAGAAGTATTGCAGAGCATTCAGGCCGACGACCGGCATCCCGTCGGAGGCCAGAACTTTGGAGATTTCGCGGTCGATAGACGCCCAACCGCCGTCTCCGGAAACGAAGACGACGAGCGTGTCTGATGTGCCGTTGGTGGACGGCACTTCCACGAGAGGGAGCGTGGGCGTTGCGGCGAACGCAGCGCCAGCGGAAAAAAGCAGAACGAGGATTGTGTACTTCATTCGGGCCGAGCGGTGGAACAGCGCCGCGTAGCGGCGTATTCGAAAAGCCAGGAGTCTGCGCGGCAGAACGATCAAGCGGAGATGGTGGCCGAGCCTTGGGCAACCAGCGCCGCCGGCCGTGCCGGCCTAGTCCAGCAACTGAATCCCCCCCGTTACCGGTTTCGATGCGGCGGCGGACGGGGCGCCAGCGTCGATGACGTGGGAGAGGAAGAGATCGGTGTCGGGTTTCTCGTCGGGAGTGAAGCCGATGACAAGATAGCGCTGTGGCTGCGGGAGGTACTTGTAGGCGTGGCCCCACGGGTCGTGCAGGAGCGATGGCGAGATGTAAACGGGCGTGAGGTCGGCGAGCCGCGGCGGCAAGTGGCCGTTGACGAGGCTATAGGCTTCGACCGCTTCGCCGATCTGTTCGATACGCTCGATCGAGATCGCCTTCCGCGTTTCTGCGACGGACGACGCGCGCTGCGCGGGGCCGAGCGGGTAAAGCGAGTTGAGCGGGTTCCGGAAGGACGTGGCCAACGAAAGGATGGCCAGCAATGCCAGCACGGCCACCAGCGGCAATGGGACCGGTGTCTCGGCAACCTCGGTTTCATCGAGCGGGGTCACCTGCGCGAGTACGGCCGCTGCGGCGCTGCCGCGGACCTCTTCGATGAGATCGCGGGTGAGTAGCTCGTACAGCGCCTTGGCCGTGTCGAACTCCGAAAACTTCGACAATTCCAGGACGTCGCGCACGCGCATCGTGCCGTCGACCATGTCGTAGATGGCCTTCTCTTCGCGCGAGATGCGGATCTTGTCGCCGGCGATCTGTTTGCGTCGCCGCATCGGTGTCGCTTCGTAGTCGAAGTCGACCTCGTCTGCATCCTCGGCGCCGACCACGACGATCTCCTGATCCGTCAGCTTCTTGCGGAAGACCATGTCGTAGGATCGGATGCGTTTTTCGATGATCGGCCACTCGTCGATCATCCGCGCGCCTTCCATCAGGATCGATTCGGCGCTGACCGGGACGACATAGTCGCGGTCGTATTCGATCGTCGTTTCCTGCGAGAAGTGGTAGTCGCCATCCTTCCAGCGGAAGAGACGGAAGACGATCTGCAGGATCTGGAGCTGGATGGCCTGTTTGAGGGCGTCGACCGAAATGATTCCGTAGTGGACGAGGATGAAACCGAGGCGCTGCAGCGTCTCTTTCTGGATCTCGAGAGCGCGATTGAGCTGGTCCTGAGTCAGCAGCTCTCCGCGGATCAGCACGTGTCCGAGGCGGTTCTCAAGGCGATGGCTCAGCGAATCGGCGCCAACGACTTTGCCGTCGAGGAACGTCACGGTCACGGTGTCGTCCTTGGCGCGCAGCGTCAGAACGCCGGTTTTCCGCTGCAGCCCGATGAGCTGGAAGATGTCCGCGAGGCTGAAGTCTTTGAGTGTGCCTTCGAGTGCCATGGTCTACACCGCGGTTGCCCGCCGCCGATAGATCGGCAACGTCATGAGAAGCCAGAGGATGAGAGCGAGAAGGATCGCCACGATGCGAACGATGGTCTTGGCAACCTCTCCGGGCGCGAGCACCGGAGCCAGCCGGCCGGAGAGGTTGGCCAGAGAGACGAAGAAGACGAAGACGAAGGCACCGACGGTGCCGGCGACGGTGCGTCCTTCGATGAGCTGTGCGGAGCCTGGGAGAAAGCTGGCCAGCCAGCGATTGCGCGTCAGCACTCCGCCGAGATGCTCGCTGACCTCTTCCAGCTTGGCGCGCTTCGTGGCGATCGAAACGCCGTCACGTTTCAGGTAGATGTGGATGCACTGTGTGCAGAACGTGGTGCTTTCGTGCGCCGATTTGCAGCGGGGGCAGAACGTCCGGCCGCACTTAATGCATTGGCCGGCGAAGCCCGCTCTGCGGCGCTTGAGAAAGACGAGCGGCGCCAGGACTACGGTCAGAATTGCTCCGAGCGTGAGCGGATTGCGCACACTCTCGGCCGGGTCGAACCAGGCGTAATTGCCGAAGAGCGATCGCGCCACGCCGCGCCTGGCGATGCTCGATGAAACCGCCCAAGCCTGCGGGATCGTCGGGTGGTAAAGGACGACTTTCTGCGCGGGCGGCTCGGAGTTGAGGTGTTCGATATAGGAGCGATCGATCTTTTTTGCCTGATCGAGCTTCTGCGCCTGCTGGTCGAACTTGTACAACTCACCGAGCGCGATCGAGTCGTCGTAGTAGGCGATGGCGAGCCGCGGGTCGAGCGTTTCCGCTTTGTTGTACTCAGTCACCGCGGTGGCGAAGTCGTTGTTGAAGAAGTGCAGATCTCCGAGGTTCACGTGGGCGCCCGCACTGTCGTGCAGATCCGCCGAGCGCCGGTAATGAAGATTGGCCTGTTGCTCGTCACCATCCTGCAGGTAGAGGTTGCCGATCAGCAGGTGGAGCACGGCGTCATCGGGAACGATGTTGACCAGTTCCTGCATGCGGCGTAGGGCGTCGGGCTGATAGCTGCGCTCTTCACTGGCGATGGCTGACATGACGACCGGGCTATCGACCCCTGCGATCCAGTGCGAGGCCAGATCGAGCGCGGGAGGCGCGGAGGCGATCAGTAGCGAAAGAAGAACGATCAGTATCCGTTCCCCCGGCTTCGCGTAGCTGAAGAAGATGATGAACCAGTAGAAGATGAGCCAGACCGGTCCCAGCCAGAGAAAGATCGGTAGAAAAAGAAGAGCAAAAGCCAGAACGGAGACCGACCCGCCGTGCATCCTTCCGCCGAGAATCTCGCGGAAGTCATGGGTCATCGCGCGGCCGTAGCGGACGAGGAGGGAGATCGCGAAGATCGCCGCGGTCAGGGCGAGGGCCAGCAGGATCGTGATCAGAAAATCCGCTCGTCCGAGGAGGCGCGAGCGATAGTCACGAAAGATGTTGGCGAAGCCTCGAAAGGCCGCCGTCAGTGCCGCTCCCCAGTTCTTCGAATCGGCCGCGGTATCCGCTCCGATGAACGCAACCGCCGGCGAGATAGGGTCGAGCGCGTCGGCCGCACGAGCGGCCCAGTCGGCGGCAGGCTTGGCTCCCTGCTTTGCGGCCTGGCGCGACAGCGATGCGGCCGATACCGCGTAGAGGGGGTATGTCTTGATGCCGTACGTTCTGCCGGTTTCGGTCAACTCGCTGGTCTTCTTGGCTGCCGCATCGAGATTGCCCGCATCCGCGGCTGACGTTGCCTGAGGCCAGATATCGCGGGGCGCAAGCTCCTCCGCGCGTGCCACCGGCGACACCAGGTACGCCCACACGGCGAGAAGCGGGAGGAGACGGGATTTCATGAAATGCTCTTCGTTCGCTGGACGAACGCGAGTTTCAATTCTCCCAGATGTGTCGATAGAAAATCGTCTTCGTCCGGCGTCAGATTGCCCGCGGTTTTGTCTTTGAGCATCGTCAGAATCTCGATCATCTGACGCGCGGCACCGACGTCGATCTTCGGTTTCTGGCCATACGGATCGCGCAACATGCCCAGCGAGACGTACGCCTGGGCGATGAGCGGTTCGACGAAGTCAGCGAACGGAGTGCCGGGATTCTGAGCTTTGTCGGCGATCGATTTGTTACGCCGCTCCTCGGCAGGCGGCTCAGGGCTCGCGCTCTGCCGTCTCTCCGCCGGTTTCGCCGCGGCTTTCGCGGCCGGCTGTTCGGTCGTTTTCTCCGCCGGCTGTTCGGTCGTTTTCTCCGCCGGTTTCGCGGCGAAAGGATCGCCCGGCTTGATGTCCTGGCGGAATTCTTCGCGGATCTCCCCCTCGGCGGTGAAGATCCGTTTATCCGTTACTTTGATCTCGGGTTTTGGTTTGTCAGACATCGTGATCTCAGTAATTTAAGTACTTTCGGGGACCGGAAACGATATAGCAAGTGCGCGCGTACGGCTACCGCCGCTACAATCCGCGCCCTTGCCGATGCGCATTTTCCAGATCCTCGAATTCAATCAGTTCAACACCGGATCGGTGCACCAGATGTTTCAGGCGGCAGCCGGTCTGCGTGAGCGTGGGCACGAGGTCACGATCGTCAGCCGGCCCGACGATGTGATGGAAGGGAAGGCGCGCGCGGCGGGGGTTGCGTTCGCCGGTCTGCCGATGCGCAGCGGGTTCGACGTCATCAGTGCCTGGAAGCTGGGGCGCCTTTTTCGAAAGACGAAGCCGGACGTCGTCCACGTGCACAAAGGTGTAGCTCATTCGTTGGCTCTGGCCGCCACGTTCATGCAGCCGGTTGGGGCGTTCGTCGTCAACCGCGGCGTCTCCTTCCCACTCGATTTCTGGAACCGCATCAAGTACCGCACGCGTCGCGTCGATCGCGTCGTTACCGTCTGCGAACAGATCAAGGAAGTGATCGTCGCCAGCGGCGGCCTGCCTGCAAAAAACATCGAAGTCGTCTACGCCGGGACCGATGTCACACTCTTCGATCCGGCGAAATGGGACGCGAAAACATTCCGGCGCGAAAAAGGCATCGCCGGCGATGCCTTTCTCCTCGCCCAAGTCGGTGTGCGTGCGTGGAAAGGGTGGAGAGAGCTGATCGATGCTGTCGCTTCGATCCTCCCGACACACCTGCATGTGCATCTCGCCCTGATCGGCTGCCGCGATGAGAGCGAGCGCGAGGAAGTCGGTGCGTACGCGAGGGAGCGTGGAATCGCGGGCCGCGTTACGCCGGTCGAGTATCGCGACGACATGCCGAATGTCTTCGCTTCGTGCGACCTCGTCGTCGACGCCTCATGGGCCGGCACCGGGATCACCGGCACGATCCGCGAGGCCATGGCCATGCGCAAGCCGGTGATCGCCACCGACTGCGGCGGCAACCGTGAGCTCGTCTCTTCGTCAGAGGTCGGCTGGCTGATTCCGGCGAAGGAGGTCACGGCGCTCGCTCGTGCCATCGCCGAGGTGATCGACGACGAGCCGCGGCGAACGAGGGTTGCCGCCAACGCGCGAGAACGCGTCATCCGCGGGTTTTCGAAGGAGTTGCGGATTACGCGGCTGGAGAAGCTGTACGGGGAGATCAGAAATCGCTGACGAACGCCAAATTCACTCCAATTTTGGCAAGAACACTCTTGTCTGTGCCGAGCTCGCTGCCGGGTGCAAGACGTCGATCTCCCCTCCAGCCTGCGGCCGTACGACGAGCGACGAATAGGTCCAGGTGTTGCCGTCATACGAAGCGACAGCGTGTACATGCGCGCTTCCCTTCGGTCCGGAGATGGGGAAGTCGATGTTGGCGCTGCCTGTGTTGTTGTCGAGGTGCACGCTCCCCATGACCCACCAACCCTTCTCGATCGGTGTGCCGAGCGCTTCGACCACGCGCGGATCGCTGGTCGCGCGCGAGAATGCCTCGCGGTAGACGTCGCTGCGCTTGATGACGCTGAAGACGAATACGAACAGCGCGATCATCGCGGCAAACCCCAGCACGAGGATGACGCTGCAGCCAATGGCCAGCGCTTTCCAGCAGCCGCCTGACTTCTGCGGCGGCGCGGGGGGAGCACCGGGTGGCACTGTGTAACTACCCTGCGGCGATGTGTACGACCCAGACGGGGGCGGGGGCGTCGGCGTGACGGTCATAGGAGACCTCCGCCGCAGAGTCTACGCCAGAGCGTGCACGTGTTCAGCAACACTGGCCGCAAGCCCCTCCATGTCGTAGCCGCCTTCGAGCAGCGAGAGGACGCGGCCGCCGCTGTGGCGGGCCGCCGCTTCGACGATCCGGCTCGTGATCTCGCCGTACGCGTTCTCGGTGACGCGCATGCCGCCGAGCGGATCGCGGCGATGGGCGTCGAATCCCGACGAGAGCAGAATCGCCTGCGGCTGGTAGTCGTCGATAGCCCGCACGATCACGTCTTCCACTCCGCGCAGGTAGGCGGCATCGCCTAGACCTTGATCGAAGGGAATGTTCAGCGTGTAGCCGCGGCCGGCGGCGCCGCCGATTTCGGTTGTCGCGCCTGTGCCGGGATAAAACGGGAAGCGATGCATCGACGCGTAGAAGACGTCGTCGCGGTCCCAGAAGAGAGCCTGCGTTCCGTTGCCGTGATGAACGTCGAAGTCAAAGACGAAGACGCGCTCGATGCCGGGCTGTTCGCGCATCCATTCGGCAACACAGGCGATGGTGTTGAAGAAGCAGAAACCCCTCGGCTGAAGGCGTTCCGCGTGATGACCAGGCGGCCGCGCTACGACAAAGGCGCGGTTTTCCTGTCCGCTCATCATCTCCTCGGCGGCAGTCAGCGCGGCGCCGACGGCGGTTCGTGCCGCGGAGAAGGTCTGCGACGACATCGGGTTATCGCCCGAGAAAAAATCGCGCATCCCGGATCGTGCCGCCCGGTCCAGGGCTCGCTCGTAGTCGGCCGAGTGAACTTTGGCGATGATGCGATCGGTGTCCGGGTGATCAGCGGTTTCGCGGCTGATGCGATCCGCCAGCCCCGCGCGCTCGACGCCCGCCAGTGCCGCATCGAGCCGCGTGGCCGACTCAGGATGTCCGGCTCCGGTGTCGTGTTCGTAGAAGACGGGATTCGTGTAGATGTTCAGCATCGGCGTGGTACAACTTCCCGACTTTGCGCCGCATTCTCCAGGTGACTTCGATCGCGCTGTTGACGATCTTCTTCCTCGGGCTTTTTCTCTGGAAGAGCAACCTTCGCGATGTTTGGAGGATCATGCTGTCGGCCAACCTTCTCTGGCTGGCGTCGGCGTTTCTGGTCAATTGGCTGGCGCTGATCTTTCGCACCATCCGCTGGCGGGTGCTGCTCGGCGGGCCGAAACCACCCGGTTTCTATCCGACGTTCTTCGCCAACACCACGGGCTACATGCTCTCGACCGTGCTGCCCATCCGCGCCGGCGACGTCGCGCGGCCGGCGCTGCTGGCGCGGCGCACAAACGTTCGGTTCTCCGAGGCGCTGGGGACCGTGCTCACCGAGCGCATTCTCGACCTCTTCAGCATCCTCGGCATCTTCATCTGGTTCTGCGTGCTCCGTTGGAACAGCTTTCCGAACAACGCCGGCGTCGTTCATGGCGGCGCCATCGGCTGCACGGTGGTGCTTGCCCTGCTCATCCTCCTGCTGGTGAGCCTCTATTTCTTCGGCGGCGCCGTCCGGCGGCTGCACGGGACGCTCGGCCGCATCCTACCGAAGCGATTCCGCGAGCCGTGGATGAAGTTCTTCGACGCCTTCGCAAGAACGCTATCCATCACGGAAAGACCCGGGGACTTTTTCACAGTCATCTTCGCCACCGCCGCGGTCTGGGTCTGCCTGACCGCGCAGTACTCGCTCGTTTTCATCGCCATGCATCACCCCTTGCCCTACGACGCAACGTTCTTCATCAGTGGCGTGACCACGATCGGCGTGGCCATCCCGACACCTGGCGGAGTTGGCGGCTTTCACAAGCTTTGCCAGTGGGCGTTGACGTCGTTCTACGGTTTTGACATCGACAGTTCCGTGGCCCTCGCGCTGTTGATGCACCTGGTCGGCACCGTCCCGGTCGTTGCCACCGGCGTGACGCTCTTCGCCCGTGAGGGTCTCCGTTGGCGCGATCTCAGGCGGGAAGCCGAAGATGTGGCTGGCGACACGCCCCCTCAGTCGTGATATACGGCGTTCCGATGCGATGCCCGTTCTGTGGCAACACGGAAGACCGTGTCGTCGACTCTCGCGAGAGCCGTGAGGCCGACGTCATTCGCCGCCGGCGTGAGTGCACGAAGTGCGAGCGCCGCTTCACCAGCTACGAGAAGATCGAACAGGTCCCGTTTCAGGTCGTCAAACGCGACGAGCGCCGTGAGCCGTATGACCGCTCCAAGTTGATGCGCGGCTTGCAGGTGGCCTGCCGCAAACGTCCGGTCCCGCAGGAAACGCTCGAGCGGCTGGCGGATGCGATCGAAGCAGCCATGCAGGATTCCAGCGAGCGAGAAGCGTCGAGCAAGGTTATCGGAACGATGGTCATGCAGCGCCTGCGCGAGCTCGATGCTGTGGCCTACGTTCGTTTTGCCTCGGTGTACCGACGATTCGAAGATGTGGATGCATTTGTGAAGGAATTGCATCAATTGCGGTAGCACCCGCCGACCGCTATACAAGGAACATTCATTGCAGAGCATGGTTCCCCCATTGAGAGGCTGAGATGACCGACGCGACCGAAACCGCGAAAGAAGAAGCGATCAAAATCCCCGACGTCCTGCCGGTTCTGCCGCTGAAGGACCTCGTAATTTTTCCGTTCATCATCGTTCCGCTATCGGTGTCGCGGGAGAAGTCGATCAACGCGGTCGATCAGGCGCTGGCCGAGAACCGCGTCATCATGCTGACGGCGCAGAAGGACTTTCAGAACGAAGACCCGGCCGAAGACGATCTCTATCGCGTCGGAACCGTGGCCATCATCATGCGGATGCTGAAGTTGCCGGACGGCCGCATCCGCATCCTCGTGCAGGGTCTGAGCCGCGCCCGGATCGACTACTTCATCCAGACCGCCCCTTTCTTCAAGGCAAAGATCACCCGCATCGAAGAGACAACGACCAAGGATCGAGGACTCGAGACCGAGGCCCTCATCCGTGCTGTAAAACAAAACCTCGACCGCGCCGTCGGACTCGGGAAGAACATCAGCCCCGAGGTCATGGTCATCGCCGCCAATCTCGACGACCCTGCGCGGCTCACCGACCTGGCCGCATCCAACCTCGATCTCAAGCTCGAAGAGGCGCAGCAAATCCTGGAGACGATGGATCCGGTCGAGCGCCTGAAGCGAGTCAATGACCTCCTCTCGCGCGAGATCAATCTCCTCACCATGCAGCAGGAGATCTCCTCGGCGGCGCAGGGAGAGATGAACAAGTCACAACGCGAGTACTTCCTGCGGCAGCAACTGAAGGCGATCCAGTCCGAGCTCGGCGAAGGGGAAGACGTCGCCGAGGACGTCGAGAATTACCGCAAGAAGATCGAAGAGAAACAGATTCCGTCCGAGGCCCGCGAAGAGGTCGAGAAACAGATCAAACGGCTGGAGCGCTCCCATCCCGATTCGGCGGAGACGTCGATTATCCGCACATACCTCGATTGGATGACCGGCCTGCCGTGGGGTCAAATGTCGGCCGACAATCACGACCTCGAACGCGCTCGCAAGATCCTTGACGAGGATCACTACGACCTCGAGAAGATCAAGGAGCGCATCCTGGAGTATCTGGCTGTCCGCAAACTTCGCGGCCAGAAGATGAAGGGCCCAATTCTCTGCTTCGTCGGGCCTCCCGGCGTCGGCAAGACCTCCCTCGGCCGTTCGATCGCCCGCGCGCTCGACCGCAAGTTCGTCCGCATTTCGCTCGGCGGTGTGCGCGACGAGGCGGAGGTCCGGGGCCATCGCAGGACCTACGTCGGTGCACTCCCCGGCCGCATCATCCAGGGCATCAATCAGGCAGCGACGTCGAATCCGGTCTTCATGCTCGACGAGGTCGACAAGATCGGCGCCGACTACCGCGGCGATCCATCGTCAGCGCTTCTGGAAGTGCTCGATCCGGAACAGAATTTCTCGTTCCGCGACCATTACCTCGGCGTTCCCTACGACCTCTCGAACGTAATGTTCATCGTCACGGCGAACGTGCTCGACACGATCCAGCCGGCTTTCCTCGACCGCATGGAAGTGATCCGCCTTTCGGGCTACACCGATGAGGAGAAGCTGTCGATCGCCAGGCAGCATCTGATCCCGAAGCAGATGGAGGAGAACGGCATCAAAGAGACGCCGGTGGTCTGGACCGACTCCGGAATCATGCGCGTCACCACCGGCTATACGAAGGAAGCGGGCCTCCGCAATCTGGAGCGCGAGATTGGGACCATCTGCCGCAAGATCGCGGTGCAAGTGGCGGGCGGCAATCAGGCGGAGAGTTACCGCATCACCGATGCCTCGGTCGAAAAGTTCCTTGGGCCGATGAAGCATTTCGCCGAGGAGTTGCTGGAGCGCGATCAGGTCGGCGTGGCGACGGGTCTGGCCTGGACCGCGGTTGGCGGCGACATCCTGTTCATCGAGGCGCTGGCGGTAAAGGGCAAAGGAAAGCTGGTCCTGACCGGTCAGCTCGGCGATGTGATGAAAGAGTCGGCGCAGGCGGCGCTTACCTACGCGCGCGCGCACGCCGACGAGCAGAACATCCCTTCCGATTACTTCGAGACGCACGACATTCACATTCATGTCCCCGCCGGCGCGATTCCGAAAGACGGACCCTCGGCGGGCATCACGATGACGAGCGCGATCATCTCGATGATCACCGGCCGCCCCGTGAAGCGAAATGTGGCCATGACCGGCGAAGTGACCCTTCGCGGCGACGTGCTTCCGATCGGTGGTCTGAAAGAAAAGGTGCTGGCCGCCCGCGCTGCGAAGATCAACACCGTGATCATGCCGAAGCTGAATGAGCGCGATCTGATCGACGTCCCGGAGCCGATCAAGCGCGACATGCAGTTCTACTTCGTCGAGCACGTCGAAGAGGTGCTCAAGATCGCTCTGCTCGACCGGAGCGCCGCCGATCAGAAGACGACGGAGCGCGTCGGCCGCGAGTCGAAGACGCTTCCTGAGCCCGAGCCGGCGCCGCCGCCAGTTGAGGTACCGGTAGCGCAGCCTGGATAGGCCGGCACGGCCGGCAGCGCTGGTTGCCCAAGGCTCGGCCACCATCTCCGCTCGATCGTTCTGCCGCGCAGGCTCCTAGCCGAGACCGCGCTACCCAGGAGCCATTTTCGATAGAATCCACCTCATGTCCGAAGATCAAGGCGAGCAGGCGAAGGGCAAAGGTTTCTGGGACGGTGGAGCGCAAGGCCACGGTACGAATAGAGAGTCGTCCGGCCGGCCGAGTGGCTCTCCCGGCAAGCGGTCGCCCTCGCGGACCGGATATCGCACCGACATCGAGTTCCCGTCCGAGACAAACGAGCCCTCGAGCGACTAAATCCGTCGTGCGCGCCGGAACGTAAGATCAATGCCGCGCAAATGACCGCCGCAATGAACACGAGCGTTGAAACCAGCTCGGTGCCCGAGAGGTGGCCCGCGTCCTCGTCTTCACATTTGCGGCAACCATCGGTGCGACCTTTCTCACCCTCGCGCTGATTTATGTTCTGAGCGCGTCGCCTGCACAGGCTAAAGACTTCGTCGCAGCATTCACATGACGCCGCTGATTCTCGATCCGACCACTACGGCTCTAATCGTCATCGACCTGCAGCGCGGCATCGTGGCGCGGCCGGCGGCGCCGCATTCGGCGTCCGAAGTGGTCGAGCGCTGTGCGAAGCTCGCCGAGACGTTCCGGCGTGAGAAGGCGGTCGTGATTCTCGTTCATGTCGCTTTCTCGGACGACGAGGGCGACCGTCTCAAGCCGGCGGCAGACAGCGCTCCTCCATCGGGCCCAATGCCGTCCGACTGGAGCGAGATCGTGCCGGAGATCGGGCCGCACCCCGGCGACATCGTCATCGTCAAGCGGCAGTGGGGCGCGTTCTACGGCACCGGTCTCGAACTGCAACTGCGACGCCGCGGCGTCCGTACCATCGTCTTCGGCGGCATCGCTACGAACTTCGGCGTCGAATCGACCGCGCGCGATGCGTACGAGCGCGGCTTCGAGCAGATTTTCGTCGAGGACGCCATGTCGGGGCTGACCGCCGGGGCTCATGAATTCGCGGTGACGACCATCTTCCCCCGCATAGGACGCGTACGGTCAACCGGCGACGTGCTCGCCGCGATCAAAGCCCGATGATGTTGTAGCCGCCGTCGACGAACATCACCTCGCCGGTGATGGCGGACGACATCGGAGAGAGCAGAAAGAGTGCAGCGTTGGCGATCTCTTCGAGCTCGACATTGCGGCGTAGTGGCGCACGCTCGGCATGATGCTTGAGCATGCCGGTGAAGCCTTTGACGCCGCGCGCGGCCAGGGTGTTGACCGGTCCCGCGGAAATGGCATTGACGCGGACATTCCTGGGGCCGAGGCTCGCGGCGAGGTAGCGGACGCTCGCCTCCAGCGACGCTTTGGCCACCCCCATGACGTTGTAGCCCAACACCGCTTTTTCCGCGCCGTAGTACGTCATGGCCAGCACCGCGCCGCCGCCTGATTTCTCGAAGAGCGGCAGCGCCGCTCGTGTCAGGCAGACGAGGGAGTAGGCGGAGATGTCGTGCGCGGTCTTGAAGCCTTCGCGCGATGTGTCCACGAAGTCGTTCTCCATGTCTTCGCGCGGCGCGAAGGCAACCGAGTGGACGAGGGCATCGAGTCCTCCGAATTTCTCACCGACCTCTTTGAATACCGCCTCGACCTCGGTATCCAGCGTAACGTCACAGGGGAGGATGAGCGATCCCGGCATCGACGCGCAGAGCTCCTCGACGTTCGCTTTCAGCCGCTCTCCCTGATACGTGAAGGCCAGCCGCATCCCTTCGCGCGACAGTGCCTGCGCGATGGCCCAGGCGATGGACCGTTTGTTGGCGACCCCGAAAACGATCCCGTTCTTTCCTTCCAGCAGCGGCATGCTTAACTCCCTCGGCAGGATCATAGCAATTCCTATCGATCCGGTTGATGTGCGCGTCGATCTTCTCGAAGGAGCGGTCGAACGTTTCATTGTGGTGTTGTTGTCGTTACTCCTGCGCATGGCGATTTCGGACATTTCGTTTCTCGATCCGGTCGAAACGAGGTGACGAGTGCTTGCACCGGAGGGTCAAAACGGTGCAAGCGACCTTTGGAACGACCCTCGCGAGGTTCCAAACGAAGCACCCCGAGGGCCGGAGCCGATGATCGCGTGGGTCGAAACGTAGCGCGCCAGGGCCGAGAACGATGCTGGCGACCTTCATAATGAAGCGAGCAGGGGTTGCGGGAGATGCTCGTGTGGGTCAGAAATGAACCACGCGAGCCTCAAAATGACGCTCACGAGGGTCAAAACGAAGCACGCGAGGGTGAAAATGAAGCGCGCGAGGGTGAAAATGAAGCGCGCGAGGGTGAAAACGAAGCGCGCGAGGGTGAAAACGAAGCACGCGAGGGTGAAAACGAAGCACGCGAGGGTGAAAATGAAGCGCGCGAGGGTGAAAACGAAGCGCGCGAGGGTGAAAATGAAGCGCGCGAGGGTGAAAACGAAGCGCGCGAGGGTGAAAACGAAGCGCGCGAGGGTCGAAATGAAGCGCGCGAGGGTCGAAATGAAGCGCGCGAGGGTCGAAATGAAGCGCGCGAGGGTCGAAACGATGGTAGTGGTAGCGTTTGACCCTCGGTCCGTAACATCGTTGCGGGTCATAGCGGGTAACTGCGGGTCGCCGATGTCCGTCGCTCACGGTTCAGTTCTTCGTTAGCTACCCTGACAAACTTGCGCACGATCGTCTCGCGTAGTTCGTCGAGGATGCGCCGGTCGATCCTGTTCTGAGTGGCGTGGAATCGGTTCTGCTCCATCGGCTGACTGTCGCCGAACATTTGAAAACGTGGGAAAGTGAACCGTCGCCGGATGGATCAGGGACGAGCAATGAGGTAGTCGATGTAGGCGGGATCGGCGTTTTGGA
>JADGNY010000127.1 GCA_017883235.1 Thermoanaerobaculia bacterium | reverse complement strand
ACCTGCTTGTTCGGCTCGATGAGCTGCTTGGGGATGCCGCCGAGGGAGGTTTGCCAGGAGACGCGGTAGCCGTCGTTGTTCGTGACGAAGAGGTCGGGGATCATGTTCGGGTCGAACTGGCGATAGATCTCCTCGCGCGCCAGCACGCGGCGGACGGGATGCTCCATCGTCTCCGGGTCGGTCATCGTCACCAGGCGCGCCTTCAGCTCGGCCTTCAGAGCGTCGTACTCCGGACCCGGATTCACGATGCCCTGCGCTTCGCGCCCTTTGACGTTGATGTACATCTCGCCGAGTCCCATGGCGTAGGCGCGGGTGTGGGACCAGTCGACGTTCTCCCAGAACTGGCCCTGGTCGAAGAGCATCTCGACGTTGCGGTCCTTCACCTGTACTCCCGTTTTAAGAGACATGTAGCCGTTCATCACCAGCCAGGTGTTGTAGTTCACCGACTTCCGGAACGACGCGAAGCCGTGGTCGGAGAGGACGATCAGCGAGGCGTGGTTCTTCTCCGCCGCCGTCATGGCATCGCCGACGATGGCGTCCATCAACTGGTACGCGCGCAGCAGCGCGTCGCCCCACTTCGCGTGCAGCGCCTCGTTGTAGGCGGGATGCTTCGGGTCCATCAGCCGCCAGAAGACGTGGCCCACGCGGTCGGGGAACTCGAAGCATTGCACCATCAGTTCATCATCGCCCGTCAGGAAGGCATCGAACATCTTCCGGTCCTGGGCCACCGTGAAGGTCATGTCATCCCAGAACATCTGCTCATCCGCGAACCCCTCGGAAATCGCCCAGGTGTCGATCTGCCAGCCGAGCGTTTTGTAGAGGCCGTACTGGCTGGCAAGCTCCGGCGCCCATTTCGGCGGCGTGGTGATGTTGAATCCGGGGGGGAGGCTGCGCGGGTCGAAATTGATCGGCGAGAGGTAGAGCTTAATTTCGGGCTGTGTTGCGATCAGATGAAAGCGGCTGATGCCATGGATCTTGATCAGCGGGTTGAACGGGAAAACGAACTCCGTCCAACCGCTCCATTCGCCGGGCCGCAAAGTGACCTTCTGCCCGCTCTCTTCGATGGTGATGGAGCTACGATCCTCGGCCACGGTAATCGTCATCGGGATGGAGATGTAGGGCGGCGTGCCGAACAGCTTGTTCGGAGGCCCCTGGATCTTCGCGTTGATGTGTCCCTTATTGTCCTCGAGCTGAACCACTTCGATGGAGAACTCGTTCGCGCCGGAGCGGTGGAAATCGAGCTCCGAGGTGAAGTAGAACGGCTTGCCGATCCGGCCGGAAACGTCAGGAACGCCGAGTCCCGAGAGCATCTCGCCGAGCGGGAAATCGTGCGCGGGGAACGTCACCGGGACGTGAACCACGCGCGCCTTGATGCCGGCATCGGCGGCCGCTTCCCAGAACGGGATCCCCTGGCGGCGGTTGATGACGCCGGGCCGTGTGACGGGGATGTATTTCCTGGTGGCGATGAATCCGCCGGCCGCCAGGACAACAGCGATGGCGAGCATCACCAGCCGCGCCGTCCTGCGGAAGAAGAGCGCGATCAGCGCGAGCACGACCAGGATCGCCGCCGCCGCGGCGTACGGATTCTTCTCCCCGAGGAGAAACGGCTCCTTCGTCTCGTCGAAGGCGGCGAAAACCGGGAGGTAGGTCTTCGGATCACGGCGCAGGAAATCGAAGATGCCGGTACGGCCGGGATCGATGCCGGTGGAGAAGGTGGACCAGGAAACGGGCGTCTGCGCCGGAACGGTCGGACGGAGCGGCCGGAAGGTCCCCTGCGCGCGCAGCCGCGCCAGGTTCGGGAGCTTCCCTTCGTTCATCCACTGCTCGGTGTAGCGGGCGTCGACACCGTCAAATCCGAGGACGATGACCTTCTCTTTGGCCATCATCGGGATCGGACAAAGCACTGCCACGAGGGTGAGAATTCGAAAGAATCGCATCGAAGGGCATCATACTTGGTCGGCACGGCCGACGACGCGGGTTGCCCAAGGCTCGGCCACCATTGGCGTGATGATGTTCCGATCCCGTCGATGACCAATCGTGATTGAGGTGAACGAATGAAGACGCGTCAACTCTTTGCTTCCATGTCGGTTGTCCTGCTCCTCGCCTGCGGTGGCGGCGAGAAAAAAGATGCGTCGAAGACCCTCGTCATCGCTGTGATGTCGTCGCCGACGAATCTCGACAGCCGGGTGGGGGCTGACAACGTCTCCAGCCGGATGTTCGATCTGGTCTACAGCGGCTTGATCAAGGTCACCCCGAACTTTGACTACGCTCCCGACCTGGCCACGAAATGGGAGACGCCCGACGACAAGACCATCGTCTTTCACCTCAATCCGAACGCGAAGTTTCACAACGGCCAGCCGGTCAAGGCTTCCGACGTGAAGTGGACCTACGAGTCGTTGATGAACCCGACCTTCGTGACCTCGAAGCGTTCCGGCTACACTACGGTCGATCACATCGAGACGCCGGATCAGCAGACGGTCATCTTCAAGCTGAAGGAGGCAAACGCCGGAATCTTCGACAACCTCACCGTCGGCATCCTCCCGGCCGGCGCCGACACGAACGTCTACAAGACCAGACCGATCGGTTGCGGGCCCTACAAACTGGTCGAGCACCGTCCGGACGAACGGCTGGAGTTCGAAGCCTTCGACCAGTGGCACGGCGGCGCGCCGAAGATCAAGCACATCACGGTCCGCATCATCCCGGACGCCACCACGCGCATCCTGGAGATGCGGCGCGGCACGGTCAACTTCGAGGTGAACCAGATCCCTTTCGAGAATGTGGCCGAGTTCGAGAAGAACCCTGACTTCACGGTGGTAAAGAGCTCAGGGTCGGTCTATCAGTACCTCGCCTTCAACATGCACGACGCTGCCCTGGCCAAGCCGCTGGTGCGGCAGGCCATCGCCTGCGCCATCGACCGCGACCGGATCATCCGTGACATCCAGCGCGGCTACGCCCAGCCGACCGAGACCATGCTTGCCGAGGGACATTGGGCGAGAGCGTCGAACCTGCCGGCGCATCCGTACGATCCGGTGAAGGCGAAACAGTTGCTGGCGCAGGCCGGCTATCCGAATGGATTGAACCTCGTGTTCAAGACGTCGACGGATGCCGAGGCCAACTCGCGCGCGCAGGTGATGCAGGCGATGATGAAGCAGGCCGGCTTCAACGTCACGATCCAGTCGAACGAGATGTCGACCTTCTTCGCCGACATCGGCAAGGGCAGTTTCCAGATGTACTCGCTCTCGCGGAACGGAATCAGCGACCCCGATTTCTACTACGTCCTCTTCTACTCGAAGAACGAGCCCCCCAACGGCCAGAACCGCGGCTACTACGCCAACCCCCGCATCGACCAGTTGCTGATCGACGGCCACTCCACATTCGACCGCGCCAAACGGAAACCGATCTACGAAGAGGTGCAGAAGATCGTCGCCACGGACCTCCCCTACCTGTCGCTCTACATGCAGTCGAATGTGGCGGTGATGCGGAAGGGAATCGAAGGATACGTGCAGTATCCCTCGGGGTTTTATCTGTCGGTGCCGCAGATGACGATGAAGTAGGCCGGTGCTATTCTTTTCGCCATGACGAACGAAGCCGCGCGGGTTCTCGAGGATGCTCTCCGGCTGCCCGCCGAAGAGCGCGCAGAAATCGCAGATGAGCTACTTGCCACCCTCTACGATTACCAGGCAGAAGTCGAAGCAGCATGGGCGGCGGAAATCGAACGGCGTGTCGCTGATGCGAGCGCCAATCCCGACGACGGCGTTGAATGGCGCGAGGTGTTAAGCAAGATCGAGCGGGAAGTGCTGGGTCGGTAACGTCGCCGAAGTCTCGCCGCAAAGGCGCGGTTACGCGCGCGGAGGCGCGCTCCACAATCCAGCCCCGCGCTTGGCGCGGGGTCGCCTGTAACCCAGGAATTGCGGCCGCGGAGGCGGCCGCGACAGCCGCCCCCGAGGTACCATTGCGCTGGGACTTCTCGCATGGATCAACGAAACCATGCACTCATATTCACTTGTTTATGTTCACGTCGTCTTCGCGACGTGGAATCGAACCCCTTTCCTCAATCACGCGACGCGTCCTGACCTACACGCCTACGTGGCCGGAATCGCTCGCAACCTCGGTTTCTCCGATGTCCATGTAGGTGGCGTCGAAGACCACATGCATCTCCTCGGACGTCTCGGTCCGACGCATGCGCTCTCGAATGTAATCGGCCAGCTCAAGAAATCGTCGGGTGACTGGCTTCGTGAGCGCATTCCACGATTCCGATGGCAGCGTGGTTTCGGCGGATTCTCGGTTAGTCCCGATCGAATACGGGCTGTCCAGCGCTACGTCAAGCGTCAGGAAGAGCACCACAAAAGCAGAACGTTTCGAGAGGAACTCGAAACGCTCTGCTCCGAGATCGGAATCGCCATCGATGATCTCGAACTGTTGTAGCGGCCGCCTCCGCGGCCGCGAATGATTGGGCGACCCCAGCCCCGCGCAAAGCGCGGGGCTGGATTGTTGAGCGCGCCTTCGCGCGCGTCCGCGTGCCCAAACGCGTTGGGTTGCGGGCGAAGTCCTCGCCTGTCTCGGTGGTTAAATCGACTTCAGGGGATAGTCGGGCCGGTGCGAGCTGACGCGACATTAGAATACGCTCGCCATGAATCCTGATCGGCGCATCGGAGCAGCCTGATAGTGGATGGACGTGATCAGTCTGCTCCCACCCCCAGTCCCCTCCTGAACTGGACCGTCCGTGCCTCGTCCGCGGTCTTCGGGCTCGCCCTCGCCATCAGTTTCGCCCCCCGCCTCGCGCTTCGCGCTCGTCCGGAGGAGATGCTCTCGGCGCTCAAGCTGGCGGGCTACAGCCCGAGGGGACTGATGCTGCAGTTCATTCTGGCGGTGCTCCTGACCGCGGGGTTCGCCATCGCCGGAGAGCGGATTGCGCGGCTGCTCCGGGAGTATCGGTGGGCGGCCATCAGCTACAGCGCGGCCTGTCTCATGGCGCCCGTCGCGCTGATGTCCTACGGCAACGTCAAGCATGTGCTGCTGCTTGGTGCCGCCGCCGCGGCGATCGTGGTTGTGCGCAGGCGCGATCCGCACTTCTCACAGGGCGACGTCGTCCTCATCCCAACACTCCTGGCCTGCTACATGGCCTTTCTCGACCTCGACTTCGGTCACACCGCGGTGGCCACGATCATTCGCGCGGCGATCGCCGTCTTCGCCATCCGGCTGATCGTTCCGGTTTCCGACGCTTTCATCGCCGCTCCGCTGGCCATGGCCGCGCTGATTGGCAGGCACACGCAGTTCGCCGGTGCCGTGATCGCGGTGATCGTGATCTTTGGGACGCCGTTTCTTCTGGCGAGGATGAAGCGGCCGCTCCCGCGCAGGATCGTTTATCCGATCGTCGTCTTCCTCTATCCGCTCGCCGCGATCGGGTTGCCGTCACCGGTCGTCGCCGATTTCTTCGAAGACGGACATGGCGTGCCGGTGGCGTCGGAGATGCTGCGCGGCGAGAGGCCGTATACCGACATCATCCCGACCCACGGGTTCATCGACGACGGCGCGCTCTACCTCGTGGCCACGAAAGTCGGACTCGGCTCCCTTCCTCATCTGCTGAATACGCGCCTCGTGGTCGGTTTCCTGAGCGGCATTGCCATCTACTGCCTCGTGCTGGCTGTCACGGGGACGGCGAACATGGCCCTGCTCGGATCGTTCCTGATGTTTTCGCTCTACCCGGGCGGAATGATCTGGATCCGGCCGTCGGCGGCGATCTTCGCTCTCGCGGCGACCGTCGCCGCGACCCGTCTCCGCTCGCGGCGGTGGTTCATCGCCGCGGGAGCGCTCATCGTCATCGCCTATCTCGTCAGCATCGACTTCGGGCTCTACTCAGCGATCGTGGCGCTCTTCGCGGCGTTCCGCGCCCGCGCCTTGCGTGCGCTTGCGGTCGGCGTCGCCGCCGCTGCTGTTCCGATTTTGATCATCTTCGCCGCGTTCGGATTCGCGCTCGACTTCATCCGCGTCAACGCCACGGAGATCCTCGGCAGTCACTCCGTCTACTTCGTCCATCCGCTGGATGTCCCGGAGGCGCTGCGGTCGTCGGCGCTGATGAGCAATCTCGCCAATGGCCTGATGCCGATGACCTGGCTCCTGGCGCTCATCACCACGTGCGCCGCCCTGGCGCGGTCGCCGCTGCGGGCACGGCGAAGCGACGCTCCCTGGCTGATCGGCGTCTGGATGGTGGTGGCCGCGGCGTCGTTCATCGAGCGCGGCAACCCGTACTACTTCATGGTGGGCACGCCATTCCTCTTCGTCGCCATCTGGACGCTGCGCCGGCGGGCGCGCATCGTGGCCACGGTGCTCATGGTCGTCCTCGTGCTTCTCGCCGACCCCTTCCGCCATCTGATCGCCGTGATCCCGGAACTGCGGCACGCGAAGCAGGGACCGCTATTCGAGCCCACCGCCGCCACCTCGATTCACGCGGCACAGCGGTTCGTTGCCACGTTGAAACCGCAGGACACATTCGTCGATTTTTCGAACTCGGCGCTGCTCTATGCGCTGCTGAACCGCGACTGTCCGTTGCGTCAGGTGGAGGTGGCGAATTATCAGTCGGAGGAAGGGCAGGCCGAGGTCATCGGACGGATTCAAAAGAACCCGCACGTTCGGGCCGCACTGATCAAGTTCCCGGGATCGGTCATGAACGTCGACGGCATCCCGCCCGGGGAGCGGGCGCCGAAAGTCTGGGCGTTTCTGCAGAAGAACTTCACGCCGGTGTTCGAACAGGACGGCGTGGTGTTCTGGAAGCGGGTTCGCTGAGGGTCTCGTGCTCATCAGTTAATGCGCCGTGGGCGTTCTCTGCTGTCGTTCTTGCAACACGATAGGGACATATGACTAAGAAACGCATCGGTATTCTCACCGGGGGTGGTGATTGCCCGGGACTCAACGCTGTCATCCGTGGTGCGGTCCGCACCCTCATCCGCGACCATGACGCGGAGGTGATCGGGATCCAGTTCGGTTTCGAAGGACTGCTGACGAACGCGACCGTTCCGCTCGGTGGCGAATCGATCCGCGGCATCCTTCCGAAAGGGGGGACGCTGCTCCGCACGACCAATCGGGGCAACCCGTTCGAGTACCCGTCGAACGGCACCTTCGTCGACCGTTCCCAGGAGCTCGTGCAGAACATCCAGCACCTCGGCATCGACGGCATCATCGCCATCGGCGGTGACGGTACGCTGAGGATTGCCCAGCGTCTCTGCGACATCGGCATCCCGATTGTGACGGTGCCGAAAACCATCGACAACGACCTGGCCGCGACCGACTATACGTTCGGCTTCATGACCGCGGTCGACGTTGCCACAGAGGCGGTCGACCGCCTCGACAGCACGGCCGAGAGCCACGAACGGGTGATGATCCTGGAGGTGATGGGGCGCAATGCCGGCTGGATCGCGCTCTACTCCGGGATCGCCGGCGGAGCCGACATCATCCTCATCCCGGAGATTCACTATCAATCCGAAGCGATCATCGACTCGATCCGCTCGCGGCAGCAGGAAGGGTCGCAGTTCGACATCATCGTGGTGGCCGAGGGGGCGAAGCGGCAGGGTGGCGAGGAAAGCTACCTCGACCCGGCCAAACGGCGCCTGGGCGGCGTGGCGTACCAAGTCGCCGCGGACATCGCCGAGCAGATCGACCTGGAGATCCGCGTGACGGTGCTAGGGCACGTGCAGCGCGGAGGGTCGCCGAATGCGTTCGACCGTATCCTGGCCACTCGCTTCGGCAAAGCCGCGGCCGATCTGGTGGCGGGCGGCCAGTTCGGCCTCATGGTCTCCCTGCGCCAGGACCAGATCGTCTGGGTGCCGATCGCGGATGCCGTCTCTCGCCCGAAGTACGTCGACCCCGACGGCGAGGTGGTAAAGGCTGCCCGTAGCGTAGGGATCTCTTTTGGTGACGGTTGATTAACTTCACGCCGGTATTCGACCAGGACGGCGTGGTGTTCTGGAAGCGGGTTCGCTGAGGGGTGTTTGCCCGCCGAGCGACGCGACCGTGGATGCGATGTCCCTGGCAACCACTTTCGAGTTCATGATGAATGTATGGAGGACGGGAACGAGCACCGGGGCGTTTGACGGCGACAAAACCGTCTCCGAGACAGCAAGGATCCCATCGTTCGGCTCATCCTGAAACGGAGATAGCCGGCCTGTGTAACCCGCTGTCCCCGCATACACGCGCACCGGACATTCAGGGACCGGCAGCGCGGCCATGAAATCGTCGTCGGATAGAAGTCTTCCCGAACCGCCGGTGAGCAATTGACTCACACGATTCCTCCCGAACAAGCGAGCCGCCCTCGGTACTCTGTTTGGAGGTGCCAGGAAGAAGCAGGCGGATGGCCGTACCTTCGTGAGACGAGGCAATGCGGCGCGAATGAGGACACATCCGAGCGAGTGCCCTACGAGGATGAAGGGCTCGTCAAGCGCGAGGACGCGCGTCACCAACCGGTTCAGCGAGACGGCGAACGGCCGGAAGGTGGAGTAACCAAAAAGATCTACCCCGATACCGAACGAGCGGAGGCGTTTCGCGAGCAGGAGCTGCGACAACGGCGAACGTCCCATTCCGTGAACGAGGATGGCTTTCATGGTCCTTCGGATAGATACGGCGTACAACGCGGCGGGTTGCGGACGCGGAGTGAGGTATGACGATGTGCGTGCATCTGCGCCATCTGTGGATCAGTTTTTATCCGCAGATGACGCAGATAGACACAGATGAGGATCGGCGGCGCGTATCGGAGACGTTCTGATCACCGCGCTGAATGGATCGCATCGGCGAATGCGAGGGGCGGCGAATGCGAGGGGGGTCACACCTTCGTTTTTTCAAGTCAGTAACCCATTGCAAAATCAACTACTTGCGACGACGTACGCGAACTTCCGTCACGCGCCAGGAGTTATTTAGTCTTTACCACAGCGATTATCGAAAGCCTGACCCCGCCCCGCCCTTCCCGCCCCGCCCTTCTGCTGCGCTTCGGCCCTTGGATGACGACTCGATCCGCTGCGGCTGGCTTGCAACGATGGATGAAGCCTTCGCTTCGTCCATGATAGGACGCAGCCCGCCTACCACCTCAAAACGCATCCCGGAGTTGACAAGGACGCCCAATGGGTAACCCCTGCGTTTTCCTCTTGACCCCATGCGTTTCTCTTACCCCATGCATTTTTCTCCCTTCATTTGTCCGAACTTCGGCTATTATCTGTATATGTGCGATCGGGCATCGGCTGATGCCGTGAAGGCACGGCTTGACGCGTATCTGAAGGAATACGATATGCTTGCCGCCGAAAACAGGGTCTGGCTCGCTTCAAACGATCCGAAACTTACCGCGGGCTTCGCTGCATGTATCGCACTTGCGACGGCTGGTTTCTGGCAAAATAAATATCCACTCTTCTTGCTGATACCGCTGGTCACCGTGTTCCTCGGCCTAATACTCCTATTTCAATTGGAGAACATCATTCACCTCGGGGCACAATTAGCGGCACTTGAAGAGAAGATCAACGAGTTGATTGGCGGCTACCCAAGTATGACGTTTTTTAACAATATGGTCCTGACCACGATGGACAGGTTCATCTATCGCGATCCTGTAAGTCATTGGCCACAAATATCGCCAAACTACATATTTGGCCCCGTCGCGGCATTCATATTGGGCTATGGCTCAAAGTTAGCATTTGACTATGGATTTCCAGCATTGCAAACCCACAACCCGGCGCTCGCGGCGCAATACTTGTTGTTGCTGAGGCTTGGCGCGGGCCTACTCTTAGTCTTGTTGATCAGAAGTTTCTTCTTGAAAAAGGCATGTCTTAACATTGCACGGGCAGGTTATCTGCTAAAGCAAAGCGATCAAGATCCAAAAACACCTGGAGTGGCCGGCCCTGTGAAGCCGGAGTCTGACGCAGGCGTGTAACTCGCGGCTGCACCGGACGCGCGGCTCGGTGGCCCGCCGCCCGAGCAGGCTAGCCAGCGCGACTCATCGCGTCGCGCTGCCGGCGGAGGCCGCGAGCCGGTGAGCCGAGGAACGTTGGCGCGCCCTGATCAATTGCTCCGCGGCGATGTCGCCCCTCCCCTCACCGGCAGCCTCTTCTTCTCGATCTTCACCATCACCGTGTACTGCGGGTCGACCATCTGCACGATCGGGGCTTTGGCGTTCTGGGAGACGAATTCGTAGGCGTCCATTTCAGAGAGACCGCTGGTCTCTTCGACCCAGTGCACCATCTCCTTGAAGGCGATACGGGCGGCATCCTCGAGCGGGCGGCCGGCGCCAACGGTCATCATCATTTCGGCATTCTCGATACGCGGCCATGGGGTCGCACGGCCTTTGATCAGATCGACGGTGACGTCGACGTTCATCGCCCCTTCGACGGCGGTTCCGATGATCTCGCCGTCCCCCATGACGTAGTGTCCGTCGCCAAACGAGAGCAGCGCTCCCGGCATGTTGACGCCGAGGTAGATGGTGTTGCCGGCGCGGACCTCGGGGCAGTCCATGTTGCCGCCGAACGAGTCGGGGACGATCGTGGAGCGGACTTCGCCGCCGGCCGGAGCGACGCCGAGGCAGCCGAGGAACGGCGCCAGCGGAACTTCCCACGACGAGGTGCCGTCGAGCGATTTCGTGCGGGCTACGCCTTTCACAGGATCGACGTCATAGAACCAGACCTTCTCCGGAAGATCGGCGCCGAGGATGGCGGTGCGGTCGGTGCCGTTCAGCGCGCCGAAGCCGGGGAAGAACGACGAGATGCCGTGATCGCGCGCCGGCTCGAGCTTGTTGATGTGGATGGCGACGGTGTCGCCCGGCTCGGCGCCGTCGATGAAGAACGGCCCGGTCTGCGGATTGTCGTGACCGGGCGGGATGACCTTGGTCGGCAACTGGCTCGGCTTGGTCACCGCGCCGTCGTAGCAGTCCTCCGTCCACGAGACGATGCGCGTGCCCGGCTTGATGTGGTGCGACGGCGCGGCACCGCCGAAGGTGTACTTCAGCTCTTCGTGCTTGGGGATGTAGGTGAGCGTAGGTGTGTCCGACGCGACGGCGAGGATGCCGAACGACAGAATGGCTGCAAGCATTGTGTCTCCTCCGATAGCCGATCAGGCCGCGGACGTTTCGCTCAAGGGCACCAGTCTGTGCCTCCTCGCCTTCGGGCGCGCAGCGATCTCGCTCTGGCCCTCCACCTGCAACTTGCAGGCGTGGCCAATCATCGGGGCTGATCTCCCATCCGAAACCTGCAGAAATCCATGTTTGGTCATGACCCGAAGGCCGTCTTTTGTGAGCGGCCGCGCATAGACAGCAGTGGCAGCGCGGCGGACCGCAGGCAGTACCGCCGCATTCAGTTGGGCCATAACGACGCCCCTCGCGAATCTCGAGGTCGCGACGACGTCACCGACATAGTACCCAGCCGATTTGGCGTGGCCGCCCGAGATGTGCTCGGGTCTGAAGGTCGATCCGGTGGCCTGACCCAGTTCGATGGCGCGGACGCCTTTGGCCGTAAGGGGAAGAAGCTTGAACGAGCCGACGAGCTCCTGGCTCGTCGCCAGGCCCGCGTCTTCCTCCACCTTTTGCACGATCGTAAAGGCCGAGCCGCATTTCGTCACCCATGCAGCCATCAGTTGAATGTCCGGCACGTCGACACCGAAATAGCGCGCGTAAAGAGCGTGAAGACCCGGAAGATCGCCGGGGCCTGCGTGGGAGCAAAGATATTTTGAATCGACATCTCCGTAGGTGACCCTCGAGACTGCCTGGCCGATCTGGTCGATGAGTAAGGAGAGCAGAAAGGCGATCAACCCTCCTGCTACGAGAGCTGCACCAACGACCATGAGGGTGCGAAACGCCGTGTCGGGCAGCACGATCAATTTGGAGACGGGATCCTTCGAGGCCCCGAGAGCGAACACCACGCCCCCGACGGTGCACAGAGCCAGAGCCGCGTCCAATAAACCTTTTCTGTTCACGATCTTTTGCCTGACTCGCTCGCGCCGTCGAGTCTATCGCGGTTGCGCGGTACCCATCCATCCGTGGTGTTCGGAGTCGCGGTACCGCACAAATCCACGTCGCGATACGAGACCCGCTTCGTGCGCGGGTCATACGTCCCCACCCGCAGCCCGACGAGCCGGTCGCCGTGGAATCGCAGATCGACGAGGTTGAGCTCCTTCGATGTCTTCGATTGACTGGCAACGGCGCGCGTCAGCCACGATTGATCCGAATTGCCATAGCCGTGCTCATGCGCCATCCGCGTGACCTCGGCGCGAGTCATGCCGCAACGCAGTGACTGCTCAAACGATGGCGCCGCTTCGCGGTGGCATGCGGCGGTGAAGAATGAAACGGCCGTCACGAGCAGCAACCGGAGGAGTTTTCGGCAACCGTTCACAGAACCGAAACTACCACACGCCTGACGATGCACCCGGTTCATGTGCCTTTCATGAGGAATGACGAAGATGGGTGCCAGTGAACGACAAGATCTCGCGAAGTGGCTGGTTCCTTTCTCTCATCCTGCTCTCACTGTTCCTGACGGCTCCGGAAGCGTTGGCCGCCGGCAGACCAGAGCGGGCCATCGCTCCCGACTTCACCCTCCCCACCAGTTCCGGTAAGGCTTCGCTTCACGATTTCCGAGGAAAAGTCGTGTTAGTTGATTTCTGGGCCTCGTGGTGTATCCCCTGCAGGCAATCGTTCCTCTGGATGAGCAGCATGAAGGATCGATATGCGGCGCAAGGCCTGGTGATTGTGGCGATCAATCTCGACAAGAAGCGCGAGGCGGCCGACGCCTTTCTCGGAGAGTTTCCCGTGCAGTTCCCCGTGCTGTTCGACCCGATGGGATTGTCAGCCGAAGCCTTCAACGTGGACGGGATGCCGTCGAGCTTCATCGTGAGCCGCACCGGAGAGATTCTCTATTCGCACATCGGGTTCGAACAGGCAAAGGCACAGAAAGTCGAAGATCAGATCAAGGAGGCCCTGTCCAGATGAAGGTCCAGATGAAAAGAATCTGCCGTGCGGCTGCACGGCCGCTCCTCGCGCTTACGCTGCTGCTCATCGCCGGCTGCACCACGGTCCAGCCGTGGGACCGCGATCTGCTCGCTGATAAGAAGATGAGCTTCAATGCCTCGCCCATGCTTCTGGCGATCGACGAGCACATCTACTTCAGCAAGGAAGCCTCCATGGGCGGCATGGACGCGGGAGGCGGCGGATGCGGGTGCAATTAGAGCCCGCCAAGGCTCCCTCTCCGCTTCGCGATGCGTTGCACACGGCAGCGCTGACTCTGCTGATGATCCCGGGGGCCGCCAAGGCGCAAACCCCTCCCGCCGCGGACCATATCGACTTCACCAACCTCCTCTATGGTGAGCAGAGCCGGACGCAGGTGGTCGAGCCGATCGTCCGCTTTACCCACCTCATGGCGGACGGGCAGTCGATCTCGGCGCAGGTCGGCCTCGACGTCATCACCGGATCGTCGCCCACCGGTGCGCTTCCTTCCGGCTCCGTCCAGACCCGCACCAGCGCGTCCGGTCACGTCATCACCTCTCCGGCGGGCCAGATTCCCATGGCGCCGTTTCACGATACCCGCCTCGCTCTCGAGGGTGAGTGGAAGAAGCCGGTCAGCCGGTACGTGATCACCACCGTCGGCGGTCATTTCTCCAGGGAAAAGGATTATCAATCGCTCGGGGTCAACGGGAAGATCTCGACGGACCTCATGCGGCGACTGGTGACCATCACCGTCGGTGGCGGCGTCAGCCACGATTCGGTATTCCCCGTCGGCGGCACTCCGGCGGGATTGTCGGATGGAACCATCATTCACACCGGCGGCAATGCCAAGGACGTCACCAATGTGCTCCTCGGTGCCTCGCGCATTCTCACGCGCCGATGGATGGTGGCGGTCAACGGCACCCAGACATACGAGCGCGGCTACCTGACCGAGCCTTACAAGATGATCACCATCATGGGGCATGTGAACGGCACGCCCGTCGGCGAACTGACCGACAAGCGCCCCGACACGCGCAACAGGACGTCGCTCCTTTTCAGCTCCGTCTATCACCCGGGGGACGACGTCGCATACACTTCCTACCGCTATTACCGGGACACGTGGGGCGTCCGTTCCCATACGATCGATCTCAAGTACCGCCACGACCTCGGCGGTCAGTCCTACATCGAGCCGCTCCTGCGCTACTACCAGCAGACGGCGGCCAGCTTCTATACGGTCGGATTCCTCGAGGGGGCGCCCCTCCCCAACTTCGGGACCAGCGACTACCGGCTCGGGCGGCTGAAGACGATCACGGTGGGAGGGACGTACGGATTCCATCCGGATTTCATGGCCGGAGAGTTGACGATTCGCGGGCAGTACATGCGCCAGTCCGGCGACAGCTCCCCGCCGAACGCCATCGGCATCCAGCGAAAGTTCGATCTTTCGCCTCCCGTCAATGTCTTTGCACTCGTACTCGGCTATTCGTTCGACTACTGAGGTAGTCGGGTGATATCGCCGATCCGGCTTGCCGCGTTGACGGTGGAGCGCCCCGGCGGGGCGCTCCACCGCGTCGAGGACTACTTCTCCGGCAGCTTCCAGGCGATGGCCAACCCGTGCACCGTGCTGGTGGACACGGATGACGAGGCGGAAGCCGAAGAACTGCTCGGCATCGCGGAAGCGGAGGCGCGCCGCGTCGAGCAGAAATTCAGCCGGTACCTGCGCGGCAACGTCGTCGATCGAATCAATCAGTCGGACGGAAGCCCGATCGACCTCGACGAAGAGACGGCGCAGTTGATCAACTATGCGGTCACATGCCACGCCATGTCGGACGGCATGTTCGACATCACCTCGGGTGTGCTGCGCCGGGTCTGGACGTTCGACGGCGGCAAACGGGTGCCGGCACGCGATGCCATACGGAAATGTCTCCAGCACGTCGGCTGGCACCGCGTACGATGGGAAAGCCCGACGCTGACACTCCCCCGCGGGATGGAGATCGACTTCGGAGGAATCGGGAAAGAGTATGCGGTCGACCGCGCCGCGGCGTTGATCGGCATACGCACGCGAAACTCCTACGTCGTGAATTTCGGCGGCGACCTGTTCACGTCCGGCATCCGCCGCGGTGATCGGACCTGGGGAATCGGCATCGACGATCCCGACCGGGCCGGAGCAGCGGCGCTCTATCGGCTGGACGTTTCCCGCGGCGGCATCGCCACCAGCGGCGACGCCCGCCGCTTTGTGCGATGGCGCGGCAAACGGCTCGGCCACATCCTGAATCCGAAGACCGGATGGCCCGTGGACGGCGCACCGCGATCGGTCACGGTGTTCGGCCGGTCGTGCATGGAAGCGGGAACGCTGTCGACGCTGGCCTACCTGCAGGGAGCAGGCGCCCGAGCCTATCTCGATGAGCAGGGAGTCCAGTTCTGGATCGTGTGAGAGCGACCTTTCTTCTCTGAAACGCCGCATCCTCCGGCCCGTTCCTGCGAAGCTGCTCCGTTGAGGCCGCGATGATCTGCGTGTGGCATCTTAACGCCTGGTCTTTAGATCTTAATGATCTGTCGGTCAGATTTGATTATCTGACGATCAGGGATGAGTCTCATCATCATCTTGTATTAAGATCTGGAGAATAAATCTTTATGTCTCGGCGTTACACGTTCTTTATCTACCGGTCAGAACTCAGGATCTGGAGGCTAGGTCGCAATGAAGAAGGTGTCGACGGTAAGGGCCAACACCACCACAGTGACGAACGCGGAGCGGGCGGCAGCGAACGTGAGGAAAGCACTCAACGCCACCACGGCATCGATTCCGGGACTGATGCGGCCGCATCCGGCCACATCGCGAAGTATTCGCGGACACCGGACTGTGCCGAGGGATTTCCTGCGTTCGATGATCAACGTCGTCGAACAAACGGAGGTGCTGCAAGCGGCGGGCACCTTTGACACCGCGGAAGCGTCCGCGGCACTGCAGTTCGAAGCCGCGTTCCGTCCCGTCGCGGACGATGTAGCACGCCTTCTGGCCAGTCTCACGTACACAATCGACGCAAAGCTGGCCGCCGTCGCCGCAAAGGCGTTGCAGACATATGCCGTCGCCAAAGGGTTCGCACGTGATCCACGAAACCGGAGCCTGATCATTCGCCTGCGCCAACTGCAACGCGACCTCGGGCGCAAGGGGCCGCGGAAGAAGAAATAGCCAGCGCCGGACAACCGACAACCGACAACGCCGCGTAGCGTCTCACGCTTACGCTACGCCCAAACTCCGGCTGTCAAGCGGCGACACCCTCGCAGCCCGACGTCGGCCAGGGGGTGCCGACGCGCGAGGATGCCGCCATTTCACAGCCGGCCGTCAAAAGGCGACACCCTCGAGCCCGGTGTGTCAGCCCAAGGGGAGCCGACACGCGAGGATGCCGCCGTTTCACGGCCGGATTCGCAGTTGTGATCGCAAGGGAACGTCCGCGGTCAGAAATGACCACGACTGCGCAAGCCGGCTGATTGGCTAGGCGCGAGGAGGAGAGCGCGGATCGGAGGGGATGGTGACCAGGATCAGCGCCGGCGCGGGCAGCTCATGCTCCACGCGCGCCACGGCCATGAAGCCGGCCACCAGGATCAGAAGCGACACGATGATCGCCAGCGCCTCTTCCAGCGAGTTGCTGCTGAGGGCCAGGTCGTCGGATACGGAGATGATCGGGAAAAGAAGGGCCAGGACGCAGGTGAGAGCGAGCGTGGCGCGGCTCGACCGGCGCGGCATCACCGCGAAGGCGCCGGCCACGACGGCCAGCCAGACTACGTTGAGCGCTAATTCGATCATCGGCATCGCGCGGCAGCCGGCCAATCAGACCGGCTACCGCATTCTATGACGTTACGGGCCGCAAACGGTTTCAATCAACATGGCACAGACCTGATACGGGTCCATATTCGCTGCCGGACGGCGGTCCTCGAAGTACCCGCGTCCTTCCTTGGCCGTGGCCATCGGGATGCGTACCGACGCTCCCCGGTCGCTGATGCCGAAACGGAAAGCGTGGATCGGCGCGGTCTCGTGAAGGCCCGTCAGCCGCTCTTCGTTGTGCGCACCGTAGACCTTGATGTGGTCATCGTGGCGGCGTTCCAGTTTCTTCATCGCGTCTTCGATGACTTTGATGCCGCCCTCGGCGCGCGTCGCCTTCGTCGAGAAGTTCGTGTGCGCACCGGCGCCGTTCCAATCGCCTTTGACCGGCTTCGGATAGAGCGTGGCGCTGACGCCGAACTCCTCACCGATGCGATACAGAAGCCACCGCGCCAGCCACAGCTCGTCGGCGATGTCCGGCGCGCCAAGCGCGCCAACCTGGAACTCCCACTGTCCCGGCATGACCTCGGCGTTCGTGCCGACGATGTGAATTCCGGCCCGCATGCAGGCATCGGCGTGCGCTTCGACCACGTCACGGCCGAAGACCTCGTCCGCGCCGACGCCGCAGTAGTAGCCGCCCTGCGGCGCGGGGAATCCGTGATCCGGCCATCCGAGCGGACGATTGCCTTCGAAAAAGGTGTACTCCTGCTCGATGCCGAACCAGGCCTCATGATCTTTGTACTTCTCGGCCACCTGCCGCAGAAACGCACGCGTGTTGCTCGGGTGGACCGTTCCGTCCGGATGCAGCACTTCGCAGAGGACGAGCAGGTCGCCGTCACGGTGCAGTGGATCCGGAATCATTTTCACCGGACGCAAAAGCAGATCGCTGAAGTGTCCGGTGGCCTGCTCGGTGCTCGAGCCGTCGTAACCCCATTCGGGGATGTCCGCAAGCGACTTGACCGGGTCGAGAATCTTCGTCTTCGAACGAAGCTTCGCCGTCGGCTTCTGCCCATCGATCCAAATGTACTCCGCGGTGATCTTTGCCAAGACGTCAACCTCCTTCGTGTGATGAAACACGATAGCAGAACAGTGGATTCGTAGAGCAGTAGATCAGTAGATTCGTGATGAACCATGGATAAACAGTGGATCGTGATTCGTGGATTCGTGGATCAGGTGTCCGTGCTCCGGCCGCTTCCCGATCCTGATCTACCAATCCACTAATCTACTGATCTACTGATCTACGAATACTCTACTTCGCCGCCACCCTCGCCACGGTCGCCGTCTGCAAATCCTCACCCATCTTGCTTACGACCACGAGATTCTTGCCGAGGGACTTGGCGCGGTACATGGCGGCGTCGGCGCGGCGGAGCAGGTCGCTTTTCTCCTGTTCCAGCGACGTGGCGGGGGCGGCTGTGGGGATGTGCTGGGCGATGCCGAGCGAGGCGGAAAGGATGCCGGCCAGACGCAGAGGAGGCATGCTGAAGCCCCACTCGCGGTCGACAAACGTCGTCTCTTCGATCGTATGGCGGATCTCCTCGCAAACGGCGATCCCGTCGTCGAGCTTCGTGTTCGGCAGCAGGATGACGAACTCGTCGCCGCCGTAGCGCGCCACCGTGGCGTCGTTCTGCTGCACGATCCGCTTGAGGAGAAAGCCGACCTCGCGAAGCACCTGGCTGCCGGCGAGATGACCATGGCCGTCGTTGATGGCTTTGAACCGGTCGAGGTCCATGAAGATGAGGACGCCCTCGCCTCCGCTTCGCCGTGCCTCGGTCAGCGTCTCGGAGAGGCGTACGTTGAACCAGCGGTCGTTGACGAGACCGGTCAGATCATCCTTCTTCGCCAGCTCATGCGCGCGCTTGGCATCGAGCGCGTTCTGCAGCGTGAAGGAGGTGTAGCCGGCGAAGATCTCCAGCAGCGTCTTATCCCGGTCGGTGAAGATGCTCCCGTCGATGCGGTTGATCAGCTCCAGCACGCCGCAAACGGTCTTGCCGATATAGATGGGAACGCAGACCACCGAGTGTGTCTTGTGTCCCAACTGTTCATCGAACTCGGGATAGAAGAAATCGTCCTCTTTGACGTCGGCCGAAACGTAGGGGGTGCCGGTCTGGTAGACCTGTCCGACGATGCCGAACTTCGCGGAGAGGCGCTGGCCGATGAGGTGGCGGCTGGCCTGACCGAAGGTGGCGATGAAGACCAGCTCGTTCTCGCGCCGCACGGCCACTTTGCGGAAAGGATCGTCGAGCAGGATCGATCCCGATTCCGAGGGGACGAACTCATTGGCCTTCTGCAGGATCTGGCGGAGGATGAGATCGAGATCGATGTCCGACTTGAGCGAGAGCCCGGCCTTCTGACGCTCCAGAAAGCGTTCCAGTTGCGGGATTTCGAGCGCGTGAAATTGGATCATCGGTTTGTTCGCGAGCAGCCGATTATACGGGCTGATTGTCCTCAGCCGTAAAGGCTTCCACCTCGTCAACACGCACTACCACGGCGATCACACCGGCGGGAACGAGATCTTCGGCAAGGAAGCGCCGATCATCGCGCACGAGAACGTGCGCAAGCGCCTCGCCTCCGGCTCGAAAAACCTCGGCGGCGAGACTCCGCCCGCACCGAAGGGTGCTCTGCCGGTCATCACATTCAACGACCGGGCCTCGCTCCACGTGAACGGCGAAGAGATCCGCGCCGTCCATTTCCCCCACGGCCACACCGACGGCGACAGCGTCATCTACTTCACGCAGTCGAACGTGGTGCACATGGGCGATGACTTCTTCAACGGCATGTATCCCTTCGTCGACATCGACAACGGCGGCAGCGTGAAGGGGATGCTGGCCGCCGTCGACAACGTGCTGTCGACGATGCCCGACGATGCGAAAGTGATCCCCGGCCACGGCCCGCTCTCCGACAAGGCCGGCCTCCGCGCGTTCGCAGAAGTGCTTCGCGGAACGTCGAACGCCGTAGCCAAGGCGGTTGCCGCCGGAAAGACGCTCGATCAGATGAAGGCGGAGAAGATCCTGGCCCAGTGGGATTCATGGGGCAAGGGCTTCATCAAGACGGACGCGTGGCTGGCAACGCTGGCGGGGGAGGCGAAGAAGTAGGGCGCCGCGGCAGCAACAACAAGCGACCTAACAAAACAGCATCGCCTTGAGAGCCGCAACAAAAATACTTCCGCTTCAGAGCGCAGGAAAAGCACTGCACCGTTACCTTGAGAGCGGCAACAAATCACTGTCATCCTGAGCCGCCGGAGCCGCGTAATCGCGGAGCGATTGCGCGGCGCAGGACGGTCGAAGGACCCCCACGTTGTATCCCGGTTGGGCGGCGG
>JADGNY010000025.1 GCA_017883235.1 Thermoanaerobaculia bacterium | reverse complement strand
CAGGAGCGTGTTAACTGCCTCCAAGGGCGTATTAACTGCCTCCAGGAGCGTATTAACTGCCTCCGAGAGGCGGTTCAACTGCCTCCGGGAGCGTGTTAATTGCCTCCGGGAGCGTATTAACTGCCTCCGAGAGGCAGTTTAACTGACTCCGGGAGCGTGTTAACTGCCTCCGGATGTCCGTGAGCTCGTCGCCGGACCGCCTTCCGCAGCAACGGCCACCTGGTTTTCCGTTCCGTGCAGCCTGTAACCGTCAGCACCCTATACGGTCTAAGTAAAGAGGGGGTACGGATGTACCTCTGTCGCGACACTCCTCTTTGAAGGGAGAACTCTGCGCATGGAACGACGGCAGACCCGGCTGCAGAGGTTTATCGAGGAACTGGGGCTGAAGGTGCTCGAGATCGTCGGTGAGGCCAATCGGATCGCCGCCCAGGAGGGCGTGGAATCGATCAGCAGGCAGCACTTTCTGAGCCTGCGCAAGGGCCACGTAACTGCAACAGCAGAAAGATTTACATCATCGTGGCCGCCATTCGCTCGATGACCGGCATGCTCGTCCAGGCCACCGACCTCTTCGTCCTGCAGCCGGCCACCCCTCGGGCTGTTGGGTTTCCGTGGGAACGTTCCTGGCCGCGGCCGGAGCCTGTTCCGGTATCCTCTCGCCGAGGGACTTCCGGTGGCCTCCGGAGTACGGTGAGAAGCGTGACCGATCCATCCCCTCCGACGAACGCCGGCGAATTCGAGGCGCTCTACATCGAGTACGGCGTGCTCCTTCGCGCGATCGCCATCCGCCGTTACAACGTCCCCCCCGACGACGCCGAGGCCCTGGTCCACGACATCTTTACCGCCTACCTCCAGCGCCGCGAGCAGGTGCGCGAGCTCAAAGGATGGCTGATCGGCGCTATCGGGATGTGCGTAGGGCCAGAGCTTCGTTTCGTCGAGTGTCGTGAATGCTAATAACGCAGCGACCGTTGCGGTTCTCAGATTCTCGCGTCGCAAGTGCTTGGTTTGTCTATGGGTTACGAGCGGCCGAAAAACGAAGGTGTGGGCCCCAATAAGTTTCACTCGGGGCGTTTGTCACCTCGCGCGACCCAGCTTCTGGCTCGTCGACCGGAAGGCGCGTCCCCCTCCACGAGTTCCTCGCCTTCATTTCCGATCACGGCTCAAAAGAAATGGCGAAGCCTGCCGTCCATGGTTTCCGGGTGACGATTGGGCGTAAAGCGTCGCCGCGGTTGAAATAGCCAAGCGAAACAGCAACCGTCACACCGCGCGGCGCCTTCACGAGAAATTCAATGTCGACCTCCTTCCCTGCGTCGTTGCTGTCGAAGACTTTGCGCCGGAAACGATAACTATGTACGGAGAGACTGGTAGATGTGGATGCGATGTCGTTTTCAGGATCCATTCTGAATAGGTGCACGAGAGCTGAGCGCAGCAGAGAAGCGCTCGGGTTGCTGGTTGTGTAGCGCAAGCCCAGGTATTGTTTGTTGGAGAGCGAGGGAGCGATGCCTGGCACTTTGCCAACGGTCATCGCGGGCTGGAGCGAATTGAGGAAGATGAGGTCAGGCGCGAACGCGGCCGTCTCTCCGACATAGCCTTCGTCAACGGACGTCGTCTTCAGATCATCTGCCGAGCCCCTTCCATAAAGAATGGTCGCCAGCCAATCGCCGTTCGGGTCGGGATCAGTGTTCTCGCGCGTAGTCTGAGATAGCGTCCACGTAGTCATCCCGACGCTCCCGCGCCCATGTGGCGGACTCGTGTCAACCGGCGGGAAGTGTGCGATCGTATCGTTGCGGCTTGCGTAATACGACAGCGTGCCGGTGAGATTCACTTGCTTCGATGGCCCAGGTTGCCAGATGCTCTCCCGGCCTGCGCTCACTTCGCCGCCCATAGTCGTATAGCGATGCGGGTGTTCTTTCTTCTCGTCACGGCCAACAAGACCAATGAGGTTGAGGCCGCGCACGCGGATACCGTTCTCCGCTTCGAGCCAATCGAGCAGCGGGTCGATGGGAACGTTGCTCAACTCTGCGATGGTCACATAGCTGTCGTGATCATCGATCTGACTACGCAGCGGTAACAGCGACTGCCGTTTGAAAATATGAGACATATTCAAAACGAGCGCCCTCGGCTCCTTCTCGGAATCAAAGACGGTCAAAGGGGTGGAGATGCGTATACCCTCTCCCTCCTCTGACACGGCGATCTTGCTTGAAGGCTCGGCGAAGCTGAACTTCCCAAACTGCAGGCGAGCGCCGCCAAACGTGTGGTAGTTCACCTGGTATTGAGCCGCGGAGACGTTTGAGGTTGAGCTCACGCCGAACTCGCCTTTCTTGTACCCGAGGCTTACGCTCCCATCGGCGACGTTCCCGACACCCCATACGATCTGCAACGTACCCGATCCGCTCGCGGTGGCGCGGGTATCGCCCATGAGACGGTGATCGGGCTCGATCGAGATGATCGAATCAGAGTCTGCTTTCGACGCATCGACGCGATCGAGGGCGGGAGCGATCGATCCACCGAGTGACGCCAAAGTCCTGATTTCCCGCTTGTCCTCAGCCTCCTCCCTGGTGGCAACGAGCTTAACCCTTTGGCCTTTCTTCACATCTTGGGACGGCACGCCTGACTTACCGGAAACGATTGTCGCGACAACCTCACGCATGCCAGACGACGGCATCTTTCCTGGCGGGAATGCGAGTTCAATGACGTCGTCGGACAGTGTCGTCGTCATTCCACTTGGAACGGTTAGGTGGTAATAGAACGGGCATCCGTCGACGGCAGGGCAACCAAGCATTTCCGCGAGCCTGTTCTGCAACTCCCTCACGGATGCTCTCCTGGGGGCTCCAGTCAAGCTTCTCACCGCCCGGACCTGCGATCTGATCGTTGGTTTGAAGTGGATCGGGATCGCGAGTGTCACGTTCTCCTTCGAGGTGTTCTCGAATTGCAGCACATCGTGCCTCGGGAAGGTGCGTCCCGATGGGAGGATTGCCTCTGGATCTCTGAATTGCGGGCCGGGCTGGATCGACAGAATCTGCTTATGGCTCTTACGGACGTACGCCGTCGGGTTCGCCGGCACGTCCGTACTGGAAAAGAAGCGCACGGTCAGTTCAATCTCGTCTTTTGGTGTTAGCTTCAGGAGAGAGTTCGGAATCACAACACGAGCGTTGCGGTCGACACGAAAGGTGGCCGTGCAATCTGTCCCCTCGCTCTTCGTATGACAATTCGTCAGTTGGTTCTCGTACTGGCGGCGCACGTCAGCCTCTTCCGGTGTCGTCGCAGGTCCGAGCGCGTCGAGGCGACCGTGTACCTTCGCCAGCTCTTTACGGATCTCGTCGATCTCCGTGGGCAACTTTCCTCGCTCCGCAAGCTGGTCAACCCGCTTCTCCAATTCCAGAATCTGCGCTCGTAGTGAGATTGCATCGTTGCCGCCAGCTTCGAGGGGGAAGACAACGGGGAATCTCACCTCCATCGTCTGGTCGACCGTTCGGTTGGAGAACTGCACAACGCCTTGTTCGTCGATGTGTGGCGGGTTGGCACGGTTGAGATACCGTGGATCAGCAACGCCAGTATTATCGAGAGTGATGGTAATTGTCAGCTCTTTCGGCGGGGCCGCTGCAGCACAGGTGAAAAGAAAAAGAAGCGGGACCAGTGCTCGGACAGGACTGTTCGACATGACGCATCCCTCCAGCTAATATAGAGGGACGTCAGGTCGTTTTTACCAGAATCCAGCAAATACTTCCTTCATTACAATCGAAAACGGATACAACACCTTGGCCAGCCGCCGAGCCGGCAGCGTTCCGTCGGGCTAGCGCTGAAGCGGTCACTCCACCCCCAACCCCTCCAACCCTCGCAGCACCAACCCCCGTCGCCAACGCAGCGGTTCGTTCATCAACCGCAGATGTGGAAACGCGCGCAGCAGCGCACGGATCGCGATCTGGCCTTCCATCCGGGCCAGCGGCGCGCCGAGGCAGTAGTGGATGCCGAGGCCGAAGGAGAGGTGGCGGTTGGGGTCGCGGAGGAGGTTGAGGTGGTCGGGATCGTCGAAGACCGTCTCGTCGCGGTTGGCGGAGGCGAGGACGGCGTAGACGAGGGCGCCGGCGGGGAGGGGGGTGCCGGCGAAGGTGATCGGCTCGCGGGCGTAGCGCTCGGTCGCGGTTTCGAGAGGGCTGCCGAAACGGAGGAGCTATTCGACGGCGGGAGCGTCGTTGATCAGATTAGAGCTTTGCTCACCTCTGCCTGCTCAGCACGCTCAGCAGGTCCCTCGATGCCTTATCCCCAGGGTCAATTGCGAGCAACCTTCTATAGATGTCCATGGCCTCGCTTCGCCTGCCGAGACTGATGTAGCAGTGGCCCATGTGACGGAGGTCTGAGGTGGCGTTGTTGCGGTCGTCGTTGAGGTTGGCTTGTTGGAACGCCGTGGCGGCTTTGCTCCACTCGCTCAGGGCCTCGTAGGCGATGCCTAGGCGGTGCCAGACGCCGGAGTCGAAGGCGCGATTGCGGCCGGAGTGATCGCGGAGGAGACGTTCCCAGGCGCTGGCTGCTTCCCGCCACTGCTGGCTGTCGCTGAGAGCGATGGCGCGATTCCACTCCTGCTCGAGGGCCACACGAGGATCGGGAACAGGCTGCTGTTGCGGTGCGACAGGCTGCGGCTGGGGTATGACGGGCTGCGGTGTGAAAGGTGCCGGTTCCACTACCGGCTGCGGATGGGGGATCGTTGCAGTGATCGCTGGCTGCGGAGCGGGTTGGGGTGTAGTAATCGCCGTCATTGTCGATGTCGTGCCGGTGGTGGCGCTGGTGCCGGGAACGGGTTCGGGAGGAGCGGGATAGGTGATCGTCCTGACCGTTGTAGGCGTGGGGAAGGAGTCTGGCGTGCCAGTGCCTTCCGTCACTGTGCGCGACACTCCGTTGGAGCCGGCGATGGTGATCACGAGCCAGACCACCACCCCAACCAGAACCAAGGTGGCCAGAACGCGGTTTATGCGTCTGATGCTTGGTTGGAGAAGCGCGGCGATGGCGCCGACGATCGCCACCACCAGTACGGCTATCTGCAGCTTCTCATTGAGTGACATGGCACCCACTCACCCGAGCCGGAAGATTCATCGCGAGGCTGTTCCCTGTTTCTCGGCCCAGGTCAGGCTGCGTCTGGCCACTTCATTGGCGGGGTCGATCCGGAGGACCCGTCTGTAGGTCGTCACCGCGTCGGACCAACGGCCTATCTTGCTGTAGGAGCGGCCGAGGCGGAGGAGGTTGGTCGTATCGTGAAGATTCCTGTCGGCGAGCGCGGCGTGCTCGAAGGCGTCGGCGGCCTCGTGCCACTGCTCCTGCGCCTCGTAGGCCACGCCGAGGTTGTAATAGGCGGCGTGGTCGACCGCGGCACTGACCCCGTAGTAATCGCGGATGAACTGCCGCCAGGCGGTCACGGCGCTCGACCACTGGTGGGCGTTGCTGAAGGCGAGCGCCTCCTTTCGCCGGCGGTCGCCGTCGGCGAGGTCGGCGCGGAAACGCTTCGTGCTCTCACTCGGTGCCGAGGGGTCGGCGGATTCGACCGGAGCCGGCTGCGTAATCCTCGGCGCTGGATGATCGGGGAGGGCTTGCGTCGGGGTTCTCACCGGCTTCACCCGAGGGATGGATGTCACCGGTTTTTCGAGGACCACGGCAGTGCTCGAAACGGGCTGGTCCTCCGGTGGAGGAGGAGCGGGAAACGGCTTCGGCGCCTCGATGCCGATCGATGCGCCGGCGGCCTGTCCGCCCGCGGGCGTCGTTCGCGTTGACGGCGATGCCTTCACCGGCTCGTCCAGCCGGCCGCGTACTTTATCGAACAGCGCTGCCGCGGCGAAGACGACTCCCACGAGCACGATGGCCGCGGCGACCAGCAACCAGATCGTCTGCGATTTGCGATACGGCTGCGCCTTGACGATCTCGGTGTCTGCTGCCCGCGGCCGCATCTGGCCGGCCAGCGTGCTCGGTACGGGCGCGGCCGGCGCGCTGACGAGGGTCACGGTGGCCGGATTCACCGGTGGCGTGATCGTGATGGGCATGGCCTCGGTGCCCGGCATGGCCATTCGCAGTGCTTCGGCGAATTCGGCCGCGGTCTGATATCGGTCTTCGGGCCTCTTTTCGAGCGCCTTCAGCACCACGCCGCGCAGCGCTTCCGGCACGTGACCCTCCGGATCCGTCTCCGAAAACGGGCGGGGCGGCTTCTGGCAATGCGCCAGGATGCAGGCCGCCGTATTGGCGCCGGTGATCGGCTTCGCCGCCGTCAGCAACTCGTACAGGACGACGCCGAGCGAATAGAAGTCGCTTCGCGCGTCCACGGTGCCGCCGAACTGTTCGGGTGAGGCGTAGCTGATCTTCCCCATGAAATTACCGGTCTGGGTGAGGATGGAGTTGTCTTCGAGCGACTTGGCAATTCCGAGGTCGATCAGCTTGATCAACGGAGAGCCGTCGGGGGCGCGGGCGATCATCAGATTGTCCGGCGAAATGTCGCGATGGATCAGATTCCGGCTGTGCAGGTAGCCGAGAGCGGAAAGGGTCTGAATCCCGATATTGACCACGGTAGGCGGATCCAGTGGTCCTCCCCGGCGCGTGAACTCGTCGCGGAGGTTGACGCCGTCGACGTACTCCATGACCAGATACGGGTTGCCGTTGCTGCCGATCTGGAAATCGAGGACCCTGGCGATGTTGGGATGCTCGAGCTGTTTTCCCCGTTTCGCTTCGGCGAAAAAGCGGTCCTTCAGCTCCTGATTCTCCGCGAGCGATGCCTGCATCACCTTGATGATTCGTGTTTCGCCGAAGTGGCGGTGGCGGACCTTGTAAACGGTGCCCATCCCGCCGCCCATCGTCTGGAGTACTTCGTAATTCGCCTGGATCTCGGATGGGAGCGTGGTCATAAGATCATCGAGGACCCAGGCGATCGCGCCTGACTACTTCGTCGCTGTCAACTGCGTGATGACTTCCGGGGAGAGCGCCACGTCCTGGGCGTCAGGCGGGACGTACGACGGATCGGTCTTGCGTCCGGACTGGTCGAGCGACGCCATCTGCGTCTTCATCGTATCCAGCTTCGCGCGCAGGTCGTCATTGTCCGCGGCGAGGCGGCTCGTATCCTCCATCCACTGCTGCATGTCGCCGTCGTTCTGATGGTTGTAGAACATCAGCGCGTACTGTTCCTCGTAGACGTGGTCGAGGGCGAAGGCGAGGAACGTTGCATCCCAAAGGCCGTAGCGCGGATAGAGGCCGAACACGTAGGCCGGCGGCTGCCAGTCGTAGGTGTCGTAAAAGGCGGTGCGCCGGTAGTGGTACGTGGTGGGAACGATCGTGAGGTTCATCAGCACGGCTCTGTGCGCGGGCGCGAAGTGAATGGGGGCTACATAACGCGTGAATCGGGCGCGCTCGACGCGGGAATGCTCGAACGCATGCTGGCGCTCGACCGTGCTCGACTGCGCGTGGAGCCGTTCGTTCAACCGTGCGTGATCGACGGTGACGTGTCCATGCCAATCACGCGTGCCGTGATACGAGGACGCGCTCCTCGACGATTGGCCGTGGGTCGTCCTCTCGGATGGCGACGAGCCGCGATGAAGGACATCGCTGCTGTTGTTCCCGTGACCGGAACGTGAATTGACATGCGATTCGCCGGACGTCGAGCTCTGACTGGTCTTGGCGTGATGGTCGCCGGAATGATCGTTCGAGCGGTAGCCGCTTCCGGAGCTCGAGGACGAATGAGTGGAGGAGGGGGACGATTGGGTCGACGATCCCGATCCTGCCGAACCATGGTTCGATCCGTGCTGTCCGGTTCCGCTGTCGTGCGAGCTCGACGAATGCTGCGGTGCGCTGTGTTGCGGTGGTGGCGACGATTTTGCCGAATCTCCTCCCGAGCCCTTGTTCTTATCCGCGAACGCGAATGGGGTTCCGAGGAGACATGCGAGGGAAAAGACGAGTCCGACTGTACGATAGCGCGTCATGAGGAGCCTCCCTGTCATTGATGATGGATCCCACGCCGCCGGCTGGCGCTACGGGTCTGCGCATCAGTAGCGGAATGATTGAACGATTGCGCTTGCGGACTGAAAAGTCAAGTGACCAAAAAAACCGCAATCGGCGCTCGGAGTGACCTCGTGCACCGGCGACTGGCGCCGGAGCTGCGCGTGGTAGGGGAAGGGGTCGGCTTTGAAGGTGGGGCTGGTGATGTCGGGCATGGTTGCGTTGGCGCCATTATCGACTTCCGCTGCGCGCAACGGAGGGCTGGCGTCTTGCCTCCCTGGGACCGCGGGCGTCTCGCCCGCGTTTCTTGGCAGGATCGTGCCGAACCGCGCGGGCGAGACGCCCGCGGTCCCAGGGAGGCCAGTGGGGGAGAGGGCTACTCAGCGTGTGAGAAATGCGGGCTGATAACGAATGTATCGCAAGCTCCCCGAACGGGGGCGAGACGCCCCCGGGCCAGCCGGCGAGACGCCAGCGCTCCGTCGCCTGCGGCGGTTTGCGCGCCTGCGGCGCCAGTGCGCTTACGGCGCCAGTGCGCTTATGGCTCCGTCACGATGATCTGGCCTGACATGGCGGGCTGGTGCATCGTGCAGTAGAAGGGGTAGACGCCTTCGTCGTGGAAGGTCATGACGAAGGTCGTCTTCGACAGCGGGGCGAACTTCGTCTGCAGGAGGACGTGGTTTTGCGGGTCGGTGAGCATGAAGTCGTGCTCGTCGTCGGGCTGGAGGTTCCAGAAGGTGATCTGCGTCGGTTGGTCGCGGCGGACGGCGAAGACCTCGGGGGAGAAGGCGTAGACCTCTCCGAACTGCTTGACCGTTTCCGCCGGGCCGGTTTCCTTGATGGCCACGCCGACCGTTGTCACCAGCACGCGCGCGCTGGCCTTGCCGGCGCGGGCGATGGCGACGCCGTGCTGCCGAGGGGCGTGACAGGCGAGAAGCAGGGCCGAAATGACAAGTAGACGTTTCATGTCGTGAATAGTGTGACAAAGGGTGAGGCGATGTCGAAGGTGTCGTGTGACAATTGATTACCGGGCCCGGTCATGAGGTGAGTTCATGCGAAAGATCGAAGTCGACCCGCGCTCCATCTTTGTCATTCGTCTGCTGGTCGGGTGGGTGTTCCTGGCGGAAGGCATCCTCAAGTTCACACGGCCCGAGGCGCTCGGGATCGGCCGGTTTGCGAAGATCGGCTTCGTCTCACCAGGTCTCCTGGCCTCGTTCGTCGGGTGGGTGGAGATCATCTGCGGCGCGTTGATCCTGGTGGGGCTCTTCACGCGGCTGGCAAGCGTGCCTCTTCTCATCGACATCGCCGTGGCGATCGTCACCACCAAGCTCCCCATCCTGCTCGGTCACGGTTTCTGGGGCTTCGCCGATCCAACCACAAAACCGTTTGGCTGGGGAACGATGCTGCACGAGGCGCGCACCGACATCTCCATGCTCCTGGGGCTCGTGTTCCTGCTCATCGCCGGGGCCGGCCGATGGTCGGTCGATGCAGCCATCATCGAGCGGCGCTGAAGCAGAGGAACGAAGTTTCGAGCAGAGGTGTGAACTGACTCACGAATCCTCAGGGCGCGGGGGCCGCCGGCTTGCGCGGCACGTCGTTGTGAATCGGCGGCACGGTCCGGAGAAAGCGATCGATCGCGCGCAGGTCGTCATCCGTCATGCGCTGGTTCTCTTTCCACGGCATGAACGGGTGAAGATGATTGCCGGACGGATCGACTCCGGTATGGATCGTCTTGAGGAAATCATCCTCGCTCCATTTGGCGATGCCGGTCGGATCCGGAGTCAGATTGGATGGATTGGCCGGAAAGCCTTTCGGCGGATTGCTCACTCCCGCGAACAGGCGGCTCTTGTCGGGCGTCGATCGAATGCCGCCGCGCGGTGTATGACATTCGGCGCAAAGTCCGACGTGCTGTGAGAGGTACCCGCCGTACTCCGCCGTCGCAGCTCGCGCCGGGGCCGTGACTGATTGCGCCGGTTTTGGACCCAGGAACAGTTTGCCCAGCTTGAACCAGATGCTCGGACTCTGCGTCACCTGATTGCGGACCGGGGGAAGACTCTTCAAGTACCGAGCGACGGCAAAGGCATCGTCGTCCGACATTTCGTGAAGCCATTCGTACGGCATGACCGGCGCGAGCAGCCGTCCATCCCTGCGCTGGCCGTTGCGCAAGGCGCGCACGATCTCCGCTTCGCTCCACGTCCCCAGCCCGGTCTCATTGTCGGGCGTGAGATTCGACGCGCGCGCGGTGCCGATCCGCCAATCGTGAAACTCCCTTCCGCCGCTGAGCGGGCCGTCGGGATCACGTTCCGAGGCGGCGTGGCATCCGCCGCAGGCGGCCACGTTGCGGACGATGTATTCGCCGCGGACGGAGTCGCCGGACGCGCCGGGCGGCGGCGCCGGCAGAGGAATCTGTCCATGACTGCAACTCCAGGACATCAGCGCGAAAGCGGCCAGGACAAGCGTGCTCGTGTATTTGTGTCTCATGCAAAGGATCAGGTTGCAGAATTAGTTCCAGCGGGGTTACTGGGTTGCAAGGTTGCTGGAGGAACACCTGGTCTCACAGAACTGCCGGCGAGATCTTCCCCGTTACGTGCACCTTCTCGCCGAGCATCTCGGCGCAGAACCGCGACAGTTCCTCGTTGGAGAAATCATCCCAGGCGTGGCAGGTCTCGTAGGTCATGAACTGCACGTCGCAACAGAGCAGCGTCCCTTCCTGCTTCTGCCGCTGGAGCTGCCAGGCGTTGGCGCGTTCCTCCAACTCGGCGCGCGTGAGCTGCGAGGCGTTCTCGATGGTTGCCGCGTAGCGGAAACGGAGCTCGTCGTCCCCGTACCGGCGGAAGCCGCGGCAAAAGAGGCCTTTCTCCGCCGCGATCCGGCAAACGGATTTCCCCTCTTCCTGCATTGCGATCAGCTTCCGGCGCAGGCGCGCCACGGCGGTTTCGCGCGTGACGATCGTTTCATTCATCCTGTTCCAGTGCAGGCGCGCCACCGCCGGATCGCGTGTGACGATGGTTTCATGCATCCTGACCTCCTCGGGTTTCCCGATCGAGCACTTCAATCGTGCGCGTGAAGAGACGCTCTGCTTCCTCGCGGCTGTTGGCGATGGCGGTCATCCCGAATTTCCCGAACTCCGAGACCGCCCCGATCATGTGAAAGACGACGCCGGTCGTGGTCCGGTGGTTGAAGTCGAGCCTGTTCATGGTGACGATCTCGATGAGATCTTCCGGAAGCAGTCCTCGATACGCCTCCGACTGCACGTTGTCGGATGCGCGGTAGAACTTCGGCTGCCCATCGAGACCGCGCAGCAGGCCGGAGTCGAAGTCCACCTCTCCTCCGGTGAGGAAGCGAAGCGCCAGGGTGGGATGAGTCGTTCCTCCCATCCGAAGATTGATCTCGATTGCCGACAATCGCCACGGCTCCATCGCCTCATTTCTGGTGGCGAGGAAATCGACGGAGAGCCGGCCGATCACGCCGCGTGCGGCCAGTGCCTGCCCGATGATCAGAGCCTGCCGCTGCAGCTCGATGCGGTACTCATCGTCGGCCGGAAACACACAGCCGAGGAAGACCTGCTTGCAAGGTCCGCCAAGAATCTGCTCGTGGGTGGATGCGAGGATCACGTCCTGCCGCGGATTGATACGAAGCTGTACGCTCGGAGAGCGGACTTCGAGCGCTTCGATCATCTCCTCGGCCACTCCGCCGCCGGCGGCGAATTTCGACAGGAACGTGACAACCGATTCGGATTCGATGGAGAACCGCAGGTGATTCAGTGCCTGGCGGATGGAAACAGCGTCGACGACAGGCGGGTATTCGAAGCGCGCGATTCCTTCGCCGGAGAATCCCTCATTCAGTTTGAGCAGCGCGCGGCGAGCCTCGGGCCGGGCGGCGCGGATGGCAACGAGCGCGCTGACGATGTCATCGACCGTGTGAAGGTCCTCGCGGCCGTATGGCCGATCGACTCCGATATCGGCGAAAAGCTCCCGCGCGCCCGACTTCGACCCGTAGCCGATCAGCCGTGGATCCGGCGCATTCAAAGGGATGTCGAGCCTGACGGCCAGTTTCCTCTCCAGAGGAGTGGAGTTGTAGACGGTGAGGTAGGCGAGCCGCGAATCAGGAATGCTTGCGCGGATGCGTTCGATGACCCGAGGACGCTCGAGAATCTTTTCCGTCAGGGAGCGGGGCGAGCTGTCGTAGACGCAGAGCAGCGTCAGCCGCGCGCGCGCATGACTGGCCGGGATCCCCGCGAGAAGGTTCAGGTAGTAGTCGAGAACGACCGGGTGAAGCGGCTGTGAGGTGACGTACACGACGCGCGCATGCGGATTCCTCAGGCGCATGAGGAGAAACAGCAGCCGCTCCTCGTACCAGTGGATGGCGGGGATCTTGGCCATCTCTGCCCGATCGAGCGTGAGCGACGGCACGATGACCGAGGTGTATGGCTCCTCGTCGCCCGGAAAGACGGTGTCCCACAGCGCGCCAAGGCGCGGTTTGAGACGCTCAAAGGCCTCGATCTCGATTTCTTCACTGCTGGAGGGGATCGTGGCCTTGGGGCAAGCCGTCATGAGTGGTCCGTTGGGGCGATGACCGAGTTGACCGTCCGGCGCGGCGTCATTTGATCGACAGGCAGAGCCGTTCCGATCCGAATGAGCAATTGCGCCGGGGTCTTCGAGTCCGCAAGCATCTTCACGCGCTCGCGCAAGCTCTTTACTTCGATTGCCTGATTGAGAAATGAGTACTGAAGGCCGGCATCCGTGATGGTCAGCAACAGATGCTCGAGCGCTTCACCGGCCTGGAGCAGCGATACACGATCGTCATCCGCACAGACGATCAAGAGCTGCGATGCGCTGTCCGCGAGGCGCCGGTCACGGGGTCCATGCCAGGCGCCTACTTCGAATTGACGCACGAACCAAGAGGCGCCGGATGCCAGGAACCGAGGGACGCCGAAGACTTCGGCGGGGATGCCGTCGGTATGCAGACCGTCATCCGGCCGAATCCAATCAGCCATCTCGGCGCGCAATGCGGGGCGCGTCATCTGAACCCGTTCGGCGTAATCGATCAACTCCGCGGCCTGATGCTTCTCGTCAGGAAGAACGACGTTGAACGTCTCCGGAAATCGCTCGAGAACATCGCACACGCGCGACCATGCTTGAGGATCGATCGGCTTGTGATCGAAGATCAAGCGGTTCGTGTGCCGTTTCGGAATCGCGGCGAAGAGCGAGGAGAGGTGAGGATCGGGGAGGCACGTCTCGCAGACCGTGACGGAGGCAACGAGATCGTGTTCCGGCTGAGCGTGGTAGCGGACGCTGGCCGTGAACCCGAAATGCGCCGCGGCGATGCGGAAGTTGGTGATGGCGGCGCCGACGCTCATGAGCAGCTCGCGGTCGTCGGGATCGATGGTCGTGAGCCGGCGCGAGTAGTCCGCGTAGACGTCGACCCCGTCGGGCATGATGCGAAACATCCACGGCTGCGTATTGCGGCTCGACGGCGCCAGCACGGCGAAACGCAGAAGAAACTGCATCTGGTCGTGCATCGATTCGATCTCCTCGAATTCCGACACGTCGATCTGCCACGGCGTCACTCGTGGATCGGAGGTTTCACTCATGCGGCTACTGTATGAACGGGCGTTTGCGCGGATGGATGTCCGGCGTCATGTGGAGGTGTGATTGCGCGCACACGCGGGCTCAGCGGAATCGTCGGCACCCTTTACCTCGTCGAGAAGGTGCCGACAGGCGGATGAGGGGGCGCATACGCGACATGAACGATCTTGCGGCACTGGCCCAAGGCTGCTTGAAAGCACGAGTCGCGTGCGAATGACGTCTGCGTGAAACGCCCCCCCCATCCGCCTTCGGCACCTTCTCCCCCCGCAAAAAAACCGCGGGGGGAGAAGGACTCTCGACAAAGAGAAGTGGTACGTGGGCGATACCCTTCACCCATTCATCCTTTGACGCAGACGATCTGTTTCAGCGTATGCACGATGTCGACGAGATCGCTCTGTGCCTGCATCACCGCGTCGATCGATTTGTACGCGGCCGGCGTCTCGTCGATCACGTCCGCATCCTTGCGGCACTCGACTCCCTCCGTTGCCCGAACATGATCCCCGATGGTGAAGCGGCGTTTGGCCTCGTTGCGCGACATGGCCCGTCCCGCACCGTGGCTGCAGCTCTCGAAACTCTCCGGGTTCCCTTTTCCGCGCACGATAAACGACTTTGCTCCCATGCTTCCCGGGATGATGCCGAGGTCGTTGATCCCGGCGCGCACCGCTCCTTTGCGCGTCACGAAGACGCGCTCACCGTAGTGCTCCTCGACCGCGACGTAGTTGTGGTGACAGTTCACCACCTCTGCGTCGGCCGTGAACGGCGGCAGCAGGTCCGCGGCGCGAATGGCATCGATGGTCGCGGCCATCATCAGCTCGCGGTTCGTCATCGCGTACGACTGCGCCCAATGGACCGCCTTCACGTATTCGTTGAAGTGATCGGTGCCTTCCGGCAGGTAGGCGAGGTCCTGGTCCGGAAGGTTGATCATCCATCGGCGCATGTCCTGCTTGGCGAGCTCGATGAAGAACTGGCCGATGCGGTTGCCGACGCCTCGGGAGCCGCTGTGCAGCACGATCCAGACGTTCTCCGCTTCATCGAGGCAGACCTCGATGAAATGGTTGCCGGTACCGAGTGTCCCGAGGTGATTGGCATCGTTGCCTCGTCCGAGACGCGGATGCTTCTCCACGATCTCGCCATATTTCGGCGCCAGGGTGGCCCACGCTTCCGCGTTGCGCTGCGGCGGCTGGCTCCAGGCGCCGCGGTCGTTCCGGCCGCCGTTGTCGGTGCGTCCGTGCGGAACGGCCGATTCGATCGTTGAGCGCAGAGTATGCAGGTCGTCCGGCAGATCGCGCGCGTTGAGCGACGTGCGCACGGCCATCATGCCGCAGCCGATGTCGACGCCGACGGCGGCGGGGATGATCGCCTTTCTGGTCGGGATCACGCTTCCGACCGTCGCCCCTTTGCCGAGGTGAACGTCGGGCATGACCGCGATCCAGCGGTAGATGAAGGGAAGCGTGGCGATGTTGAGGAGCTGCTGCTTCGCCGCATCCTCCACCGGAACGCCGCGAGTCCACGCTTTGATCGGGACGCCGTGCTCCGGGGAGAAGACTTCGTACGAATGATCGTTGGCCATTAGAGAATCCTGAACCCGCTGTGTCAAATCGCCCGTCGTTAGCTCGAAAGCGTTCACGATAGATGACAAGTTCGCCGAAGCCGCAACCAAACGTGGATGCAGGCAAGGGCATGGCAAGTACGGCCCCCTCATCCGCCTTCGGCACCTTCTCCCCCAGCTGAAAAACGCTGGGGGAGAAGGCTCTCGATGTTAAATCCTCTTGTCGCGCGCAGAAACCACCGGCCAGTAATCCAGAGGGCATAGAGAAAGAGAGCTTCGGTGCTACTAACCCTTGTTTCTGCGCGTGACGCGAATATTTCGCAAAACATGCACTCGCCCCCAAAAGAGCTCGCGCCTTCCTAACATCGAGAGCCCTTCTCCCCCAGCGCTTTTCAGCTGGGGGAGAAGGTGCCGAAGGCGGATGAGGGGGCGGTGCTTGCCATGCCTTTGCCTGGATACCGCGTTTTGTTGCGGTTTCGCCGGGCTGTGTTTTTTGTGTCTAGCGTTAAAGCGCCCGCGTCGCTACTTCCCCGCCGCCCGCCGCCTCCCGCTCGTCGACGACGACTTCCAGAACCGCAGCATCGCCCTCAACGCCTCGGGAGAATTCTGCGGAGCAACGGCGCCCAGTTGATCGTGCGAGTTGACGCCGTGGCAGGCGCTGCAGACGCGTACTTCGCCGGGCTGGAAGGTCAGCCAGTAGCGTTCGCGGACGACGGGTGTGCCGGTGCCGTCGGTCAGTTGCCAGCTCATGGCGCGGCGGGCGGGGACGAGGGCGGCCATCGAGCCGTCGGCGGCGATCTGGACGCTGCCGGCCGGCCCCGTCGTCGGCGGATTCTTCACCGCGGCGTCGTGCATCGTGCGGGCGAGCACGCGGCGTCCGGCTCTCGGCGATGTGGTGCCGCCGAGGCCGCGGAGCTGGTCGGCCTGGAAAAGCTGGAGATGGGCGATGTCGTAGACCTTGCCGCTGCCGGTCATCTTCTGCGTGCTGCTCCCGGCGACGTGGAGGTTGTACGGCTGCTGCTTGTCGGCGGCATCGCGCGAGGTGACATTGCGGCTGACGATCAGCGCAAGACCGCGTGACGCGAGGTTGGCGCGGAACGCGGCCGGATCGACGCCTTCGTCGCGGAAGATCTTCGCCTCCGGCTCCTCGAGGGGCGTCGTGCGGAGTGCGGGACGCGGACGCGCGCGGACCTCCACCGGATTCAGCTCCCACATCGGGCCCGACCACGTCACCAGCTCGTCGGGATCCCAGTACGAAACGCTGACCTGAATGCCGGACGTCAGCAGATCGCCCGGTACGTAGACGCCGTTCTGCAACACCATCGTCCGCAGGCGGAACGCGTAGCGCGACGTCGGAGCGGGGCGCGTCCCGTCGTTGCTGTCCCCTCGAAGCTCGCTCGTATGCGCGGCCAGCAGCGTGCCGTCCGCGAGGGGGAGAGGATCGCGATAGTGTCCCGACGCATCCGCGGGCGGTGAGCCGTCGATGACGTCGCGCGTCGAATGGGGCGTGATGTAGGTGACGACGATCTTGTCGGCCGGCAGCCCCGGCTCCGCGCCGAAGCGGACGATTTGTCCGGAGCCGTGCGTCTGGAACTCCGGCGCGTCGACGGCGAAGTAGACGCCGGGATGCGCCGGGTCCTCATGCAATTGCAGGAGGTTCTCGACCTCGTTCGGATTGGCCCGGCCGCTCGACGCGGCGATGAATTCCTGCACGCCGCTGTCACCGTTCATGCTTTTGTCGAAATAGCTATGCAGCTCGTGCCGGCCGACGTGATTCATCGTCTCTTCCGACGTGCCGTCTTCGTTGATCTCCCACGGAAAGAAGTGGTTGATGCTGTTGCCCTGCAGGTTCGTGCCGGCCAGAAGATCGGTGCGCGCGCTGCGAGGCTCGGGGAAGACTTCGACCCCCGCGCCGCGCGCCGCGCCCGCGGTCTCGTCGGCATAGTCGAATGTCCCGTACGTCCCCCCCTCGGTGGCATCGGTGTCGGCCTGCTGATCGCGTTGCAGGTGATCCCAGCGCGTGAAGATCACCCGGCCGAAGCTGTCGATCGATGGTGAGAAGAGGCCGGACGGCGTGTGATTGAGCATGCGCAGATCGCCGTGCATAGAATCAACGTTCGGGTCGAGACTCCAGAGTCCCGTGACTGTCGGCGCCTCCTCGTACTCATCGAGCTGAGGATAGAGGTGCGGCTCACCGCTGCGCGGCCGATCCGAAGTGAAGAGGATGCGATCGTCGGTGCCGTAGAACGGGCTGACGTTGTTGTAGGCCGCCGGTTGGTTGGCGACCTTGCGAATGACCGGCGTGTCGGACTCGCCAAGGCCGGTGATCTCGTAGATCTGCCAGACGTAGTCCTTCCACACGTACTGCTGCTTCGGCGCGCCGACGACCATGCTGAACAGCGCCTTGGTGCCGCTCCAGTGGACGGACGGCTCGCGCACCGCGATGGCGTTCGCCCCCTGCATCCCGCTCGTCCCGAAGCCGGCCGCGCGGGTGAGGTTCTTGGTCGTGCCGTCGGGATAACGGATCCAGAGGTCGCCGCCGCGCGGTGCCTGCTGAACGGTGGGGATCTGATTGCCGAAGGTGGAGGCGACGGTAGTGAAGTCACCGAGCACCGGCACCTGGGTGACGAAAAGAATCGGATTCGAAAGGACCGCGGCCAGCAGGAGGCTTTTCATGAGGAAGTTATTGTGTGCCTCGAACGGGGAGGATAACGTGCGCGGGGTCACGATTTGCTGCCAGCCTTCGCTTGTCACTTATCATGTCGATTCCATGAGGTTTGGTATTCGATGACCGTCGCCAGCTCGCCGCGGCTCACACATCCGCCGATCGTCGAGATGGTGGTAGACATCGATTGCGATCTGCCGGCGGATATCAAGTTCGCAGATCTGGAAGGGCGCGCCAGGGAACGTTACTTGGATCGCTACCCCGGTTTTCGCCGGCGCCTCCGCCAGCCGCCCCGATCCGGAGATTCACACCAGCCGCTCAATATCGGGGAAGCAACCGCCGCCTTTCAGTTACTCGGTGAAGAACCGCAGCTCGTGCAGCTCAGACGGGACGGTTTTTCATTCAATCGTTTCGCACCGTATACAGACCTTGACGAGTATCTCCCCGAGATCGAGCGGACATGGCGGATCTTCGTTGATCTGGTCTCGCCTGTGACGATCCGGCGAATCGGACTGCGGTACATCAATCGCATCCTTCTTCCGTCGGGTGAGGGCATCGTCAACCTCGACGAATATTTGTGCCTGGATTCAAAACTCCCGGAGGAGATCGCCCTTAAATTCACCTCTGTTTTGAACGAATACTCGGCGATCGAGGATGTCACAGGCCACGAGGTCAAAGTTCGAATGGTCATTGATGAGCGGGAGACACTTCCGTGGTTGCGGGAGAATCAACCACTGCCGGTCATCTTCGACATCGCTGGCAGTCATCGCGAGTCATACGATCCTCAGATATGGGAGAATATCGAGTCGACGATCTTTGCTTTGCGTCGCATGGCGAATGCGATTTTCCGGAGCAGTCTGACTGAACGATGCCTGAACCTGTTTCGATGACACGCCTCCCGGATGTGTACGCGACTATGAATGTCGCGGCTGGCGACGGAACCGCGGTTTCGCAGGAGGCGGACACCATTCGCAGATCGGTTTCGGCAGCGATGGAGTCGATGCAGCAATCGATCGCGTTGTTCGGACCGAGGACAGAAGCCGTTTCCGAGGTCCTTGCTGTTGCAGCGAAACACGGCCAATCCGACTGGGACGGTGAAGGAGCCGAGCCGGTATCCGTTTTTGCTACTGAACGAGCGATCGCTTTCATCCAAGCATTGCCGGGCAGCGTGCCTGTACCGGAAGTGGCACCGGAACCAGACGGGTCGATTTCCCTCGACTGGGTTCACTCTCGCAGCCGCGTCCTTTCGATCAGCATCGGCGTGAGCGACCGGCTGGCATTCGCCTGGCTGGATGGGACTGATCAGGGCCACGCTGTGGCGCGGTTCGACGGCGAGAGGATTCCGCCACTCATTCTCGAGAGGATTCGCGAGACGATGGGCCATGCTTCCGTCCGGGTTGCCTGAGATCGTCGCCGACGGGGAGGCGCTGGCGCGCTTTCTTACATCGTCGTCGTACTTCAATGCCACGACGGTGAAACCGGCGGCCTTTCTGCCGAATCGGAAGGCGCAGATGACAACGTCGGTCTTCCGCCACGATGCCGAGCCGGGCGCGAACTTGATTCAGATCGCTCGTGATCGAAGGCCGGATGTTACCGTTCACGGCGCCGCAATCTGCAAGGCTGCCGCGGTTCGCTCGGCGAAGCTCGACGTCGTTGCCGAAGAACCACCGCCGTTGCATGCAAACATCGTCGGATGGCCGGTCAACGCCGCAGATCCGGTGCTTCAGAAAGCCGCACAAATCGAGCGGGCGCTGGACATCACTTCAAGGTGCAGACTGATTCTCTTCGACCCCGACGCACCCTGACCGATGGGGAAACCAAAACGGCCACCCTCGCGGGTGGCCGTTCATACAAAAGGAAAGCGAACGACTAATCCTCCATAGCCCTGTCCAACGCTTTGTTGACGTGATCGGGAAACTCATCTTCGCCGGCACGATCGGGAGGGACGAAGGTCGGAGCGAGAAATCCCTGGCCACCTTGTGGCAACGGAGCGGGGGTGGGTGACGGAGCCGGTGTCGCCAGTGATTTCGGCTTGCGGTGATTGATGACCTTCTTCACCACGCGCGACAGCGCGGCGACATACGGATGGAGAGCGGTGGCATCGGGACGCCTGGCGTAGGCCTTGGCCCACGTGTAGACGTCGAGAGCCTGCGCCCCCGCCTCGGCCAGACCGTTGTTGACGGTGAACTGCAGTCCGTCGGTCAGCGCGGTGAGGCGCTGGATCACCGGTTGAAATGCGTTCTGCTTGCGGATGGCCATCTGGTTTGCTTCGACGTCGAAGAGGTTGCGCTGGGCGGCCGGAGCGAATGACATGGTCGTGGCGATGGTCGGCACGATCAGGTCGGGAGCGAAGCGGGCGATCGCCGCCACGCGGCGGATATCACTCGGATCGTGGTGCTGGAAGTTGGGGATCTGTGCCTGGAACTGGTCGATCATGGCGATAAACGAGGCCGCGAGATCCTCGGGTGTGACCTGGGGCGGTGGGGTGGATGGGGTCGATGGATCGCCCGCAGCCGCGAGGTTGCCCGGGACAACGTCATTGACGCTTTCGCTCGTAGTCGGGGGATCAGCCGGTGCGTCTACTGCTCGTTTTTTGTCCATTATCATCTCCATAGCGATAGTGCGTGGGCACGCACATGGGTTAGAACTACCGTACTTCGACTCGGAATGATGGCCGTCAGCGACGCGCTGCGGCCGCGAACATACATTGGTGTTCGTTTGCTTAGACGTATCAGCCCGGCAAAAGGTTACGGAATGATGCCGGGTCGCGGCTTCCGGTCTTGGCCGCGTTGCGGCCAAGACTCCTTTAGTTGCCGTCAACAGACCGGAGTTGCCGTCAACAGACCGGAGTTGCCGTCAACAGGATCGGTGTTGCCACCGACAGCTTCCGAGTTGCCGTCAACATAAGTTTGCTGCTGTCAACAAGTTCCGAGTTGACGTCAACGTAAAGGTCATTGCCCTCAACAGGTTCCGAGTTGCCGTCAACATGAGTTTCGTTGCCGCCAACAGATTCTGCGTTGGCGCCAACAAGCTCGGAGTTGCCGCCGACAAGCTCGGACTTGCCGGCAACAAGTTCGGAGTTGCCGGCAACAAGGTCCGGGTTGGCGTCAACAAAATTTTGTTGACGCCAACAAACCGGATGTTGCCGGCAACGGTCGTCTGATTGCGGTCAACAAATTCTGGTTTTCTTGCTTTACGTGCGTAAGTCGCCTCATACTCAAACGCATGCCCACCGATCTGACACCGCCTGGCGGCGCGAATCCGTTGCCTCCGCTTCCCTGCGTCGAGCCTCTCGCGATCCCCCTGCCGGGGCAGGAGGCGTTTGCCGAGGTTTACGAAAGCCATGTGCGCCTGATGCGGCTGATTGCCGTGCGCGACTTCCGCGTTCCATTCGCCGACGCCGAGGCCATCGTTCACGACATCTTCATGCACTACTTCAGCAACCCCGGCGTGGTGCGCGGGGAGCTCAAACCCTACTTTCGAGGGGCCGTGAGGAACGAGTGCCTCGAATACTGGCGGAAGCGGCAACGCGAGCAAACGGTCTTTTGCGATGTCGATGTGGAGAGCGAAAGCGCGGCCGATGAAACGCTGCTGTCCGACACCATCGCCATTCGGCTGGCGGTGGCGGAGACGCTGGCCCGGCTGCGGCCGCGGTGCCGCAAAGCCCTGCGCAGCTTCCACTATGAAGGGAAGTCGATGCGCGATGTGGCCGCGGAGCTCGACGTCGCGCCGCTCTACGTCCGGCAACTCCTTCACCATTGCCGCAAGGCGGCACGCACCATCTTCGAGTCGATCACACGGGTACCGTCATGAGCCACATCAAGGAAGACGTGCTCGAAACGGCCACCCTCGCGGGTGGCCGTTCGTGTTGAATCGCGTGTTCGTCACTTACCAGATCCGGACGCGGTCCTCTGGTTTGACGTATTCGGCGTCGCCCTCTTTCACGCCGAACGCTTCGTACCAGGCGTCGACGTTGCGGAGGGGGGCGAAGGCGCGCACCTGGCCGGGGGAGTGCGGGTTGGTGGCGATGAGCTGGCGGAGGGCGTCGTCGCGCGTCAGCGTGCGCCACACCTGAGCCCAGCCCAGGAACACGCGCTGATCGCCGGTGAAGCCGTCGATCACCGGGGCCGGCTGGCCGTGCAGCGAGAGATGGTAGGCGTCGAGGGCCATCAGGATGCCGCCGAGGTCGCCGATGTTCTCTCCCATGGTCAGCTTGCCGATGATGTGGCTGCCGGGGAGTTGCGGGAGGTTGATCGCCTCATACTGCGCGCCGTACTTCGCGGCCTGCACCTCGAACTTAGCGGCATCTTCTGGAGCCCACCAGTCGCGCAGCATGCCGGTGCCGTCCGACTTGCGGCCCTGATCGTCGAAGCCGTGCGTGATCTCGTGACCGATCACGGCGCCGATGCCGCCGTAGTTCACGGCCATGTCCGCCTTCGGATCGAAGAACGGCGGCTGCAGAATGGCGGCGGGGAAGACGACCTCATTCTTGGTCGCCTGGTAGTAGGCGTTGACCGTCTGGGGCGTCATGCCCCATTCCTTCTTGTCGACCGGCTTGCTGAGGCGGGCAACGTCACGCGCCCACTCGAACTTCGCGGCGCGCTCGGAATTGCCGACCAGATCACCCTTGCGGATCACGAGCTTCGAATAGTCGCGCCACTCCGAGGGATAGCCGATCTTCACGTTGAACTTGGCCAGCTTCTCGAGAGCGCGGGCCTTGGTCTCCGGCCCCATCCACTGCAGGTTCTCGATGCGGCCCTTCATCGCGGCGCGCAGGCCGGCGACGAGCTGCTCCATCTTGGCCTTCGACTCCGGCGGGAAGTATTCGGCGACGTAGGTCCGGCCGATGGCCTCGCCCATCGTTCCCTCGGCGGCGCCGACGGCGCGCTTCCAGCGGGAGCGCTGCTCTTTGGCGCCGTTGAGGAACTTCGAGCGGAACTCCCAGTGCGTATCGACGAAGCGCTTCGAGAGAAGAGGCGCTGCATCATCGGCGATGTGGAACGCCTGCCATGCCTGGAGCGTCGCCACCGGCGTGTCGGCGAAGATCTTGGCGATCTTCGGGAGCGCGGTGCTCTGGCGGACCACGGCGCGGTCGACCTTGCCGAGTCCCGCTTCCTTGAATGCCAGGAGCCACGGGAATCCCGGCGCGTTCTTTTCCAGGTCGGCGATGGTGGTCGGGTTGTACGTCTTGTCGCGTTCGCGGCTCTCGGCGCGCGTCCAGTGGGCCTCGGCGATTTTCGTTTCGAGCGCGACGACGTCCGCCGCGTTCTTTTCCGGATCGGCCCAACCGATGAGCCCCAGCATGTCGGTGACGTACTTCTGGTAGCGCTCTTTCTGCGGCTTGAAGTTGTCGCGCAGATAGAACTCGCGGTCGGCCAGGCCGAGGCCGCCCTGCGACAGGTAAAGCGTGTACTTGTCGGGATTCTTGGCGTCATCGCTGACGCCGGCGCCGAAGAACGAGCTGCCGAAGCCGCGTTCGGCGCCGCCCATCGAACGAGCCATGTCCTCATGCGTCTTCGCTTTCTTCACGGCGTCGAGATATGGCTGGATCGGTTTGGCGTCGAGCTTCTCCACGGTGGCCTCATCGAGGTAGGTGCGATAGACCGTCGCTACCTTTGCCCCGTCGGAGCCGGCCTTCAGACTCTTGTCGGCAGCCCAGCGGTCGAGAAGCGCATGAACGCGCGCCTCGGAAAGGTCGCCGAGGACGGCGAAGGCGCCGTAACCGGTCTTGTCGGCCGGGATCTGTGTCGTGGCGGCCCATTTGCCGTTGACGTACTTGAAGAAGTCGTCGCCCGGTTTGACCGAACGATCCATTCCTTCCAAGTCGACTCCCCACGTGCCGTAGCGCTGGGCCGTGGTGGAAGGAGCAGGTGTCGTCGCCTTCGCGTCTTCGGCGCGTGCGACGTTGGTAAACAGAAAAAGAACGATCACGGAAACCGCGGAGCCAAAACGTTTCAAGCGCATAGATTGAGTTCCTCTCGGTTGTTTGGACCCCCAGGACGGGGGAGGGAGACGGGAGAGGATAGCAAAACGGCGGGGGAGCGGCGGTCGCGACTTGGTGACAGCGTTCTCGGCGGTTCCGAGGCGTTCGCTGCTGCCGACTACGCCACGCGGTGCCGGCAATGCCGTTTCCGTGGCGAACTTGATCGCCGCGAGCCGGTACGGAAACGTCGCCGGCGACGGAATGGGACAAGCCGATCACGTTCAATGGTTTGCAACGAACTGCCCGGTCGATCAACGGACGGTCAACTTTCTGTCAAGTTTTCACTTGACGCCCGCCGTAATTCCGCCTAGGCTACTGCTCTACTTCTACGTCAGGTTCGTCCGTTCGGGGGGGTGGCCAAACTGCGACGCGGTGGAATGTCGATGTGTTGCTCTGGCACCACGGAATCCCATCCATGCGGCAGGCAAACCGCTCGGATTCCTAACCCCTGACCCATTTTCGGAGGCTCGCATGCATGCCTTCCATTCTCCAGCCACGATTCAGGATGGGCGTCTCCGCAGGCTTCTGCAGGAGATGGAAGACGACCCGCGAAGCACCATCGACGACTGGGCCAGGGCTTTTCATCTCAGCTGTTCCTATCTTAGTCACCTGTTCAAACAGGCCACGGGGGCTTCCCTCGGTCATGTGCTCCATGAGCAACGAATGCAGAGGGCGGCGCACTTGCTGGCAACCAGCGATATGAGCGTCAAGGAAATCGCCAACGCCGTCGGATATGAGCACGCGTCGAGCTTCACACGCGCCTTCGAGCGCCGGTTTGAGCGGGGACCTCGCAGCTACCGGCGGCAGAATGAGGGTGACTGAATCGTCCGGTGGGGGCACGACACTCCCTGGACCTCCGTTCAGGACAGCCGACGGCATCGCCTCGTCGCGCCTCGTCAGCCCGTAGACCTCCCGCGGCACCTTCCGGCCCTCCAGGTTCGACCACGCGGTTTCTGCACGGGCATCTTCTCGCCCGGCATGGTGATGGTTCCTCGATGTCGGTGGCTCGCCGGTTATCATTTTTTCCCGCCGGCAGCTTTAAATGCTAACAAATAGCCGTTTCGGCTAACTCTTAACCCTTGGATCTCGATCAGAGTGGGGCTACATTGCGTGTATTCAATGTCACATCAAGCTGTGATGCTTCGTACGCCCAAGTGTGATGTGAACACACAAAACGACGAATAACTGAACGGCTTGGAGCATCAGATATTTGCGGACGCTGTTCCGCGCAACGCACGAGGAGGCTGGGAATGTACTTCAATGTATTCGGCGAGAAAGTTTCCAGGGCGCGCTACCGCGAGATGCTCAACGCGGCGAAGAACCGGCGCGAACTGATCGCAGCCGGCCTGACAAGCCGGCGCTCCCTTTTCAAGATGGGGTTGCTGACAGCAGGGGGGATGCTGGTCGTGCAGGGAGGGTTGAGCGCTCGCGCCCAGACGAATCCTCCGAGCTCGGGATCCAATTCCAGCCCGGGGACGAACCAGCTATGCCTCCCCAGCAATCAGACGGCAAGTCCGCCAACCAGGGCGTTTGTCGAGCCTCTCGTGGTCATGCCGCTTGCCCGAAAAGTGAGCAGCCTGACTCCCACGCCGACAGAAAACCCGAATACCGGGGCAGGCGAGGTGCGCGCGGCGCCGTTCCAGGCCCCACACATCGATCCCGTCAGATTTCCAGTGGTTCCGGGGACGCTCTACCAGTTCAACCAGAGGCAGTTTACGGCCAGGCAGTCGCCCGATCTCCCTCTGCAAACCCTGTGGGGCTATGACGACGGCACCGGCCCTCGCAGCCCGGGACCCACGTATCAAGCTTTTTATGGCAAGCCTCAGCTCACGCGCAACATCAATTCACTCCCCCCGGTAACGCAGGTGAACAACACCGGTTTCGGAATGCCGTCCGTCACCACGCACCTGCACAACGCGCACAACCCTTCCGAGAGTGACGGCAATCCTTGCGACTTCTACGGCGCCGGACACTTCTGCGATCAGTATTATCCGAACGTACTGGCGGGATTCAATTCCGATCACGCTCCCAACGGCGATATCAACGAATCGTTGAGTACCCTCTGGTATCACGACCACCGCGTGGATTTCACTTCACAGAATACCTACAAAGGCCTAATCGGGATGTACTGCCTGTTCAACCAGTTCGATACCGGAAACGAAGGCAGCGGATTCCATCTTCCCAGCTTCCCGCAGTTTGACATTCCGCTGGCTTTCAACGATAGGGTCTATGACCCGGAAACCGGCGATCTGGTCTTCGATCTGTTCAACCTGGACGGCATCCTGGGCGACAAGTTCCTGGTCAACGGCAAGATCCAGCCCTTCTTCGAGGTTCAGCCGCGCCGCTACCGCTTCCGCATGCTCGATACCGGCCCGTCGCGTTTCTACGAGTTCTTCCTGACGGACCTGAACCACACGAGCATTGCCAATCCGTACTGGCTGATCGGCACGGACGGCAATCTCCTTCCGAATCCTGTCCAGATCACCAGCGTGCGCATCGCTCCAGCCGAGCGCGTGGAAGTGATCATCGACTTCAGGCCCTTCGCCGGCAAGACCATCTATCTGGAGAACCGGCTGAATCAGCTCAATGGGCAGGGCCCGGTCGACAACTTCGGCCCCGGCAACACCTCGCAGGAGTGCAGCGCCAATCTGGGCATGAACGTTCCTCAGATTGTCCCCGCGGGTGCGGGCAACCTGCTGTTGCAATTCCGGGTGAGCGGAACCGCCGTCGCCGACCACAGCGTTGATCCGGCCACGAATCCCACCTTCTATCAATTGCCCAACACCAACGTGGAGCCGCGAATCACCCGGACCTTCAAGTTCGATCGTCTGAATGGTCAATGGTCCATCAACGGCCAGTTCATGGATTGCAATCAATTCCGCTTTGCCGTGCAGCAGAACTCAGTGGAGCAGTGGCTGCTGATGAATCTCAGCGGAGACTGGACGCATCCGATTCACATCCATCTGGAAGAACACCAGATCCTGAGCCGCAACCGGGTTGCACCAACGTTGCCGGCGGACAAAGGACGCAAAGACGTGACTCAACTGCACCCCAACGAGCGCGTTCAGCTCTTCTTCCGCTTCCGTGACTGGCTGGGCAAGTATCCCATCCATTGCCACAACGTGGTTCACGAGGACCACGCCATGATGGCGCTCTGGCATGTTGTGGCCCAGGGCGACGACATTCGAGTGCCATAGTAGAAGAAAGGAGACTGCAGCCATGGACATCTCAAGAAGAAAACTGTTGGGCTGGGCGGCAATGGCCCCCGCTGCCGCGGCGGCAACGGCTGTCGCCGGCATCACGGGAAAAGCAGACGGTATGGGCCTCGGGGCGACGGCGACCGATCGGGCTCGTCAGCGCATCCAGCGCATGCATTTCCCCAATGTTCCTCTGTACACGCACGAGGGCAAACGAGTGATGTTCTATGACGACCTCGTCAAGAACAAGATCGTCACCATGAACTTCTTCTTTGCCAAGTGCGATGAAGTCTGCCCGATGGTGATGGCAAATCTTTCCAGAGTGCAGGAGCGGGTCGCCGCGGACCTCAACAAGCGGCTCTTCATGTACTCATTGACGCTGAAGCCGGAAGAGGACACGGTCGATGCCATCCGTCAGTTCCGGGAAATGCACCAGGCCAGACCAGGCTGGACGTTTCTCACCGGCAAGCCCGAGGATTTGGAAAAAGTCCGCAAAGGCATCGGGTTCAGTTATCCCAATCCAGTCGTTGATAAGGACAAGACCCAGCATATCGGGAACATCCGTTATGGCAACGAGCCACTAATGTTGTGGGCAGCGTGTCCAGGGATGGCCCACGCTGACTTCATCGCCGATTCTGTCTCCTGGATGCTCCATCCAGAGCAGAGTCACATTCAGCCGTCCTGACCGGAGGAAAGGTCATGAAGAGCTTACGAACACACATTTCACTTTTTCTGACGCTGGCAGCGGTCGTGTTCCTGACTGCTCCCAGGTTGACGGCCCAACTGAACGATAATGTGCCGCCGTTCGATTTCAACGACGCTTTCTACAGGGCCAACGGCATTAACGTGACGCAGTTGGACCAGCCTGCGGCGGGCCGCTTCGGTCTCTTCCGGCAGTTTGGTCCGCCGGCGCGAAGTTCCAGCCAGGCTAACTGGGTCGTGGACAACTCCAATAACGATCCCACTCGCAAGAACATTCGCATCCTGGCGACCACAGGTGGTTACCCGGACGATGGTTCGGGTACGGCGACCGAGTTCATTTCCGTCATCGCGTTCGCGCTCAGGCAGAGTTTTTTCAATCCCGCAAACCAGACGGGAGGCGCGGGCAACGCGCGGGGAATCGCGATGGAGGACATCGTCGGCAACTTCGAGGGCTACCCCGCGCCCAAACAGAGGCTTCCGAGTGGAGTCATCGCCCCTACACCTTGTGGCTCGATGGGGGACTCGACGTTGCCCGCCGGGACTCCCTGCTTTCCGGTGACCAGTGTCGCCACGCCGGCCCTGAGGCAGGACTGGCGCTTCGCCACGAATCGAAACGCCATCGACGGCAGCGATGGAAACGATCCACTGGGTATCGTCTCAGGAACCCCGAAGGATAGTCCGTTCGGCTATTTCTGTGACGATCTGTTAGGGATGTGGGTGCTCACCTACTTCTGGTACAACCAGAATTCGGTGGGTGATCCAGCGGGGCACATCCACCCGACCGCGCAATGCACGGCCATGTTGATCCAGTTGGCGCTCATGCACGGCATCGGCCTGGATGGAACCCCAAACATCATTACTGCCAATGAGCTCAACTTCCTGGAAGGCAACGATGTTGGCGCACAGCCGCTCGGTCCAGGATTCCCCAATCCACCCAACCCTGGATGCATGAACGAAGGCCAGCTCGACACCGGCGGAGCGGACAATGGATCGGTTTGGTTGGTCTGCCCCGCAATTCCTGACCCAAGAGCAGGAGCGATCACATCGGATGCCTTCCTGGACACGGTTCGCGGGCCTTTTGGCATACCGCTCGATTTTCGGTTCAATCTCAACTTTGCCTGCCTGCAGCTATTTGGAAAGTTCTGCAACGAGCTCACGTTGAACCCGACGCAGACCACTCAAACGACATCGGCTGCGGCGGGCAACTAACAACGTTCCATTCCCGAAGGAAAGTCAAAACCGGCCGGCCCTTGGCAAGCGATCTCGACTTGCCAGGGCCGGTCGTGTTAATCTGGAACCGGCATTGAAAAGCAATGTCTAAGGTAAAGGGCAGCAGGTTCTCTCGCCGGGAGTTTCTCAGGTTCGCGGCAGTATCGGCAGCCGCAGGGCCTTTTTTCGCCTTCCCTTCTCGCGCCCTGGCCAGCCAGAGAACGCTCCGAATCGCCAAATGGGCGCATTTCGTCCCCGAGTTCGACCTCTGGTTCGAGCGTATGGCAAAGGAGTGGGGCCGGCAGCATGACATCCACGTCACCGTGGATCGAATTCCGGCCGAGCAGATCCACCGGCGTGCCGCAGAGGAAGTCAAACAAGGCAGGGGCCACGATGTGATGATGTTCCCATGGCCACCTGCGGAGTTCTGCCAGCACGTCATCGATCACAATGAGATTTATCAGGCGCTGAGGCTCAAAGTCGGAGTCATCGACAAACTTGCGCACCGCTCGACCTACTATGTGAAAGAGCGCAAGTATTTTGCATTCTGCGATTCCTGGATTCCGGCCCCTCTCCATTATTTCGCCGACTACTGGGCGGAGGCTGGTATGCCCATGGGCCCCCTGCACTACGGTAGCTTGCGGAGCGGAGGGAAAAGGATCCGCGAGAAACTTGGTGTCTCGTGCGGCCTGGCGATGACGCCCACTCTTGAAGGCAACATCACCTTGCATACGATCCTGGTTGCTTTCGGGGGAGCGGTTTTGAACGTTCACGGCAAAGTCATGCTTGACGGTGCCCGTACGACCGAGGCCCTCAAGTATGTCAAGCTGCTCTACGAGGAGACGGGAACACCCGATCAGCTCAGTTGGGGCCCGTCAGACAACGTCAAAGCGATGCTGGCGCGCAAAACCACGTGCAGCATCAACGCCATCAGTCTGCTGCGCGCCGCAGAGCAAAAAGATCCCGAGGTCGCAAAGAAGATATTGATCCAGCCTCCACTGTTGGGGACGGCCGGGGCCGGGATTGTAGCCACTCCTCACATTACCAACTGTTCCGCGATTTGGAAGTTCGCGCGGAATCCGGAGGACGCGAAGCAGTTTCTGATCGATCTCGTTGACGCCGGGAAGACCGGTTACGAGCAAAGCAAGGGCTGCAACCTTCCCGTCTACCAGAAGACCCTCCCCGATTTCATCGTGAGGCTGGAAAATGATCCCAAGAGCGATCCCCCGGACAAGAACAGGGAGCTGAAAGACGCGCTGCATTGGACGCACAATCTCGGCGTACCGGGATACGCGACCCCGGTTTTCATGGAGACGTTCAACAAGTTTGTCATCCCCAGCATGTTCTTGAGCGTCGTTAAAGGTGAAAAGAGTCCTGAGGACGCCAGTCGCGAGGCAGCGGCCCTGGTGCAGCGCATCGCCGAGAAATGGAAGGATGTTTGATGTCTATGTCATCACGGATTCACCCTTTGCGAAAGCTGATCTGCCTCATTATGGTTTTCACACTGACCGGCTTCGCTGTGGCGGCGCCGCCGACCGGCGTTCCGCGCAAATCGCCCGAGTTCAACATCGCTGAGCCTTCGGGGAAAACATTCCTCCTCTCCAGCCTCAGGGGGAAAGTCGTGGTCATGGAGTTTCTCTTCATTCAGTCCGATCATTGCCGCCGCGTGGCAAAGACCCTGAATAAGTTAAACAGCGAGCTGGGTGCGCTTGGTTTCCAGCCCGTAGGGATTGTTTTCGATCCACCCAACGGTGGCGGCACCACCGAGGGGCTGATCCCTGCCCTGGTGAACGATCTCAAGCTCACGTATCCGGTTGGTTATGCGACCAAATCCGAGGTGGATCGCTATCTGGGCCGCACGGGCAAAGAGACTTTGAACATTCCGCAAGTAATCGTGATCGATCGCGCGGGCAGGATTCGTGCCGCCAGCGGCGGTGCGGGCGGAAACCCTGGATTGGAGGACGCGGACTCTCTGCGCGCGATGATTGACGGGCTGCTCAAGGAAGAAGCCGTAGGCCGCAAGAGTCACGAGGCCCGGTGAGACGGAGATATCCGCGTAAGTCCCGCGACAAACGCGGATATCCCGTTGTTCTTTTCCGTTACTTGTGCCCGCAGCAGTTGTCGGCGAATGCCGGGACTGCGGATGTCCTCGTCGCTTCCTCGGTCTCGATCGCGCGCGGGAAAAGGACGTTGTTCTCGAGATGGATGTGGCGGTGCAGGTCTGTCTCGATCTCCTGCAGGTTTGCGTAGAGGGCATGGAAGCTCGTGCAGGCCTCGGGCGGAAGCGTGTAGTTCGCCGTCAGCGCGCGGATCTGGACGAGGATCTCGCCGGCTGCCTCGTGCTCCATCATCATGGCCCGGATGGGATTGCGCGCCGTTCCGAAGAACGGCATCGGCGGCTCTTTCGCCAGCATGGCCGCCTCTTCCACGTTGGCGATGTACGGGAACAACACCTGTTCTTCCTTCAGCATGTGCGGCAGCAGGTCCGCCGCGAGCTGGTGTACGAGCCTCTCCACCTCAGACAGTTCGCTGTGATTCGGCCCGTGGTGCTCGCGCACTTTCGTCGACAGATGTTGAAGCGTTGCCAGGGTCGTACGCGTGTAGTCGTGGTGGGTGTGAACGATGAACCGGATCAGCGCGGACATCGGCTCGGCCGTCCAGTCGACCTCCGCGGAAGTCTCGACCGCCGGAATCATCGCCAGCAGTTCCTCCGCGGTGATTCCGGCGCGATTGCAGGCCTCGGCGATGCTCTGTGCGCCGTTGCAGCAGTAGTCGATTCCAAACTTGTCCAGTGTTCCGATGGCGCGCGGCATGGCCACGGCGAGCTCGGCGATCGTATTCGGTTGTGTTTGCATTCTGGTCTCCTTTACTAAAGACCAGTGTAGGCACCGGTATCCGCGAAGGGGATGACTTCCGTCATACGAAAGGCGGGTTTTCAGGCGCGGCTGATGGTCCGCAGCGACTCGACGTCGGGAATGGTGAATCCGTCCTTCTCAGTGCGCACGAGATCCTCCTTCTGCCAGCGGCTCATGAGGCGGATTGCGGTCTCGAGCGTGATCCCGAGCAGATCGGCGACTTCCTGGCGTGCCAGCGCAAGCGGAATGAACGCGCTCTCTCCGCTGCGTTCGCCGAGGCGGTCGGCGAGTGTGAGGAAAAGCCGCGCCGCTTTCGATTCGGCGGTTCCGGTCATGTCCGCCAGCCGCTTGTTCACCATCATCAGGCGCATCGTCAGCCCGTACAGCACGCTGCGGATCATCTGCGGGCGGCGTTCGAGGAGAGCGAAGAACTCCCGTTCCGGAATCGAGACGATGCCGGCCGGCTCGAGGGCGATGGCCGTGGCGGGGAAGGGTCGCCGTTCGAAGGCTGCCGCGGCGCCGGCCTGCTCGCCGGGACCGAGGATCTCGATGATGACGTCGCGCGTGCCGGCAGCCTTGACGATCTTCACGCGGCCCGCGTAGATGAAGTGAATGCGATCGGCGGGATCGCCCTCGCGGAAGATCACCTCGCCCTTTTCGTATCCCTGCATGTGGCACAGCGGTTCGATGGCGGCGCGGTCATCCGGTTTCAGCGTCGCCAGGAGCGGGATCAGATCGAATGGAACGCGCGGCTGGATGGTCATGAGGTCGGATGAACGATTGCTTCCGCAAACGCGCGGCGCGCCTCCTCCGCCTCCCTGATGAGTTTTTCGATGCTGCGGCGGGTCACTTCGGTATCGGCGTGTTTTGCCAGTGGTACTGGCGGATAGTCACGAACCCGCGCCAGGATTGCCGGCATCTCGTCGCCAAGCAGGCGCTCGACGTCGTCGTAGAAACCTCCAGGGGCATCTTCGAGTGGATTGTGCGCTTCGAGGATGTTCCGGATCGCCTGGATCTCCGCCGCGGTGGGTGGCGGGACGAGCAGCGCCGCCAGTGCAGCGTGGTCCCGGTGCAGTTGTTGCGTGAGCGCGGAATCGCCGCGGCGCAAGCGGACCGCCGGAAAGAGTACGCGCTCCTCGACGGCGATGTGCCACAACAATCCACCTCGAAACGTCTGGTAGCTCACCTCATTGATGCTGCCGTCGGACCGGATCATCGACGCCAGCAACTCATCGAGGCGGTCATGATCGCGGCTGAGCAGCTCTTTCACCGAGGTCATAGATCACTTCCGAACGAGAACGTCTCTGCCCAGCTCCCGGCCGAGACCGATTGCCGTGACCGCCCATGCCGCCAGCGCCAGGAAGACAAAGACTCTCGGAATCATCAGCAGAAAATCGAGTCCGGCAACCTTCGCCAGCCGGTACGTGCAGACCGTGTACATGCCGAGCGGAAAGACGGCGCCCCAGTAGAGCGGGCTGTACGAGAGGGGGAAGCGTTTGTAGACGTGACGCCAGAACCCGAGGATCAGCAGCATCGGGATCCACCAGGTGGCCGTCGACCAGAAGAACAGCGTGAAGCCGAAGAGGAACGCACCGAGTTTCTGTAACAGAGGCGAGCCGGCCTGATTGGCGATGAGCAGCGTGCCGGCCAGCGTGGAGATCGCCATCGCCCCCATGTTGATCCAGTACGGCGGCATCAGGTCCGACGGCGCGAATCGAAAAAAGGTGTAGCGGTAGAAGATGAGCGAGATCAGCCAGATGTAGAGCATGCCGCCCGACAGCCAGAACGAGAGGCTGATGAAGAGCAACGCCTCCGCGTGTGCCGGAAATGCCGACGCGATCAGCGACGCCAGCGTCGACACCGACTCCGTGGCCACGACGGCAACCAGCCAGCCGCCGCTGATCCCCTGATCGAGCGGCGGCTTGATCTCTTTCACGGTGAATGCGGCGAAGACGGCGTAGATGAGGAACAGCCAGAGCGCGAGGGTGACGAACCAGAGCGCCAGCGCGATCCGATAGTTCCGCAGGAGGATGACGATCTGTGAACCGAGCACGCTGGTGGCCGCGACCATCGTAAAGAAACCGACGCCGCGCTGATGATCGATGAGGTCGGCGAACACGTCGCGGGGGAATCGCGCGATGCGGATGATCGTCAGCAACACCAGCGACACGAAGGCGATGACGTTGATGATGAGCAGTGCCTGCGCAATTACGCTCATCTCCATCAGCTTCGCGGCGATGGAGACGATGCCGGTGGCCATGACCAGAGCGAAGTACGCCGGATGAAGCGTCCGGATGGCCTCCATCCGCGGGCCGTTCACGCGCGCTCCATCTGATACACGTACCAGAGCAGGCCGGCGTTGAGGAGAAGGCAGGCCATGCTGGCGACGGCGGCCGGAATGATCACCGCCTCTTCTCCTCCGAGGAAGGCGTTCATCGTGGCGGTGAGAAGCCAGAGCTGCAGCACGACGATGATGAGAACGATGCAGAGGATGCCGAAGACGATGGTCATCTTCTGCTGGCGGGAGAACGCGCGCCTCATGCACGCACCTCGACGCCGGTGGCGTAGATGGCGCCGTCGCGGATCTCCAGGCTGATACGCGGCAGCGGGCGCCGCGGCGGGCCGGCGGTCGGTATGCCGGTGGCAAGATCGAAGAATCCGTGGTGGCACGGACAATAGAGACAATTCTTCTCGAGCTGCGGCGTCACCGCGCAGCTCAGGTGCGTGCACTTCTGGCTGTAGGCGACGAAACGAGCGGTGCCCGTACGAACCAGTACGCAGTCATCGTGGGCATCGGGATAGGCGAAGGTGACGGAGCTGCCGACGGGAACGGCGGCGAGCCTGGCGATCATCCGGATCGGCGGACGTCCGCGCCGCTTGCGCGCGAAGTTCTCGAAGGCGATCCAGACCTGTCCGAAGGCGAAGGCGAAGCTGGTCAGCACCAGGAACTTGGTGAAGTCGCGGCGCGCCACCAGCTCGTCCTGCGGCCAGTCGATCGGGAAGTCGTTTCTCCACTGCGGCTGCTCGTGATACGGCTTGCCATCCGGCGGAACGGAGAGCTGATCGGGATTCGTTTGGGTCATCATCCAATCTCGTCGAAGACGTTTTCCAGCATGCCGGACGGATTCACCGGTTCCTCGTGCATGGCCGCGGTGACGTCGATGTGCTGGCCGTCGATGTGCTGCATGGTGGAGTCGCGGGGAACCATCATGTTGACCTTGGTGGTGATGATCTGGTTGCCGAAGCGGAATTTGTTGACCGGCTCGGAGCGCGGACGGGCCCGCTCGATCTCGTCGCGCGTGCCGTAGTAGAGCGCGCCGCTCGGGCAGACCGAGGCACACATCGGTTTCGAGCCGACCGAGGTGCGGTCGTAGCACATGTCGCACTTCATCATCAGCGAGTACTCGACCTCCATCTTCGGGACGCCGAAGGGGCAGGCCAGCACGCAGTTGTTGCAGGCGATGCAGCGCGGCTTGCGGGCCGTCTGCACGACGCCGTCATCCGTCCGTTTGATCGCATCCGCCGGACAGACCTCGGCGCACGTCGGCGAGTCGCAGTGCATGCAGACTACCGGTACGGTCTGCACCGAGATCGGACGCTGGACGTACTGCAGGTGAATCATCGAGTGCCCTTTGTGCGTGTCGCACTCGCTGCACGCGGCGACGCACGACTGGCATCCGATGCAGCGGTTCGGATCGACGAAGAACTCGAATTGCGCGGGAACGCTCATGCCTTCCTGATCCTCACCGCGCAAACCTTGTATTCGGGGATCTTGGATACCGGATCCTGTGCCGCGATCGTTAGCTGATTCGCCGACTTGCGGCCCGGCCAGTGATACGGGATAAAGATCGTGTCGGGACGGATCGTCGTCACGACCTGGGCCTTGAGCGTGATATCGCCGCGACGCGATTCCGCCGTAACCATGTCGCCGTCGGCGATCCCATACTTCGCGGCCAGCTTCGGATGGATCTCGATCCGTGGCTCGGGATATTGATCGACCAGCGGCCCGATGCGCCGCGTCTGCGTTCCGGAGAGGAACTGGCTCACCACCCGCCCCGTCGTCAGGATGACCGGATACTCCTCATCGACATCCTCGGCGGGCGGACGGTACGCGGCGACGTTGAAACGCGCCTTGCCGTCGGGGAAGTAAAATGGTCCCGCGCCTTTCGCGATCGGGTTCCACGAATCCGGCTCGAACAGCCTTGGTGTTCCGGGATGATCCTCGGACGGGCATGGCCAGCAGATGCCGTTGTTCGCCTCGATCTTTTCGTAGGTGATGCCGAAGTAGTCCGCGACGCCCCCCTTCGAGGCCACGCGAAGCTCGTCGAAGATCTCGCGCGGACTGTTGAAGGTCATCCCGTGCGTGCGCCCGAGGGCCTGCGCGATGTCCTGGATCACGCGCCAGTCCTCCTTCGCATCGCCGGGCGGATCGACGGCCTTGTTGATCTTGATGACGCGCCCTTCGACCTGCGCGACGACCCCTTCATCTTCTTCATGAAGCGATCCGGGCAGGACGATGTCGGCGTGCTGCGCGGTCTCACTGAGGAAGAAGTCGATCACGGTGAAAAACTCGAGTTTGCCGAGCGCGCGCGTGACGAAGGCGTTGTCGGGCAGAGAAACTTTGGGGTTGAAGCAGATATTGAGAAGCCCCTTGATCTCGCCGGCGTCGATCTTGCGCATCATCTCGTAGCAGTCGACGCCCGCCTCCGGGATCTCTTCCGGCTTCACGCCCCAGACGCCGGCGATGTACTCGCGATGCGCCGGGTTGCTGATGTCCCGCCAGCCGGGGAGTTGATCGCACTTCTGCCCGTGCTCGCGGCCGCCCTGACCGTTGCCTTGACCGACGACGGTTCCATAGGCGCAGAACTCGCGCCCGATACGTCCCGAGGCCAGCACGATATTGATCGTGCTGAGGCAGTTCTCCACGCCGTGCGAGTGGTGCTCGATGCCGCGGGCGTGCATCAGGAAGCTCGTCTTGGCCTGCCCCCACAGCTCCGCGGCCTGGCGGATCGACTTCTCGGCCACGCCGGTCACTTCGGCCGTCCGTTTCGGCGTCCATTGCTTCACGTGCTCGGCGACCGCCTCGAAACCGACGGTGTGGTTCTCGATGAACTCGTGATCGAGCCAGTCGTTCTCGATCATCAGCTGCAGGATGCCGTTGAAGAGCGCGACGTCGCGGCCCGGCTTGACCGGCAGAAAGACATCCGCCGTCCGCGCAATCGGCGTGATGCGCGGATCGATGACGATGACTCTCCCGCCGTTCTCGCGCGCCTGCCAGACGTAGTTGGTCGTGATCGGAGCGCACTCGGCGGTGTTCGAGCCGGCGATGACGACCACATCCGCGTTCAGGATGTCGGACCACGGGTTGGCGGCGCGGTCGATGCCGAACGCTTTCTTGTTCGCCGCTCCGGCGCTGACCATGCAGAGCCGGCCGTTGTAGTCGATGAACTTCGTCTTCAGGCAGACCCGGGCGAACTTGCCCATCAGGTAGGCCTTCTCCGTGGTCAGGCTGGCCCCGGAGAGAACGCCGAAGGCATTCGGACCATAGGCCGTCTGAATGCGGTCGATCGCGGCGGCCACTTTCCTGATGGCCTCGTCGTAGGCGATCGGCCGGAATCCTGTGTCCGACGATGGATCGCGCTCCAGCGCCGTGATCAGCCGGTCGGGATGGCTTCCCTGGAGATAGCGCTTGACTCCTTTCGGGCAGAGCATCCCCTTGTTGAACGGGAAGGCATACCACGGCTCGAAGCCGATGACGGCGTTGTCTTTGACTTTGAGCTGGATGCCGCACTGTTGTCCGCAGAAGCAGCAATGCGTGTTGACGACCTTATCCGGTTGCACGCCGGTATCGAGCTGCCGTCCCTCCATGCGGTTGAGATGCGGTCCGAATGCGTCGATGAGGACGTCTTGTTCCTTGGGGAGTGTGGCCATTCGGTCTAAGTCCTTGCCGTGGTCTGCGTCGTTGCCTGCCAGAGATCGCCTTGTGCGAGTGCGAGCATCGACCGCCGGCAGGCAGGGCAGATGCGCTGGTAGTGCTCGATTTCGGGGGCGTCGGTCTCGTAGCGGTATCCGAGTTTTCGCTCCACATCGATGAGGTCATTGATCTGGATCAGCGGGGCATACTCGGTGTCGCATCGGCGGCATCGGGCCATCCCTTCCAGTGCACCGACGTCTTTGTAGAAGCTGACGCCGAGCTGCGCCGGCCGCTGGAAGATGTGGAAGAACTTCCCGAACGGGAGCCAGAGCAGCGTAAAGATCACGGTGACCGCGTGGAGAAGAGCCAGGAAATCGTATCCGTATCCTTTCATCCAGGTGTTGCTGGCGGTGAGCAGCAGACCGGTCACGCTGATGGCGAAGAGGAGGACCAGCGGCAGGATGTCTTCGCCGAAGCGCTGCACCGCCGCCGCCCCGTGATCGCGCATGCGCCGGCGCATGGCCAGCATCACCCCGCCAATGACCAGGAAGGCCGACCAGACCAGGCCGTGAAAGATCAGGAACGCGGCCATCGAATGGATCGGGAACGAGCTCGTGCCGAAGCCGAAGACGTACGTGCGATACGTGGTGAGGTCGCCGGGGACGGTCTCGAAGTGGATCCAGCCGAAGACGAGCGGGAAGGTGATGGCGAAGGCGAGGATGCAGCCCCACATGATGAGGGCGTGGGCGAGGCCGCGCTTGCGGTCGCGCCGGAAGATGAAGCGGTTCATGGCGAAGTCGCTGATCACCCAGGCGAACCAGTTGCGGATGTTGCGGGCCAGGTACTTCCGGCTGAAGAAGAGCTGCCAGCCGCGGACCCAGTACGTGCGCGTCGGCGGGCGCTGCAGCCACATCGAGTAGCGATAGGTGATGGCGAACGTGGCGAAGAGCGTGGCGAAGGTGTAGCCGACCAGCGCCGCATCGAAGTGGGCCAGAGTCCTCGATCCGAAGACGATGAGGCCCCCCAGGATCGCCGTGAACAGCACGCCCCACAACAGCGCCACAATCCGCTCTTCGCCGACGCGTCCGAAGGTCATCGGAGCAAGCCTACTCCCAACACTTGGGATGCCACATGATTTTTGTCATACGAACGTGCGGGCTTCGAACGGCAACGCGCCCTCCCGTCCTGCATCACCAGCCCGAGTGACGATCGTCACTCCCGGCCATCCTCACGCCGCGCTGTGATAGTGGCGCTATGGATATCTTTGTGGCTGCCTCATCCTGTGCTGCCACTCCGGCGCGTATGAACCAACACATCGAAACCGGGCTGCAACGCAACGTGGCTGACGAGCTTCGGTGGGATCCGCGCCTCGATGCCAGTAGGGTCGCCGTTTCGGTGGACGATGCGGAGGTCACGCTCTCGGGCAGCGTACCCAGCTACTCCGAGAAGCGTTGTGCGGAAGCTCTTGCACGCCGTGTCCGCGGCGTGGTGGCGGTGAAGAATGCACTCGATGTGCGGCTGACGATCGGAAACTATCGCACCGACTCCACCCTGCTTCGCCTGGCCACCGACATCCTCGAGTCGTTGCCGGCCATGCTTCCGGAACGTCCCAATGTCACGGTATGGGAGGGATGGCTCACGCTCGACGGCATCGTCGAGTCGGCGGCGCAGAAGCAGAACGTCGAAGACGCCTTCCTCCACATCGCCGGCATTCGCGGCGTCAGCAATCGAATCCGCATCGTCCCGCGGTCGAAGAATGCGGAAGCGAAGCGCGCGTTCGAGGAGGCGGTCCGGCGCAGCGCAGCGCTCACGGTCGCAGACCTTTGCGCGGAGATCTCGGGCCGGACAATCGTCGTTCGCGGCACGGTCGGTTCGTGCGTCGAGCACGACGTACTGCTCGAGATCGCGTCCTGCGCGCCCGGAATCACGAGTGTCGAAGACCACATCGTCGTCCGTCTTCGAACGGACAAGCCAGGAGACGTGAAATGAAATCGCGCGATCTCGGCGTCTACGTCGCCGCCGGCCTGCTGGCCGGAGCAGTCGTCGCATGGAGCGCGACGCGCGTAGCGAAGACGGCCACACCGCCTGCCGCGGTGCCGGTCGAAACAACGGCCACGAACGCACCGGCCGCACCGTCGGCGGAGTCGCTGGAATCCGTCCCGCGGATTTCGCAGGCTGACTTCAGCAAGCGGATGGAGCGCGGCGAAATCGTGGTGATCGACGTGCGGGATGCCGCCGACTACACCGCCGCGCATATCCCCGGCGCCATGCACATTCCGCTCTCCTTCATTCAGGGCGAGCTCCCGTACCTTCCGCGCGGCAAGCCGATCGTCACGTACTGCACGTGACCGGCCGAAGAGTCGAGCGCCCGTGCGGCGCTCATCATCCGAAGCGCCGGACTGGAAGCCTCCGCCCTCCTCGGCGGTTTCTCTTCCTGGCAAGGTGCCGGTCTCCCTGTCCACGAAGGCCGCGAACGGTAAATCGAATACGATGAAAGAGAGATAGGAGACGTTATGAAGAAGACACTGTTGTTGATACTGGTCCTGGTGATTGCTCTCCCGGTAGCCGTATTCGCCGATGGCGCGGCCACCTACAAAACGAAATGCACGGCCTGCCACGGCCCCGATGGAAGCGGACAGACCGCGGTCGGCAAGAGCCTCAAGCTGAAGGATCTCCGTTCCCCCGAGATCCAGAATCTCTCCGACGCGGAGATCACCAAAGCGCTCACCGACGGCAAGGGAAAAATGCCGGCCAGCAAACTCTCCGCGGACGACATCAAAGCCGTTATCGGCTATGTGCGGAGTCTGAAGAAGTAACCGCGATGCGCCCCGTGCCCGACCGGTCGAATGCCGTGTCGAGCATGTCCTGATAAGGCATCTTTGGCCGGCGAAGCCGGCGTGAGAACCGTAGCCCCCGGCTTCCAGCCGGGGGTTTTTGGTTTCCCCTCATTGCGAGCCAGCTTCAGCGGGCTCATCGCCGGCGAAGCCGGCGAGTTGCCGCCCGCGCGGCAACAGGAGGCAGTTAAACTGCCTGTCGGAGGCAGTTAATACGCTCCTGGAGGCAGTTAACACGCCCCCGGAGGCAGTTAAACTGCCTCTTGGAGGCAGTTAACACGCTCCTGGAGGCAGTTAACACGCCCGCGGAGGCAGTTAAACCGCCTCTTGGAGGCAGTCAACACGCTCCTGGAGGCAGTTAACACGCCCCCGGAGGCAGTTAAACCGCCTCTCGGAGGCAGTTAACACGCTCTTGGAGGCAGTTAACACGCCCCCGGAAGCAGTTAAACTGCCTCTCGGAGGCAGTTAACACGCTCCCTGAGGCAGTTAACAGCCTCTCGGAGGTCGTTAACTGCCTCCGGGACAGAGTAAATGACTCTGGGAACGAGTCAACTGCTTCTGGTGAAGCAGCTTACTGCCTCTTTGCCGGCGAATTTGCTGCTATCGCGGCGTCGTAACGTCCAATCTCCAGGAGCCGCTTCAACGGGCTCACGACATTGGGGCGATCGGTGGGCCCCCGGCTCAAAGCCGGAGGCTACGGTCCTCATGCCGGCTTCGCCGGCGGAGGGCGCCGGCCGCCCAAGTGCGATCCCCACCTACGTCGCCACCGCCCTCGATGATGCCCGAATCTTTGCGATGGCCAGCATGGCGCTGCCGTAGACGGCGAGCGCGATGAACATCATGCCCGCGGTGCCGATGCGAAGGTCCTGAGCGATGACCTTTGCACCGGTAAGCACCAGCAACACGATTGCAAGTTGCGACGCCTCGCGCACCTGCCAGAGGCGTCCGGCCCACGCCAGCGCCACCGACGCGGCTGCCAGCACGCCGGTATTCACCAGGGCGTGCACTCCTTCGCCGGCGTTGCCGATCGAGAGCGACAAGGCGTACATCGCCATCGATGCCGCCCCGCACAGGGCGATGCCGAGGAGCACGACACTCCGTTCCCGTAGAAAGGCGAGGAGACAGAGAGCGGCTCCGATGATCGCCGGCAGCGGGATGGCCATTGCTTCTCCGTGGTTCAGCAGCGCAGCGCCGGCGAATGAGAACAGGCCGCCGCCGATCGCCGCGAACGCTCCCCACACAGCGCTCTGCACGATGAAGGTGACTGTCAACGTTCGCGAGGAGCCGCGGCGCGCGATCTCCGCGGCGGCCAGCGCGGCCACACTCCAGAGGATCGTGCGCGCCGGCGCCTCCAGGAGCAGCGCCGTGCCGCCGCCGATTCCGATCAGCGACGCCGCGGCGCTCTGAATCATCGCCCGCGGGCTCACCGCGATCCAGATCGCCGCGAAGACGAACAGACACACCGCGGCCATCGTCCGGCCATCGTTGGATTGATCGAGCAGCGTCAGAAGGATCAGCACGATCGCGACGAGATCACTCTCGATCGCAAGCACCCATCCGGCCGCCTCGGCATGGAGAACAAATGCCACCGCACTGATGATCGTCAGCTCGATGAGGAAGGGAATCAACGACTTCGTCGCATACGCGAGCAGGATGGCGTCGCACGTCGCGCCGGTCGCGGCGATCCATGCCAGCGATGGGAACGCATAGCGGCGTCCGGCCTCGATGAGGGCGATGCTCAGCGCGGCCAGCACGAGGGCCGCCATGTTCGCGGAGAGCACACCGAAACGCGTCGCCGCTTCCCAGACGATGGGATACGCCACGATCGATGCCGTCGTGGCGTAGAAGATCCCGGCGCCGCGCCGTCCGGCCCGCACTCCACGAATGGCCACGGCGATCCAGGCGATCGCGTAGAGCAGTCCCAAGGCGACGCCGGCCGGTTTCGACACCGCCGCCGAGTCAGTCGCAGCGCGAAGCAGGAACGCTCCGCCGAGGATCAGGAGCGATTTCCCAATGAGCGCGAGGTCGACCATGGGAGCGGCAACATCATCGGCGGGAGGCGGCCAGACGGTGGTGTCGGTACCGGCAGCGGCGTCCATTTGCGACAGCCGGAGCTCGACATGTTTCAGCCGCACCTCGAGTTCCTCGATCCGTTGCTCGACGTCCATACGTCACCCAAGCATGCCGGCGCCCGCTCGACCAGTGTCATCGATCACTTTTGGAAGTGACATCATCGGACACACGCTCATGTGTCACCGCGGTATGCTGGCACGGTCAGACAGAGGAGTGGATCAACGATGGAAGCTTTGGAATCTCGACCGCGTCGCCGTTTTCTCAACTATTTCCTCGGCAGTTCTCTCGGCGCCGTCGTGGTGTCATTCCTTTATCCGGTCATCCGCTTTGCCAGTCCGCCACTCATCCCCGAGGCCACCACGAATCAGGTCGAAGCAGGTGATACATCGGATCCCCTGCTGATGACCAAGGGATTCAAGATCGTCCGCTTCGGCGCGGAGCCGGTCATCCTCCTCAAGGTGACGGACACTGAATATCGCGCCTTCTCCGCCACCTGCACTCATCTCGATTGCATCGTCGGGTACCAGAAAGAGCGTACGCGCATTTTCTGCAACTGTCACGGCGGCGCTTACGACCTGAACGGCCGCAACGTGTCCGGACCTCCGCCGCGGCCTCTCACCGCGTACAAAGTGAACCTGTTAGCGAAAGGCTCCGAGCCGGCGAAGATCGTCGTCTCGAAGGCATAGGCGCACATGATCGCCCGCGTAGGAAAATGGCTTGACGACCGCCTCGGTCTTTCGACGATCGTCGAGCTCGGCTCCCACAAGACCGTCCCCGTGCATCGTTACACCGTCTTCTATTACCTGGGGGGGATGACGCTCTTCTTCTTCCTCGTCCAGGTCTGTACCGGCGTTCTGCTGATGCTCTATTACAGGCCGTCGGCGAACGAGGCATTCGAATCGGTCGAATTCATTATGACCGTCGTGCCGTTCGGCTGGCTGATCCGCTCCATTCATTCGTGGTCGGCGAATCTCATGGTCTTCTTCGCCATGCTGCATCTGGCCAGCGTCTATTTCCTGAAAGCGTACCGGCCGCCGCGCGAGCTGACCTGGGTCAGCGGCGTTTTCGTCCTGTTCCTCATCCTGGGGTTCGGATTCTCCGGTTATCTCCTTCCCTGGAATCAACTGGCGTTCTTCGCCACGAAGGTCGGAACCGATATCGCCGGCGCCGTGCCGTTCATCGGCCACTGGATGGTTCGCTTCCTTCGCGGCGGTGACCGCGTGTCCGGCGGAACGCTCTCGCGTTTCTATGGATGGCACGTGGCGGTGCTGCCGGCGATTACCTGCGTGTTCCTGGGCGCCCATCTCGCCCTTGTGCAATTGAAGGGCATGAGCGTTCCGCCGTCCTGTAAAGAAGAGGCGGGCAAGCGTCAGCCCATGAAGTTCTTCCCGCAGTTCGCACTGCGCGATCTCTCCGGCTGGCTCTTCGCTCTCGGCTGTCTCGCTGCACTGGCGGCGCTCTTTCCCTGGGAGCTCGGCGAGAAGGCGGACCTTTTCGCTCCTGCCTACGAGAACATCCGCCCGGAGTGGTACTTCGTCTTCATGTTCCAGACATTGAAGCTCGTTCCCGGCGGCGAGATTTTCGGACTCGAATACGAGGCCATTCCCATCCTTCTCTTCGGGGCCCTCGGTCTGCTGCTGATGCTGGTGCCGTTCCTCGATCGGAGCGCCCCGGGCAAGGGGAAAGTCTGGTCGATCGTCGGCGCCGTAGCCCTCCTGTTCGTCATCGGGATGACGTGCTGGGGCTACATGTCACTGCTCCCGCTGTATGTGGTGATTCTCAGCGGGATCCTGCTATTGCTCCTCGCCTTCATTACGCGCGGCGGGCGGAGATCGGAGAATTGATGAGAGCGCGTCTGCTCGCTGTTGTTGTCGTGATCCTCTGCGCAACGGGCGTGGCCTTCGCCCAGACGTCGTGCATCCACTGCCACGGCGGTGAGCTGTTCGATGACGCCGCCAAAGCCAAGGTGAAGCATTTCAACGTCGACGTCCATTCGCAGGTCGGCCTCTCCTGTCACGATTGTCACGGCGGCAATCCCGATCCAAAGCTCGGCGATGACATCGCCGGGGCCATGGATCCCAAATTCAAGCCCAATCCCTATATCGGCGCTCCGAAGCGGACGGCGATCCCCGACTTCTGCGGCCGCTGCCATTCGTCGGCGGCGTATATGAACCGTTTCAACCCCGCGGTGCGCGTCGACGAGGTCAGCGAGTATTGGACGAGCCGCCACGGCCAGCAACTGAAGAAGGGCGTGGAGGACGTGGCTACCTGCATCGATTGTCATTCCGTCCATGACATTCGCAGAAAAAACAATCCGGAGTCGCCGGTTTATCCGACGCATGTCGCCGAAACGTGCAGCCGCTGCCATTCCGATGCGAAGAGGATGCACGCGAATGGGCGCGCCCTGCCGATCGACCAGTACGCGAACTGGAGCACGAGCGTTCACGCCAAGGCCTTGCTGCAGAAGGGCGATCTGACCGCGCCGACGTGCAACGACTGCCACGGAAATCATGGCGCCACCCCTCCCGGTGTAGCCAGCATCGCCTTTGTTTGCGGCCAATGCCACGTGCGGGAGATGGAGTTGTTCCGGGCCAGCCCCAAGGCCGCCGGCTGGGAACACCACAATGAGTTTCTCGCCGCCGCGCCCGACGGGAAGTGCAATGCCTGTCACGACGACGCGCGCGCCGCACTACAGTTGACGCAGTTCAACGGCTGTGTGGTCTGCCATAGCAACCACGGCATCAACCGCCCCACTGTGGCCATGCTCGGCAATCTGCCCGATACGCCGTGCGCCTTCTGCCATGAAGGGATCGGAAAGCTCGCCGCCGCCGTTCCCGAGCCGAAGGACAAAGCGGAGCATTTTGTGCAGACGCGCGACGGTTTACTTGCGACTGCCGCCAAGATGCACCTTCAGGGCGACCAGCGGTTCGACTGGCTGGTCGATCAGGCCCAGCAGTTACCCACGCACCGGATCATGTCCGCGGACGATGGCAAGCCGCATCTGCGGCCGGAGTTCGCCCGTCTGTTCGATAAGTTCCGCATCGGCAAGACCCATTATCTGTATCGGGATCCGGCGACGGGCCACGATGTCAGCAAGGCCGTGCGGCAATGCAGCAATTGTCACGTGGTCTCAGGTTTTGCCGGCCACGATACGTCGAAGGCGCTGCTCTCCGGTACGCGCGAAGTGACCAGCATGATCGCGCGCTCCGAGCGCATCCTCCTCACCGCGCAGCGCGGCGGCGTCGAAGTCCGCGCCGCCCGGTCGGAGCTCGATAGTGCCATCGATAACCAGATCGAGCTCGAGACGCTGGTCCACACCTTCTCCAATGCCGGCGCCTTCGCTGAGAAGCGTAAGGAAGCGCTCCAGCACGCCCAGGCCGCCCTCACTGCCGGCCAGCATTCACTGGACGAGCTGGCCTACCGCCGCCGCGGACTCTTCATCGCCCTGGGAGTGATCCTGGCCGCATTGGTGGCGCTGGCGCTGAAGCTGAGGCAGATGTAGGGGTTGGCTCAAAAGGCTTTAACCACAGAGAACACAGAGAACACCACTCTGTGTTCTCTGTACTACTAACCCTTGGTTTCTGCGCGCGACGCGAAGAATTCTCCACGTCCTTGGGTTGCCGAGAAGCCGTCCATGGCATCGCATGGAGGACGGTTGCGCGCGGAGGCGCGCACGCACAATTCAGCCCCGCGCTCGGCGTAGCGCGAGCGCGGGGGAACGGGTGGTGACGTGGCGTTGGGTTGCGGGCGAAGCCCGCGCTGTGCCTCTGTGATGAAAACTTTTGGGCTTTACTGCGACATCACCCCGCCGGAGTGACAATCGGCGCAATTGAAGTTCCGAAGATCGCCTAGCTCGACCGGATGCTGGAACTCCGCGGTGGCGCCGCTCTCGCCGAGGACCGTGTGGCAGACCGTGCACTCTTTGCTGATCCGCTTGCCGTCCGCGCTTACGTGCTGGTCATCATGACAGCGGAAGCATCCCAGCGTGTAAAGGTGACCGACATTGTCGCGGTGCGTGCGCCAGTCGACATTCATCTCCGGAAAGCGCGTATTGCCGAAGATCTGCTTCAGTGTTGTCACCGACCGGTCGATCGACGCCTTCTTCGCCGCAAATACCGCGGGCTGATTCGTTCTGTAATAGGCGGTGAAGTCGTTTGCAATGGCTTGCATCGCCTGGGGTGTCGATTTGTAATCCTTCGACAGGACGGTTACCGACTGCTGTTTCGCAAACGGCAGCGATCGATCGATCGTACCGGCCAGCAGGGCGCGGTCAACGGAGCGGTCGGGAGAGAGATAAATGTGCGTCGGCCGATTGTGGCAATCGACGCAATCCATACGTCTGTGAGGCAACGCCGCGATCTGCGCGGGCGTCAGCTTCGAGCCCTCGCTGCGGTACTCGGTCACTTTCCCGCTGCGGTCTTTGACCTGGATCCACGGAATGTCCTGGCGCTGCCAGTCCGTGGCCGCGTAGGTGATCTCGTTGGAGATGTTCATGTGCCAGTGAATGCCGGATGTCATCCCGGAACTCGGGCTGCCGCCGCCGGTCTTGATCAGCAACCGCACTTCGCGCGGCGTGCTCTGTTCGTCGTACTGATAATGATTGAACACCTTCAGCTGCGCCCCGAAGAATTTCTCCGGCCAGTGGCACTGCTCGCAGGTTTGCTGTGCCGGCCGCAGGTTCTCGACCGGCGAAGGGATGGGCCGGGGGTATTTGTTGGCCAGAGCCGCGTATACCTGATACGAGCCCGAGAGCTTCGAGCGCACATACCACGTCGCGCCGGCGCCCACGTGGCAGCCGACGCAGCCGACGCGCGCGTGAGGCGACAGCTTGTACGCCGTGTATTCGGGAATCATGATCTGGTGACAGAGCGTCCCGCAGAACGCGTCCGTCTCCGTGTAATGGAACGCCTGATAGCTGCCGATGACGCTGGCGGTGACGAAACAGATCACGCCGGCGAATACGGCGGTAACGATGAAACGCGTCCGGCGGACGTTCAGGTCGAGGCTCGGGTACGGCCTCACCATCTCGGGGGCGTGTCTGTGGCGTCTCCTCCGCTCGATCAGCAGACCGGCGATATAGACGGCCAGCCCGAGGGACAGGATGGCCGGCGCGACGATCCAGGCCAGGATGCCGAGGTAGGGATTGGCGTGGCTCGCGCGGGCATCGATGTAGATCAGGAAGATCGTGTTCATCAGCGCGACGAAGGCGATCAAAGCGCCGGCAAGGCTGATGGGGTTTCGACCGAGATGCTTGTTGTTGTGTGGCATAGCTCCTCTGAGGTTACCTCACGTCCCATGAAGCGAGCGAGAAGCCGCAACGGCGGTTTCGCACGGCCGCGGGGAGTGTGGTCTCGATTTTGGCGGGGCTCACGGTACGCGGACATGCGCGCCCGGAGTGCGCGCGGGATCACAGTTGCCGTGTGATCCCGCGCACGGGACGCTGTTCAGACGCCCGGCTTGAGAACGAGCGCCACATTGTGGCTGGGGACGACGACGGAGTCGATCTTCGCCGACGGCGCGCCCGGTTCGCGCGTCATGGCGTCGCCGTCGAGATCGATGCGCGCTTCGAGAGTGACGTGATCGGGCGGTGCCTGTCCCATCATCGAATCCTGCGCGCTGAGCGAGAACGACACAGGGAATGAGGTGACGTCGAGCCGCTTCGCGAACACCGGATGGCCTTTGCCTCCCGGAACCGCGGGGCCGCTGCGGGCGATGACGAAGACGATCACCTTTCCTGAGACGCTCTTGGCGATCGAATCATCGAGCCTGATGGTGCCCGAGAGAATGCTGGCCGAGCTCGCCGTGGGAGCTACCGGGGGCATGACATGGCCGGGCGGCATCGCTGACGGTACGGAAGTCGTGGCGGCCGCGGCCGGCTCGGCGGCAGGGATCGAGGCCGGGGTGGAAGCCTCGACCTGCGTGGGTGCTGGTGCTGGCGCGACGGCGGCTTCGGCGCGGCCGTCATGACGAACGGCAAACACGGCCAGGGCCACGACGACCAGCGCGCTCCCGGCGCCGAGGGCGAATGCACTCTTTGTGGAGAGGGGTGATTTGGTTTTTTCGGTGCTCATAGTCCCATTCCCTTCGCGCCGCGCTCCTGGGAGACACGGGCCTTAAAAAATCCGTTGATGATGTGTGCGCAGTACCCGACCAGCACGACTGCCGAGGCCGCGTACGCGGCCCAGACGAACTCCCACCCTCCGCTGACGATGCCGTTCATGCCATCACCTCCGCGGGAACGATACGGAGCGGCGGCGGTGCGATCTCTTCCTCGAGGCGCAGCGCGGCGGTGCGCGTACGAATGGTCATCGCGCCGGCAAGGAGCAGCAGCATACCCGCGAAATTGATGAGCAGCGGGATCAGGAACTCGCGCGAGATCGTCGAGACGCCGGACTGCTGCTGATGAAGCGAGTTCCACCACTTGACCGAGAAGTAGACGATCGGCACGTCGATGTAGCCGATGATCGTGGCCACCGAAGTCCAAGTAGCCCGCTTGACCGGGTCATCGATGAAGTGGCGCAGCGCGCTGATCCCGGCGAAGGCCATGAGCAGCACGGCCACCGTCGTCAGCCGCGGATCCCAGTCCCACCACACCCCCCAGGTCGGCTTTGCCCAGATCGAGCCCTGGATACAGAGAAGGAGGCAGAGCACGACCGACATCTCGATGGCTGCTTCCAGCCGGTGGTCCCATCGCCACGATGCGAAGAAGAGATACATCACCGCGCAGGCGAATGCCCAAGTCAGGACCAGCATCGCCGCCCATGCGGTCGGCACGTGGATGTACATGATCCGTTGAACGTCGCCCATATGCTGCTCCGCGGGGGCGATCGCCAGGCCGTTGTACGTGCCGGCGAGCAGACAAAGCGCGCCGAACACGATGAGTGCAATAGGGGACACAATTCGCTTTCTCATACGGGATGCGAAGATAGTTGGTGAACGGATGCGGCTCGGTACGCGGCCGCACGAACTACTGTGATGCGCATCACCCGACAACGGTGCGTATGAACATGGGCGGCTGTCCACCCGCGGCCCTATCGTGCAACCAGTTAAAACCGAGTCAAGGAAGTCAGACCAATGGAGGTTCTCATGAAGACAGGAATGAAGCGCGCCGTGATCGTCATGTCGACGGCCGCACTACTCGCCGTTTCGCCGCTCGTGGCGCAACCGGCCGGGCGGACAAGGTCCGCCAACCCCCCCGCGGCCGCCGTAACACAGCCGCGCTTCACTTCCGGCCAGGTGGAAGCCTTCGCCTCGGCGAGTGATCTCGCCTTCATTCGGCCGGGTCTGAAGATCATCGTGAATTCGGTCACGATCGGCTCCGACCGGAAGGTGGTTGTCGACTTCAACATGACCGATTCTCTCGATCAGCCGATCGACCGCCTCGGCAAGACGACGCCTGGTCCCGTCTCGGCCAGCTTCGTGCTGTCCTGGTACGATCCGACGACGCGGCAGTACACCTCATACAACACGCGCGTTGCGACCGGGTCAGCCACCAGTCCGCATCCGGGGGCGACGGCTACTCAGGCCACGGGCCTCGCCGGAACGGTCACGGACTTGGAAACCGGTCACGCGAAGTTCACGTCGACGACTGTCTTGCCGGCCGGCTTCGACCAGACCAAGACAACCACGCTCGGCATCTACTCCACACGGAATCTGACCGCTGTCGTGGGGATCGACCCGGCGTTGCAGAAGAGCTATTTCGCAAACGCAGTGGTCGACTTCCGGCCCGACGGCGGGACGGTGACCGACAAGTGGGACAAGATGCGCGAATCGACCACCTGCAACACCTGTCACGACCCGCTGGGAGCGCACGGCGGCTCACGCCAGCAGATCAAGCTCTGCGCGCTCTGCCATCAACCGCAGTCCACCGATGCCAACACGGGTAACACGGTCGACATGAAGGTGATGGCCCACAAGATCCACATGGGCAAGAGTCTGCCGAGCGTCCTCGCCGGCACGCCGTATGGGGTCAGCAGCTCCGACTTCTCGACCGTGGTCTGGCCGCAGATGACCCAGGGCAAGACCATCACCAATTGCGCTCTCTGTCACGAGGGCACGAGCTCCACGAACGTAGGAGCGCAGTCGGCCGCCTGGTACACCAATCCGAGCCGTGCAGCCTGCGGCTCATGCCACGACGATGTCGACTGGGTGACCGGCGCGAACCATCCCGCCGGCCCGCAGGCCGACGACAAGGCCTGCGCATCGTGCCATCAGCCCGACGGCCTGGAATTTGACGCCTCGATCAAAGGGGCGCACACGGTGTGGGAGAAATCGAAACAGCTCAAGGGGCTCAAAGCCACCGTCGTCAGCGTGACGAACATGACCCCTGGCAAGCATCCCACCGCCGTCTTCAAGCTCACAAACGGCGATGGCTCCGCCGTCGACGGAACGAAGTTGACGACCTTCGCGCCGATTCTCGCCGGACCGACATCGAGCTACTCGAAGTACTACCGTGAGAGTGCCTTGACCACGGCGGTTTTCAATGCCACCGCCGGTACCACCAGCTACACGTTCACCGCGATCGTGCCGACCGATGCCACCGGTACCTGGACCGTCAGCGGCGACATCTATCGCAACGCCACACTGGTGCGCGGCGACGGAAAAGCCAACATGACGCTGCGCGAAGCGGCCGTCAATCCGGTTCTGAACGTCGCCGTGACCGGACCGGTCACCCCGCGGCGTACGGTCGTCGCGCTGGCCAATTGCACCACCTGCCATGACGGCGGCCTAAGCCTGCACGGCGGACAGCGCGTCACGACCCTGGAGTGCGTGATCTGCCACAACCCGGTCGAGGGCGATCAGGCGTTCCGTCCGGCGAATCAAGGACCGACCGAGTCGGTCTCTCTGCAGCGGCTGATCCACCGCATTCACACCGGCGAGAACCTCACCCAGGACTTCACAATCTTCGGATTCGGCGGCTCCACGAACAACTTCAACGACGTTCGCTACCCCGGCGATACCCGCAACTGCGCGAAGTGCCATTCCGGCAGCACCTTCACGCTTCCACTGACGCAAACCGGCATTGCTTCCGTCACCACTCTGCGCGACTACTTCACACCGCAGGGTCCGGCCACCGCGGCTTGCCTCGGCTGTCATGACAGCAAGGACACCGCCGCGCACGCGTTCCTCAACTCCGTCACATTCCCCGGCACTACCATTCTTTCCGAAGCGTGTGCGACATGCCACGGCGCCGGCAAGGATTGGGCAGTCGACAAGGTTCACGCCCGGTAATCGAGCGCAATCGAGGGGGCCGCATAGGCCCCCTCAAAGCATCAGGAGAATGTGATGAGACACCATTGGTCCGGCCGGATGGCCTTCATGCTCTGTCTCGCTCTGTCGCCGGGCCTGGCCCTCGCGCAGCAGACGACGACGCAGCCGCCGGCTCCCGAACAGACGACGACGCAGGCCCCGGCACAAACCCCGCCTCAGGCAACCACCGCGCCGGCCACCGCTCCAGCTTCCGCGGAATCAACCGCTCTTCCGGCCTGCACCGACTGTCACGACGCCATGAAGGCCATCGCCTCGACTGCACACGCGCATGGCATGGCCAAGAAAGGTGAAGTGCCGAACACCGTCTGTGAGTCCTGCCACGGCGACGGCAAAGCCCACATCGAGGGCGGCGGCGACAAAGAGAAGATCTACAAGCCGGTCGGCGTCGCCGGCGCCAACAAGACCTGCATGCTCTGCCACGACATCGCCACCGACAGGATTTCCCGTCACGCCGGTGTCCACGCCAACTCGCCGGCGGTGAACTGCCTCACCTGCCACTCCATCCACACCCCCGAGGCGCACGCGCCGCATCTGCTCGCGAAAAAACAGCTCGCGCTTTGCGACTCCTGCCACATGACCCAGGTGGCGTCGTTCCGCAACAAACCGTACGCGCACCGGCTGGGACGCGGCGGAATGGAATGCTCGTCCTGCCACGAGCCGCACGGACTGCCTGGGAGAGACAACCTCCGCACTACCCGCGCCGGCGAGATCCCCTGTCTCACCTGTCACGCCGACAAGCGCGGCCCGTTCGTCTTTCAGCACGGGTCGTTTGCCATCGGTGACTGCATGACCTGTCACGAGCCGCATGGCTCATCGAATCCCAAGCAGCTCAAGCGTGCCACTGTCGCGCAGCTCTGCATCGAGTGTCATTCGCCGATCGGCGGCACGACCCTCGGTTCGCAGCCGCCCGCGTTCCATAACCTCAACAGCCCACAGTATCGGAACTGTACGACCTGTCACGTGGCTGTTCACGGGTCCAACCGCGATCCGCAGTTGCTGAAGTAGGCGAGGCCGAGATGAAAAGAATCTTTACCACCGCCCTTTCCGCCGCGCTGCTCGCGATTTCGTTCGCCGCGCACGCGCAGACCATCCCCTTCGACCTCGAGATCGGATACCGCTGGCTCGATCTCAAAGGGAACGAGGATATGTACCGCACGCAGATCAACGAACGAAGTGGCGTTTTGATCCGCAGCTTCACCATGGCCACTTCCGACTTCAACGGCGACACATCCCTCGTCGATCGTTTCCGCGTCGACGTCAGCGACCTCGGCACCGGCCCGGCCAGCTCCATCCGTCTGGAGGCAGACCGGACGAACGCCTATCGCCTGCGCCTCGGCTACCGCACGACCAACGCCTTCAGCGCCCTTCCGGCATTCGCCAATCCTCTCCTCGATCAGGGAATCGTGCCGGGACAACATACCTACGAGCGCAAGCGGACGTTGTTCGATCTCGATCTGGAGCTGATGCCCGATCACGCCATCGTCCCGTTCATCGGCTTCACCTGGAACGACAATCATGGTCCCGGCCAGACGACCTACCACCTCGGCCAGGACGAGTTCCGCCTGTTGCAGAATCTGAAGGAGCACGACCGCGAGCTTCGCGCCGGTGCCTCGTTCCAATTCGGCGCCGTGCAGGGCTCATTGACCGAGGGATGGCGGAACTTCCGCGGCAACGACGAGCTCACCCTCGCCCCCGGCGCCGGGTCCGGAAACAACTCCATCCCCGTCCTCGGCCAGCCGATCAGTGCCGACAGCATCTCGCGCACCGACACCACAAACGTCAAGACCCCGTTCACGAACTTCTACATCACCGGCCAGGCGCTGCAACGGCTTCGGCTGATCGGCAACTACACCCGCTTCGCCGCCGATTCGAAAGGCGCGGAGGCGGAGGCCGATGCCGGATCGTTCGTCTCCTTTGCCATCAGCCGGTTCTTCAACGGCCTCACTGAGAACGCGTCGTCGTCGGCCAAGAACACCACCTGGCGCGGCGGCGGCCGGGCCGAAGTCAGTCTCGCTCCCAATGTCGACTTCATCGCCGGCGCGCAGAGAGAGCACCGCGAGCTCGACGGCGCCGCCATCATCGATACCGTCTTCCTGCAGACCCTCACCTTCGTCGGCTTAGACAAGCGCGACATCGAGTCGATCCTGCAGGCCTCGGGCTCGATCAACCGCAATGAAGACGTCCTCAACGCCGCCATCTCCGCCCGCGCGCTCGGACCGTTCGCTCTCCGCGGCGAGTACCGGGAGGCCAAGCAGGATGTGAATGTCTCGCCCGACCTCTCCGAGATCGTCGTCCCCGGCTCGCAGGGGGGCGATTTCAACCGCCGCGTGCACACGCTCGATCTGAGCGGAACCTTCACGCAATCGGGCCTGATGCTCGGCGCGGCGTACCGGAAAGACAGCGCCGATCACCCGATCTTCCGTACCGACTTTCTCGACCGCAACCGTTTCCGCATCCGCGGATCGTGGACCTCGCCGAAGAACTTCGTCCGCGCCGGCTTCACCGCCGAGCGTACGAATCAGAGCAACGACGTCCCCACCACCGGCTTCGACGCACGGATGCGCCAGTACAGCAGCGACCTCGAGATCGCGCCGGTGGCATGGCTGCACCTGCGCGGCTCGCTCTCGCAGTTCCGTGCCGACAGCAACATCAGCTTCATCCACCCGGAGAACTTCACCATCGATCAATCGATCCAGAAAGAGAACGGCAGAGCGCACGAGGGCGGCCTGAGCTTCCTGCGCGGTCCTTTCTCACTCGACGGCAGCCTGGGCAAATTCTCGAATGGGGGAACGACCCCCTTCGACATCGACCGCTACAGTCTTCGCCTCACGTACGACTTCAAGTCGAAGACCGGTGTCGCCGCCGAATGGAACCGCGACAAGTACGACGAAGCCACGCCGTCGTTCGGAAACTTCGAGGCTACGCGTTACGGCATCTACTTCCGCTGGCATCCGTGAAACTCACCATCTTCGTCGGTGACCTCTGCGATGTCCCCGCCGAGGCACTCTGCACGTCGACGAACCCCCGGTTGTCGCTCGCCATGGGCACCGGGGGTTCGGTGCGTTCGCGCGGTGGTTTTACCATCCTGAGAGCCTGCGAAGCGATCGTCGGGGCTGAGTTTCGACGGACCGGCAACACGCATCTCCCGGCCGGCTCCGCCTACCTCACCACTGCCGGCGATCTTCCGGCCAAAGCGATCATCCACTGCGTCGCCAGCGACGCCCGCCACCACTCGTCCGCCGAGATCGTCCGTACCTGTGTCGCCAACGCTCTTCTCCGTGCCGCCGAGGCAAACTGCCGCAGCGTCGCCTTCCCCGTCTTCGCCACCGGCCACGCCCGCCTCCGCTTCGACCAGACCCTGCGCGTCATCGTGCAGGAGCTGCGAGAGGCAACTCTCGATCACGCCTGGATCGTGATCAACGATCCCGACCGGATCGAAGAAACGAAACGCGTGGTCGGGGAAGTGTTTCCGGGTGAGCCCGAGGTGCAGATGTCGGCGTATCAGGACGAGCGAAGCTCGTGGTTCGCCGAGGAGTGACGCGATTCAGATCGCGCGAGCACGGCCCCCTCATCCGGCTTCGCCACCTTCTCCCCCAGCTGAAAAGCGCTGGGGGAGAAGGACTCTCGATTAGAGAGATTGCCAAGAATCAACGGTGAAGAACGCGGGGAAGAAGGATTCTCGATTGGAGAGTAGCGAATCTTGGGACGAGGCAGATCTACAGCTGTTAGATGCTCGAAGGTCCTCCACTCTCTCGTGCTTGGCAATGCCCTCCCATCGAGAGCCCTTCTCCCCCAGCGCTTTTCAGCTGGGGGAGAAGGTGCCGACAGGCGGATGAGGGGGCGGTAGGCGAGGATGTAAGTCTGTCACCGTCGATCAGCAAAGTAACGGAGCGCTGGCGTCTCGCCGGCTGCCCGGGCGGCTTTCGCCGCCGCCCGCCCGCCAGCTCACACCCAGTAAAGCCTCAGCGGCGAGATGCCGCCCAGCCAGCCGGCGAGACGCCAGCGCTCCGTCCGTAACTCAGTTAGTGATCGATCCTCACTTGCGTCGCCACCAGGGTTCCATCCGTCTGGCGATTGGCGTTCACTTCGACGCGTTGCCCCGTCTTCAGATCCGACAGCGATCCGGTGTGGTCGCCGTTTTTCACCACCGTTGTCGATGTCAGGCCGATCGTCACGGAATGACCCTCGGCGTTGACGGTCAGCGAGGTTGACGAAACCGCGGTCACGGTGCCGTCGACCTCCACCGGTTCGGGATGAGTGTTCACGACGTCCTCAACCTGAATGAGCGTGGCGCTGATCGAGCCGTCAGTGTTGAGCTGCCCCTGCACTTCCACGAGATTGCCGGCTTTCAGATCGGCGAGGTGCAGCGTGGTCGAGCCGTGACGGATGATCGTCGTCGAGCTGATGTTCACCACCACCGCTTTTCCGCCCGTGGGGGTCACGCTGATCGACGCCGAGGAGACTGACGTGATGAGTCCGGTCAGCTCGGCGGTGTGGTTGCCGTTGCCGTCGCCATTCCCTCCGCCGTTCCCGCTCTGCACCTCGATGCGCAGCGCTGTGAACGTTCCATCCGTGTTCACCCGAGCCTCAACATTGACGTGATCGCCAACCTTGATGTCCGAGAGGCCGAGCCGTTGATCTTCCGCCCGGATGATCGTGTCGGTGTTCACGGTGAACTTGACGTCATCGCCCGACTTCGTATGGACCGTCAGGTTGTCGGCACCGACCGCGGTGACCGTTCCTTCCGCCTCGGACAGCGAATTGGGACTCTCGACGTTGATGCTGACCGCCACCAGACTCTTGTCGGCCTGTTGCACCGCCTCCACTTCCACCCGGCTGCCGACGACGAGCATGGATGGGTTGACCACCTTCCCCTGCATCCGGATGAGCGTGGATGTGGTCAGGCCGACGACGACGTCCCCCGAGGAGGTCTTGACCGTGATCGACGTCGCGCTCGATACCGTGATCACGCCGCGGATGTCGACAGAGTTGATCTGAACCTTCACCACCAGCGCGGTCAGGGTCTTGTCGGTATTCTCGCGAACCTCGACTTCGACGTGGTCGCCGGTGTGAACGTCGGCCGCCGCGCCGGAGTGCCCATTGATGAGAAAGCGCGTATCGGCCGTCAGCGTGATCGCGACATCTCCGGTCGATGTCGTGACGGTGAGCGTGGTCGCTGTCAGCGACTTCACGGTCCCTACGAGCTCCGTGGATGGATGCGACTCCACTTCGATCGTCAGAGCGATGCTCGTGCCGTCCGTCTCTGTCTGGGTATGCGCTTCGGCTTTGTCGCCGGCGGCGATGGCCGAAACGGTCGACGGTTGATCGTCGAGGCGCACGATCGTGGTGGAGGTCAGGCGTACGACACGGTCGGCGGTCCCGGTCCGGATCGTCACCGAGGTCGCCGACACCTGGGTGACGATTCCGACGATCTCCTCCGATTTTGCCGCGGCGCGCTGCCGCGCCACCGCCGTCGAGGGCACCATCGCGAATGCCGCGAGCCACACCATGATCGAGAGAATGAGAGACGAAGCTGAATGCTGTTTCACCGTTTCCTCCTTTGAAAAAAAAAGAGGACGTACCCGGGTACGCCCTCTTTGGAAAACTTGCGGCTGTAGGGTGTTTCTTAAGGCATCTGAGTTGCGGAAGTGTAGGGGTGGGAGGAGGTTTGGGTTGTGATCTGGATCACGCTGGCGAAAAGAGCCGGCATAACGGTCGGTCCGGCGTCAACTAGAACTGCGGGGCCAAGCAGATAATCGTCGCTGAACACCCCAGAGGCCATTCATGGGCTCCGCAAGGCCATTCATGGGCTCCGCAAGGCCATTCATGGGCTCCGCAAGGCCATTCATGGGCTCCACGAGGCCATTCATGGG